>JAWOGQ010000020.1:0-33410 GCA_046496745.1 Candidatus Woesearchaeota archaeon | reverse complement strand
GTTCTCTGAATGATTTTCAGGTCACCCTCAAGACAAGGTATGGTGATAGGATCATATTCACTGACAGGCTCATGAAAAAGGAAGACAAGATAATCGGATCCTTCAGTGATATCACCGAGATAATGAACAAGAACCAGGAGATCAACAAGAGATTGAAATACGAGAAAGCAATCAATGAATGCTCTAAGCTCCTCATGTCAAGTCAAGAAGAACAAAAAACCCTTGATGAGTGCATAAGCATCCTTCAAGTCACATCAGGTTGTAGCCGTGTGAACCTCATAGAAAATGAAGGCAATCTCGGTTATAATAGATACGAAGCATGTGCCCCAGGAATAAGACCTGGAATAAAAGAGATAGATTATAGCAAACGCCCCACATGGCAAAGACATCTTCCCAGGGGCATAACACTCAAGGGGCTGACACAGGATTTCATGGAAAAGGACCAACTGAAATATCAGGGTATTGAATCGATCATTGCAATCCCGTTATTTGTCAATGAAGAATGGTACGGGCATATAGGTTTTGAAGACAAAACCCCTTACCAATGGGAAGATGCAGATATAAATCTTCTTGAGACCTCTGCCCACATGATTGAGAGTTATATCAGCCGAAAGAGAAATGAGCAAAAGCTCCATGAGCTTGCCTATACAGATTCCCTCACCGGGCTTTATAACAGGAAAAGTCTCTTCGAGCACCTCCAAAAAGAGATTGCAAGGGGAAAGAGAGACAAGCAACAAAAAAGCATATTCTACATAGATATCGATAATTTCAAGACAGTCAATGACAATCATGGCCATAAGGCAGGAGACGAGATTCTCGTTGAAGTCGCCCAAAGGCTCAGATCAAGCATACGTGAAAGCGACTATTTATACAGGCAGGGCGGTGATGAATTTTGTGTACTCCTCCCCCAAGGCCAATTCGAAGAATCAGCCCATAGGATAAAAGCCGCACTGTCCAGGCCATACAAGATCGGAGATGAGATGATATCCTATATAAGCCCAAGTATAGGAGTAAGCATCTATAAAAATGAGGCCGAACCAACTGAAATGATAATGGACAGGCTAATACAGGAAGCAGACACTGCAATGTACAAGGCAAAAGAGCTTGCAAAAGAAGGAAATGATGTGCCTTTCATAATCTACAGGAATTGATGCATGAGCAGTATCATCACAACAATGTCCAGCACGAATGCACTATCTCAACAAGATACAATCCTATAACACGGATACCATCCTTTTTAAGATGATCAACCAGCATATGAGAAAAATAAGCAATCCAGGACCGGAAAGAGAAAGCCTTGCACTTGCTCCACAATGTGATCAATAAAGCTATAATCTATTAAGTACTATAACCAGCAAAAGACCTACTCCTCCAATAACAAAAACCCCAGGAGATATATCTATGTTTGACATAAGAAGCCTTACCGAACCTGCCATAAGCCCCACCAAAAAAAAGAGTGTCTGCTCATGGAACCGTCTCAGGAAATAAGATATTACCCTTGACATCGATACAAGCGCAAGAATCCCTCCGGCAATGAACATCAATACAACAGGAAACCTTATCTCATGCAGTGCTGTAAGCATGAAATCGTATTGCCCCAGCATCAGGAGGACAAAAGACCCGCTCACACCAGGAAGAAGCATTGCACATACCGCAAGAAACCCGCTGAGAAAGATTATCCCCAGATTATGAGATGATATCAGCCATTCAAGACTGGTCACAAAAAAGCCTGCTGCAAAACCTAGAACCCCTGCTGCAAAAGAATTTACACTGCATTTTCTCTTGTAAGATATCGTGATTATTGATCCTATTATCAATCCTGAAAAGAAAGCATACATCAATGAAGGGAATCTTTCCATCAGCATCGGGATAAAAAAAGAGCCTGCAACAATCGCCGCAAATATGCCACTTCCAAGCAAGAGAAGAAAATATGGATCCATATCAAGGAAAGCCTTTTTCGCATCACGCAGGTATCTTTTCTTTTTCGTACGAAGATAATATAGAAGATAGATAACAAACCTCAGGTTAATATTGCCAAGCGCCTTCATCAGCCTCTCATATACACCAAGGACAAGCGCCATCGTCCCTCCTGAAACCCCAGGGATTATATCAGAGAATCCCATGAGTAACCCTTTCAAGAATAGCATGACTTAATTGAGGCGCATCTGATTTAAAAATATTTAGAAAATATCAAGCAACTCTTCTATCGAATCAATCACATAATCAGCTTCCGCCTCTTTCTTATCAGAACCATAACGCGCAAAACAAGTCTTCATCCCGCTCGCCCTTCCTCCTGCAAGATCACGCTCAGGATTATCACCTATCATGACGCACTCACCAGGGACCTTTTCCTGTATAAGAAGAAACGGCTCCTTTCCAGGTTTATGGACACCAGTATCCTCATAAGCGACCACAGTATCAAAGAGATTATCAAGCCCCATATTTGTAAGCCTTATCCATGCCTTCAGTTTAGGCGCATCTGAAAGGATTGCCAAAGTATACCCTCTTCTCCGCAACTCCCTCAATGTTGATGCAACCCTTGGATAAGGCCTGAGAAAAGCAGTCCTCACCCTCCTGTACGCAACAATCCCGTAAGCAAGCATCCTGTAATCCATGTTTCCGACTTCATTGAGAAATTTCTGGAAAATGAGAGGGTCTTCAATCCCTTCCTCCTGGTACAATGAATATAACTTATCCAATGCCTCTTCCTTTCCCATGGAAAGCCCTGCATCAATCATGGCATCGATTGCAGCCTCGCATGAGAACCTCTTGAATCTCATGAAATCGATAAGCGTATTGTCAAGATCAAAAATCAACGAAGCCATGCTATTCTTTCAGTATATCATCTTTAAAAACCTGCCGATAACAAATTTTACTGCGTCCTCTTCAAAAAACTCCAAATAACCATAAAACTTAATAACAACTGCTCCAGAAAAACCAACATGAGACTCATAATGTTTGGTCCGCCAGGTGTCGGCAAAGGAACTATCACTGAGATGATAAAAGAAGAGATGGACATAGCCCATATATCCACCGGAGATCTTCTCAGGGAAGCTGTAAAGAACAAGACTGAATTAGGCCTTCAGGCAAAATCCTACATGGATTCAGGAGACCTGGTCCCGGACAGTATAGTCCTCTCACTTCTGAAAGAACGTATCACCCGATGCAACGGATATATCCTTGACGGTTTCCCCCGTGATATCGAGCAGGCAGAAGCGCTTGAGAAAGAAGGCATAAAGATTGACAAGGTGATCGACCTCAAGGCGCCCGACGAGACAGTGATAGATCGCATCGCTTCACGCTGGATCTGCAGCAACTGCAAAGCAGTATACAACCTTCTTTTCATGAAACCAAAAGAAGAGAACAAGTGCGACCTCTGCCAGGGAGAGCTCATTCAACGGGAAGACGACAAGCCTGAATCAGTGAAGCACAGGCTTGAGGTATACCACAAAAAGACCCAGCCTCTGATTGATTTCTACAGGAACAAAGGATTACTGATAGAGATAGATGCATCACCAAATGACCCGAAGATAGTCTATTCAAACGTCATCAAAGCCTTTAGGGCCTCTGTCGCATAAGCGCCCTTTTCCAGCTTGAAAGAGACAGTACAGTTACCGTCGACAATCTCACCTATCTCAAGGTCATGGAATCTCTTGTAAAGGTCACGCTCATCACCCTCACATGTGAGTGAAGGGATCTTTCTTACAATGAAATCCCGCAGGCTTACCCTTTCCTTTTCCAGGATAGAAGAAACCAGCCCTGATAAGTAAGGATCAGATATCTCAGTGTCAAAACCCAGCAAAGGTATCCTCTCATATTCCTTTCCAGCCTCGACAACCTCCTTTGCAAGCCAATTCCACAATCTGCTCTGGTAGCTGTGCACGAACAACAGCAAAAGCTTTTCAGGCAAGGTCCTCAGAGCCCCTACATGATCATTTGGAAGCCTCCCGAGATGCTCCCTTATTTTCTCCTCGTATTCTCCATGCCCGTTCAATAACAAGGTGCATGCCTCCGAGAAATTGCCCTTTATCAATGCCTTCCCTATCTCTGCATTCGAATGACTGAACCTCTGCTCCCCGTAATAATTGACAAACCTCTCCCTTGGCCTGATAGCATCTATATCCCTGATAACTATCTCAAATGCATTGCCCCATAAATCCCCAAGCGTGAGTGGCCTGTCACGATAACCTGCAAAACTGACCTTAAGGTCACGTTCTGAGAACTCCTTCCCTCTCAATACTGAGATATACTGGCGAGTCACCGCATATTTGTCCTTTATCCCTGCATATCCTATCTGTTTTGTCTTTATCCTGAAAGCACGGGCAACATGCTCAAGAGCCCGCATAGTGGTGTAATTCCTCTTCTCGACCAGGAAATACATGTATTTGCCCTTCCCCAGTTCATAATTAGGTATCTCTTCAACAACAAAATCTTCAGGATAGCATTTTATCATATACATCATGAGTAGCAAAAGATATTTAAAGATAATCAAAACCGCCTATCCTATGGGCCAGTAGCATAGCCTGGATAATGCGACAGCCTCCTAAGCTGTAGATCGGGAGTTCGAATCTTCCCTGGCCCGTCATATTTTTATATGTGAACATTCTGGAGATTTATCATGGATTTCAAGAAGATCAGTGTTCTTGTATGGCTCAGCCTTGGTTTTATCCTTCTGTTTTCGATCATCAAGAATACTGGCCCCTCCACAATCTTCACAGCATTCCTGAAAGCACAATGGATCTGGCTCCTCCCCTACCTTCTGACCTCTTTTTTCATAATCCTATGCCTTGTGACCAGATGGTATCTCATCCTCTTCTCCATGGGACAGGAAATCAATTTTACCAAACTCTTCTTCATATACACAAGCGGCTTTTCCATAGCCTACCTCTCTCCAGTTCCCATAACAGGAGGCGAAGGTGCAAAAGCCTTTCTCCTGAACAAGAACAACATAGAATACAGGAAAGGTCTCACATCTGTCCTTATCGACAAATCAATCGAAGCCACAATGAACGTCATCTTCTCCATCATAGGACTTATCTTCCTGGTACTCCACCTTGCATTACCCCAAAACACCATCCTTACAATCACCCTAGGTACGATCATAGCGATAATGGCACTCGCTTTCTTCTATTACCGAAACCTTACTGAAAAACCCATCCTCATGCCTGCATTCCGCGCCCTCAGGTTCATAAATTCAAGGTTTGTCTACAGGCATGAATACAGCGTAAGAGAGATCGAAAAAAGGATCTCATTCTTCTTTCGAAAAAAGAGGCTTGTCTTCATGCTTGCACTTACTGTAAGTTTTACAGCCTGGATCTTCATGTTCATAGAATACAAGCTCCTTTTGCTCACCTTCGGATACAATGCACCAATAAGTATCCTTTTCCTTGTCATAGCAGTGGTAGCGATTGCATACATTGTCCCAATACCCGCCGCACTGGGAGCACTTGAAGGAGGGCAGGTGACAATAACACGAATGACCTACATGAACAGCGCAGATGCTGTCGCATTCAGTACGATCCTTCGTTCCCGTGACCTCATAGTAACATTCACAGGCCTCATCTACCTTTTCAACTACGGCATAAGTTTCATGAAAAAATGATAGAACGATTCATAATAGCCCGTGAAGGGGCACGCATGGCAAAACGCAGCATCAAGGTAAGACTTAGAGGCTTTTCCCGATACCAGGGCGATGCCCAGGAGATCTGCCGAGAGATAATAAAGGACTGCTTTAACGGGAAATATTTCCAGGTAAGTAACGGCCATTTCAAAAGCTTCTACATAAGGGATTTTTCCTGGTGCATCCAGCCACTCCTGGACCTTGGCTTTGAAAAAGAAGTCTATTCCACCCTGGAATACTGTCTCTCCTGCTACCAGAAACACAACCGGGTATCAGTAGCCATATCAGATGTTCCCTTTGATTTTCCACGCTTTGCAGTAGATTCCCTCCCAAGCCTCATACACTGCCTCAGAATAGCAGACGCACGCTCTTTGCTTGAAAAGTACAAGGGATTCCTTATCGACCAGCTGAACCACTATTACCGCCAGGTCATAGACAAGTCAAACGGCATGGTAAAATCAGGTCATTTCTCTTCAATAAAAGACCATTACATCAGGAACAGTTGCTGCTATGACAATACCATGGTAGCCATGCTCTCAAAAGACCTCAATGAGCTTTCCTTCTACAACCCTGTCCGCGAATTCAGGTATGAGAAACTTCTGCTTTTCAATTTCTGGAACGGCGAGTATTTCAGGGACGAAGAAGGAAGTGACATCATCTCAGGCGACGCAAACATATTCCCTTTCTGGTCAGGAGTGATAACTGATAAGAAGATGCTTCGTTCAGCAATGAAAAACCTTCAAAAGGAAGGCCTTGAATCACCCTACCCCCTTGCATACACCAAGACAGATGCAGGAAAGAAGATAAAAGCAAGCATCCTTGCACCAGGTTATGAAGACGACAGCCTATGGATGCACATAGGATCCCTCTTCCTGCAGTTGATAAGAGAAGTTTCGAAGAAGGATTTCAACACCTACCTCAAAAGATATACAGATCTTATAGAAGAACATAAGAATTTTCTTGAAGTCCTTGACAAAGAAGGCAAACCATTCAGACGGCTTTTCTACATAACAGACGAATCAATGCTCTGGGCAAGCATATACCTCAGTCTCTGCGAAAGGTGACATGCAACTTGCCTGTATAATTCCCATATGATGCGGTTTCCGGAACCTTGACAAATACACTTACTTTCTTTGCTTCCTCTGGCTCAAGCACGAATTCATTCTCAGACACCCGCATCCATCCTGCAACAAGCCCATCAACAGAGAAGTCCACTACCACAGGATAAGGCTTGGGATTAGTAAGGTTAAGATACCTTTTCCCACTGCTGCCAGGACTTACTGTGCCAAACCACAATGCATCCGTTCCTGTATGCATCCCAAGATAATCCGACACCTGAACATGAATATCAAGTGTCTGCACATCTGCCTGATAGAAATGGGTATATCCAAAATATGTTGCAAGTATCACAAGGATAGCAACTCCAATGATAAAGCCCAGCAGGTGATGTAACTTCATGCTATCTCCTCATGAACCAGAATACATTGAACGCAATCAGGAGTACCAGTGCAACTGCAAGAACCACCACTATGCTGGTTGTTGAAAGGGCCTGTTCCTCCTCAGGAGGTTTCTCAACTGAAAGGCTGTCTGTGACAACAGTCTTTTCCCCTCCATAATGCAGGGAGATAGTGATCTCATGCACCCCTGGTTCTATACCCTCTGTATCAAGATAATCTGACATGGTGACCTGCTCCCATGCACCTATGTCATAATTAGCAGTCTTGAACATCTTTTGTCCATCAACAAACACCACTGCATATACATCCTTCAGGTCATTGTTCCATCCGCTTTGTATGTTGATAAAGAACTTGTTTATGTTTTCACTCAATACACTTTCAGTATAATTGATTATAGAGACCTCCAATGACCCTATCCTGAAACCATCCTGAAGTTCAGTTGAATTCCCGTCCCAGGACAGATCAGCAAAAGCCTGGTAATCACCAGCTGCCCAGCCTGAGGTATCAAAAGAACCGCTCAGGGTTACTTCCTTTCCGCTTGGTAAAGAATCCTTATCACTCATGGTAGCAAGGACTGAACCCTCAGAATCCCTTATCTCGATCTCAGTGCTTATTGACCCAATATCCTGGTGGCTCCAGCTTTCAGCATGTATCTCGACCTGGCCAGTCTCATTGATATTAATATCTGATGCCCTCATGGAGGATTTAATACGCTTCTCCTGGAAATATACCTGGATTGGCACGGTCTTTTGCACGATAGCAGTCCCTCCTACATTCACAGAACTGTCAGATTCCCCTTTCGCACTCACAACAACAGACTGCATACCTCCCTGAGAGATCGTTGCATTCTCAGGAAAAGAGAGAATCAGGGAAAAGCTTTTTCCATCAATCTCTGTAAGCCTTGCATAAGGCCTCATATCAATATCTCCCAGGTATCCCTCCTTCAGGGAAAGACTGACCTCATCATCACCAACAATATCATAATTGATAGTGTATGTTTTACCTGGTTCAAAAAGAATAGGCCCGTCCAGGGGCTGGCTTGACAAACCAACACCCAGAACACAGGGAAGTAAAAGAAAAAGTAATAAGATCCTCATTGCGGACTTTCACCGATCACATAGATCGTTGCAGTGTTTGCCTGCTTTGGCGCATCGTCTGGGATCTGCACACGGATCTCAAGCTCTACCTCGTCCTCAGAAGAACTATAGAGGAAATCATAATCTGTGCCTGGTGCTCCGCAAAGATTAAGTGGAGTTCCCTGGGTAAGGTTCTGCCATCCTGAGATAAACCCGCTGTTGCATGAATTCACAGTATCATCACTGCCTGGATGATCAGAATCAAATCCTGCTACAGCCCGAAACTGGAATGATGCATTCGCATTGTTTCCGAACATCTCAGTAGCATTGGTGCTGCTGTTCAGTTGAAGGCTCATGTTATAATTCCCATCATTCCTGAGCAAAAGCCCATCCTGATAGTTAGCTGTATCATTCCACAGATTGCCTGTACCTGCTCCTTCACAGCAAGCCTCATCTCGGGTACCATTGCTTACCATCTCACAATATGAGCATGTGTCTGCAACAAACCCAGAACCGAAATCAACTGTATCATCTACAAAACTGATTTCTGTAATCTCGATAACCTCGACACTTGCCTGCCCTGTAGTATTGGAACCAGCAAGGCCTGATACACCTGTAAAACCAGGTTGCGTTAGCTTATTAAGTGTAATGAGTGTCCCGCCCAATGAGACCACTATTGCAGCCATCAGGAGAACCGCTATTGTTTTGTTTGATATCTCTTCCATAAATCACACCTCATTTGACTGTCAGACTGACAACAGCTTCTTTACGTTCTTCAGGCGGCTCTTTTACAGTCAAAGAAACCTGCCCGCTAGCCTCTTTTTCGGATTCCGTCACAGGAACCTTCGTATCCGGAACACTTTCAACCAGCGTCCAGGTACTCAATAATGAAACTAAGATTGTCAATACAAGAAAGATTAAAATGGTTTTTTTCGATATATCTTCTGACATTGTCACTTTTCCATGGGGGGAACTATTATTTAAAGATTTCTATTTTATCAGGAACTCGCAGTAGTCATCTCCCTTAAGCACGCATTTATTGACTGATGCATTGACCTCAGCCCCGAACAATCCAGAAAAAAAGCCAGCCATCAACCCGCACTGCACAGAACATGAAGGATTGCTCTTATGATGTGGAAGCGCGGATTCATGTATCCTTGCTATCGCGTGCTTAGATTCAACATCAAGATCGATCAATTCAAGTTTTCCCAAGCCATATACCTCATACAACTGGGGAACTACCTCTGCAAGTTCAGGAAATTTCATCCTAAGTCTTTTCACATGCTCTGAAGTGGTCCTGGATACATGCTCTTTTAGCAAGGGATACACATCAGGATGCAGATCTTCCAGCCCTGCAATAAAATCCATGGATAAAGGAACAAAACCCACACCCAATATCTCCAAAGAACCATCTGTATAGAAGAACTGACGGGTGAAAAGGAGTTTCTTGAAAAATGTACCCAGCATCTGTATCGTATCAGTCCCAGTCTTTTTTAACTTTTTGCTTTCATATCAGAAAAAGAGAACAAGGATTTTTTTTACATAAAGAAAGATATAAAAACAACCAGTACCAAATAATAGAAATGCAATACAAGGGAAAGCGCCTCACCAACAAAGTGCTCGAGACAATCATCAAGCAATGGCCCATACATCCCTCCGGCATCTGCCGTCACCTCAATATTGAAGTCACAGCATCCAACATATCAAAGATAAACTACCATTTCAGGGTTCTCGAGGAGAAAGGGTTCATCCACACCAAGCAGATAGACAGGGCAGTTGTCGCATGGCCTGCAGAGATTGACAAGATAAGGATGGTCCACCAGATGATACAGGACATCTAATTTGTGACTACATTGATTACTTCTTCCTTGTCCCTCAACAGGGTTATTACAGAATCAAGGCTTTCAGGATCAGGCTCTTCTATCTCAAGTATCAGGTTGAACAGATTCTCTTTACCCTGCCTGGTATTGACGCTTCGCATCTTAAGGCTATTCTTCACGAAAAGATTGAGGACCTCTGTAAGTATCGCCTGCCCGTCCTTAAGCGTTATCCTTACTGTAACTGTCTCTTTAAGGTCTCCTGTCCAGCGCACCGCGACTTTCTTTGAAGGATCAATACTGTAAACATTAGGGCATCCTGCCTTATGCACTGTAATCTTCTTATCCTTGGTATGAAACGCCACGATCTCATCACCAGGATGAGGATCACAGCACTTTGACAGTTTCACAGGTTGCTTCCCGTCAACCTCAATAAAAGATGCAAGATTACGATGCTCATGCGCCTTCTGCTTTGTATCCTTTTCAACAGACACATGCAGGAAACTCTTTATCTTCGCCCTTGCTTTTGAACTCATCACAAAATTAAGCCATTGCCTTGAAGGCTTGGCATTCTTCGAGGTTATTATCTCCACTATATCCCCTGGCTTGAGCTTATGATTGAGAGGAACCACCTTACCATTGACAAGCGCCTTTGATGTATGCTCCCCTATATTCGTATGCACACCATACGCAAAATCCACAGGCGTACCCCCTTCAGGAACCTTTATAGGATCACCCTTAGGAGTGAATGCGACAATCTCATTATCAAACAAGTCAAGTTTCAATGTCTCAATGAAATCCTGCCCATTGACTGAGCTATGCTTCCATTCAAGCAACTGCTTTATCCAGGATATCTTCCGGTCAAACCACTTATCCCTGTCAGTCCCTTTATACCTCCAGTGCGCTGCAATCCCATGCTCTGCAACATTATTGGCATCCTCAGTCCTTATCTGCACCTCAAGCAGCCTTCCCTCATTGACCCGCACGATCGTATGCAGGCTCTGGTAACCGTTCGTCTTCGGATTTGCGATGTAATCCTTGAACCTTCTGGGGACAGGAGTCCACAATTCATGCACGACCCCAAGAGCTGTATAACAATCAGGGATACTTCTGGTGATTATCCTCACAGCAATAAGATCATATATCTCATCAAGATCAAGGTTTTTCTTGAGCATCTTCTTGTAGATGCTGTAGAAATACTTTGCCCTTCCATAAACATCAAGCTTCAGGCCCCGCCTCTTCAACTCATCCCTAAGGTTCGCTATTATCCGTTCTGTTGCCTTCTCCCTCTCATGCCTCTTTTCGGATATCTTCTCCTTAAGAAAAGTATAGACCTCAGGTTTCATGTAACGAAGTGAAAGGTCCTCCAGTTCACCCTTTATGAACCAGATACCCAGCTTATGAGCGATCGGAGCATAGATATCCAGTGTCTCCTGTGCTATGCGCTTTTGCTTCTCAGGACTGAATGTCTCAAGAGTCCGCATATTATGCAGACGATCACACAATTTTATGAGCATTATCCTTATATCCTTGGTTGTTGCAAGCAATATTTTCCTGATATTCTCTGCCTTGTACTCCTCCCTGGTCTCGTATTTCCTCTTGTCAAGATTAGTAAGCCCCTCAACAATCCCCGCCACTTCATCACCGAATTCGCGCTTGATATCACTAAGCTTGTAATGGGTCTCCTCCACAACATCATGCAGAAGAGCCGCAGATATAGTTGCAGAACCAACCTTCAATTGTGTAAGGATCAAAGCAACACCCAAAGGATGCTCAAAATAAGGCTCTCCTGAGTCCCTGACCTGCCCTTCATGCGCCTTCTTCGCAAAATTGAATGCCTTTGTTATGAGAGCCACATCTGCATTAGGATTATAATCTGTGATTTTTTTGACCAGGTCCTGGGCTTTCATCCTCAAAAATAATGAAATTGGGTTATTAAAGTTTGTGCCAAAATATTTATAAACGGTTCAGAACCACTCTCATCCACGGGCCTGTAGCATAGCCTGGATAATGCGACGGCCTTCTAAGCCGTAGATCAAGGGTTCGAATCCCTTCAGGCCCGTTTTTCGGAAAAATGGTACATGTAAAGGATTTTCTATGGAAAAAAGGAATGACTGTAAAGGATCTGGTAGATTCATACAGCACAGTAGGCTTCCAGAGTGTTGAACTGGCAAGAGCGACAGAGACCATAATCAAGATGAAGAAAGCATCCGCAAAGATCTTCTTCACCTTCACAAGCAACATGGTCACCTCAGGCCTGAGAGGCTTCTTTGCCCAGGTCATTGAAAAGGATATGGCAGACATAATAGTTACAACTGTGGGCGGCCTGGAAGAGGACATCATGAAAGCCAAAGGTGAGCAGTTCTCCCTTGGAAGCTTTGAAGCCGACGATGTTGAACTCTATGAGAGCGGGATCAACAGGATAGGAAACATCATGGTCTCAAACGAGAGCTATGCAGAGTTTGAGGACTCCCTCATTCCGATGCTTACTGAGCTATACAAGAAAAAGAGCAGATGGTCTGTATCAGAGATGCTCCATGAGATCGGCCTGATGCTCGATGACACCCATTCCATTTTGTACCAGGCAGCAAAAAAGGATATCCCTATCTTCTGCCCTGCAATAACAGACGGCGCTTTCGGGTTCCACCTCTACATGTTCCAGCAAAAACACCCGGATTTCATAGTCGATGTCGTACAGGACTTCAAGAACATCCTTCTCTCAACATCCCATGACGACATAAAAGGCCTGATATCCCTTGGAGGAAGCATATCAAAGCATCACGCAATATTAGCCTGCCTTCTGAATGGAGGTGTTGACTACGCAGTATACCTCACAACCGCAAGCAAGACCTCAGGAAGCATGAGCGGAGCAACAACCAACGAAGCTAAGAGCTGGGGCAAGGTAAAGGATGACTCAGACGCTGCAACAGTCATAGGTGACGTCTCGATAACATTCCCCCTTATCATGATAACCGCCCTGGAGACCCTTACAGATGAAGGGATAATAGAATGAGCCGCTTCATCATAAAGAAAAGTACAGTGCTGGACCAGTTCAATAAGATCAAGACCCTTGCAGACACCGTCTCCTATTCCTTCAAGACAAACAATCACGTAGGCTACATCCTCCGCGAAGAGACCGATTGTTTTTTCTCAATCCATTCGATAAAAAGCCTGGACCTCCTCAATTGCCCTGAACGGATAATCTATTTTGCCCAGGGCTGGGACATGAAAGAAGCATCCCATGTCTACAATAAAGGAGTGAGAGATTTCGTTGTCGACAATGAAAAAGACCTCCAGGTCCTCCTCGACCTCCAGCAACCCCTAAACCTCATGCTCAGGATGCGCCTGAAAGAACACACTGTCCATACAGGCAAGCACTTCGTATTCGGCTTCTACTCAGGCACTGTACAAAAACTGATACCTTCCCTTCACTCCAACCAGAACATAGAAAAGCTGGGCATCCACGTCCACAGGAAAACCCAGAACATCAGCGAATGGTCTTTGAAAAGCGAGCTAGAGAACATATTCCCAGAAGAGACCCTCCAAAAGATAGACACCATAAACATCGGAGGAGGCATCCCAAGCACCTACAAGAACTTCAGGGCAGAAGTCCTTGAGAAGATTTTTGCAAAGATCACAGAACTCAGAGACTGGCTGCACCAAAAGGACATCAGGATGATAATCGAACCCGGCCGCTACATAGCAGCCCCTTCAGTAAGACTGGAGACAAAGATCCTTACAGTATACGAGAACAACATCATTGTCGACAGCTCAATATACAACGGCGCCATGGACACATTCGTGACAAACATCCGCCTCCTTATAGAAGGTGAAGGTGAAGGAGAACCATACACGATAAAAGGCAAGACCCCTGATTCTATAGACATATTCAGGTACAAGGCATATCTGAAGGATCCAAAACCAGGAGACACCCTGACCTTCCTCAACGCAGGCGCATACACTTACTCCACAGACTTCTGCGGTCTTGACCCCATCCCTGTAGAGATTGACTAATGCGCAGATTCCAGCTCTATTACCTTCTCAGTAAGCCGCATGTAATCCTTTGCACCCCTGGAATGCTTTGCATGCTCATATATATTGACACCGCACCCAGGTGATTCCTTCAGTTTGCTGTTGATACTGATAGGGGTCACAACAAGCCCGTTATATCCCTTTTTCAGCTCACTCAGGATCTTTATGCAGGACTTGATACGCCTATCATAAAGAGTAGGTATCACAAGAGATATCCTGAGATTATGCCCGAATACCTCATTTATCTCTTCAATCGTATGCTCCACTTTCCGCAGCGCATCAAAAGCAAGATATTCGGTTGCAACAGGTATGAAAGCCTCGTTTGCAAAAAGCAACGCATTCTGGTTCAACAGGTTTATTGAAGGCGGACAATCCACAATTATATAATCATATTCATACAATCCCTCAAGACATCTTTTCAGGACAGTCTCTCTTCCCACCTTTCCGCTGAGGATAAGCTCAGCCTGGGAAAGAGTACTGTTGCTGGGGATGACATGCAAGAAATCGTTCACATGTACCATGCATTCCCTGGGGTCAGCCCCCTCAACAAGCATGTGATACATGTTCTTCTCAGCATACAAGCAAAGATTTGTATTGACATTTCCCTGCGGATCAAGATCAAGCACAAGCACTTTCTTGTTCTTTTGTGCCAACCCTGCTGATAGATTTATGACAGTCGTGGTCTTGCCTACGCCTCCCTTCTGATTAATCACACACACTTTACGCATAAAAAGCACCTCACGTAACTACATGATAGTGGGTGTAAGCTGCCCACATATAAAACTATGCTTTTCAAAACCTATAAATAACCCAGAGTATTCATGGATAAGATGTCGCGTATAACCCGGGAAAAGTTCAAGACATTCGGCAATGTTTTCGATGAGTTCACCCTCAGGAATCTCTTCAAGCTTGAAAGCCAAGGCCACTTTGAAGAGATGAAAAGCCCAGTCAAGATAGGAAAAGAAGCGAACATCTTCTCAGCCCGCACAAAAGACAAAGACATCATCGTGAAGATCTACCGCCTTGAGACCTGCGACTTCAAGCGGATGTATGATTACATCCAGCATGATTTGCGATACATAAATGTCAAGCGCGCCCGCCGCCAGATAATCTTTGCCTGGACACAGCGCGAGTACCGTAACCTACTGAAGGCAAGGGATGCAGGAGTCAAGGTTCCAACACCCATGGTATTCAAGGACAACATAATACTCATGGAACAGATTGGATATCCAGAACCAGCCCCACCCCTAAAGGACGCTTACCCTGATGACCCCGAGGCTTTCTTCAGAAAAATTGTAGAATACATGCGCTTCCTATGGCAAAAAGCAGGACTGGTCCATGGCGATCTGTCCCACTTCAACATCCTCAACAACAACAGGCCGGTATTCATAGATTTCTCCCAATCCCTAACCACCGAAAGCCCCATAGCAAGAGACTACCTCAGGCGGGATATAAAGAACATTGCCAACTTCTTCCAAAAGCTTCAGCTGGAGATAGACCAGGAAGACATCTACAAGCAGATAACCCAACCCTGATTACATAATTAACCCAAACATTCAAAAGATATGAAAAATTATCCAAATTTCAAACAAAAAATTTATATTAACCAAAAGCAAAATATGCAAATAAGGGAGATTTATAAATAATCAACTATTTACTCAAGAGGTAAAAATGACAAACAGATTAACATTCAATTCAAGCGCAAAAAAAGATATTCTGGGTTTTTTCGGTAAAGAGATCAATGAAGAAAGTTTTATTATAGAGAAAGATACTCAAGAACCGGTTATAGGATTAGACGGAACCGAAGTCCATGAAGACGAGTTTGCAGGATTAAGAAAAGGATCAGAAATATTCCTCAAGAATGATTTGATTTCTATCATGAGATTAGCCGACGAAACAAGATAAGATGTTTTTTGAGAAACTAAAGACCTTTCTAGAAACAAGAATTAATATCAAAAATAACAATCTAATTAACCTTAACATAAATATAGAAAGGAACCCACAAAAAGAGGCAGTAGTAATAGACCACTCAAAATCTACATGTCACATTAATCTAGACAAATTGAAGGATGAAGAGATCAAGAAATTAAGAGAGATTACTAAAGATTATATACAAGAAGACAACATACTTTTAGAAGAGAACGCTTTAGATCTCCTCCTAGAACTTTATCAGTTCAAGAAATCATCAAACATTGCTCTAGAATTTTTCCAGGGGATAATCCCTCCAAAAGATTTTCAGACTCTACGAGCAGCCATGTTTATCCGTCAAAAATTCAAAAAAGGACAACCAATAAGTGACCTCAAAAGAGATATAATCATGAGATTTGGGGATAGGGGAAAAAATATCTGCAACCTCACCACCGCAGGATACTTTGAAGAGTTTCTGATACCTCTTTACAATTCAGATAATAAAGAAACATTCGACGAGATATACAATGACTTAGTAGAGTCCTCTATGCTTGCAATCTTTGTCAACTCTGGTATGTATGCAAAAGATATTCCTGGAGAGATTAAGCGTAAGATTAACATTTCAAAGAAATATGGGTTTAAGTTTATCCATATACATGGGATTGGACAAAGAAATATCGACACTATCTATCAATTTATTGAGGAAAATAAGGAGACAGGTCTTTTTAATGTTGAAAAGATTCGCTATTCTAATCCAAAAGAACATATCCTGATTGCTGAACTTATCCTGACCTGATAGTCTGGCAATTCTATCCGTATAATTCTATCCGTATTATACATACCCAACCTTGAATATTACACAAAATCCTCAATTCTTACACAAACTGAATTTTTACACAAAGCCAAAGATTTCAAAAGTTTTAAATAAGAGCGGTACCAAAAAGTATACTGATTTTCAGAAAATGGATACAAATATAAGAAATTTTTTCGTAAAAATCCAACGTAATCAGGAAATACTACCTGAATTTCTTACAAACAGAATATTCTCCCGAAAATCAAACAAAGCAATCAAAAGTAAGAACAATTCTCTGAAAATCAGAAATATGACCAAAATATCAGATAAAATAAACCTAAAATCAGAATTAAAAACTGAAAATCAGAATGAAAAAATACCCCCGTATTGTCCAGTGTGACAAAAGAGGACAGATAGTCATACCAAAAGACATCAGAAACGAGCTCAAGATAGATGAAGGAAGCGGTTTCTGGATGTACACTGTCACTGACGAGGGCATCCTTCTCAAGAAGATTGAGGATCCAAACCTTACCGAATCAGACAGTACGGTCTCAGAACTTTCAGAAAAAGCGGAAAAAATAGACCTCAACAAAGCCAATCTCCACGACACAATAGAAAAATACAAAAAAACAAAAGACGGAAACCTTGATGTCATATGAATAAGACCTTAGCCCTGACCTGCATTTTCATCTTCCTAGTTCTAGCTGCAAATGCTATTGCAGAATCGACCCACACACAGGTAGAGATTGGAAAGCCTGTTCGCTGGGAAAAGACCATCGACCATGAGAAGGTAACCACCAAAGAGGTTGCTGTAAAAGTGTCAGACATTGCTGAGAACATAAAAGTCATCACAGAAGATTACCAGCCAGTCAAGGCATCCGTGAAAAACCCTGGCGCTTTCAGGAACATGGTGACAGGTCTTGCGACAATAACAGGTTTTGCAGCAAAAGAGAACCTGGAGACAAAAGAGATACAATTCAACAAGACAGAAGACAAGAACTACAAGGTAGTCTACGAGACACAAGCCCCAAAGATAGACATAAGGACACAAAGATCTGAAAAGGCAGTAAGAAAGGATATCGCGATCTCAAGTGACATCCATTACACCGACATCCTGAGCTATGTTGATGTCCCTGAACTGGAGAAAGAATCCATCAGGCTATACCACAAGCAAGGCGGATTGCTTTTCAACGAAAGAATTGAGATAACCAATAATCCCGACTATAAGGTTGAATTCATGGACCGAAACGATAACGGTCTTATCGACAGGGTGAAATGGGTCACACCTCATCTTTCCACACAGGAATTCGAGCTTGAAGGAAACCTCACGGTTCTCGATGTCCAGAGTTATCCTCTGGTTGAAGGCAACTGGACAACCCGCTTCCTGACAAACGGCACAGATGACCTGACAATCGAAGCTGTGAACGGGACAGAGTACGGGACAGACCTGACACCATTAAGCATCACATGCAAAGAAGAGGAAATCCCTTTCCAGTTATCAGGAAACACCATCACAATACATAATTATTCATGCAATGAAACAGCCTACCACACGGTTCAGGTCCACACCACCGGAAAGCATTACCAGTTATTCTCCTTCAAGGGAGAAAGCAAGCTTGCAAAGAACGATGCTCAGAACGCAGTCATGGCTTTCTTTTCTGACTCAGGCTATTCAGATACTATCACCGAGAACAATCCTGCCAGTATAGGAGATCCTGTATATATCAGATTCTCCTGGGAAGGAGGAGAAGACCAGGCTATAATTGCCAAAAGACAAGGTTCATCAGGAACCTGCACATTTACTGAATCATCAGGATGTTTTGCCCATAGCTCAAGCGGTCCATCTCCTAGGGAAGTAACATCAAATGAACTGGACGCAAGCTTTGACACATTTACAAACACCATTGAAGCAACACTACGCAACAATACAGATGATGAAGTTACCCTCACAGACACATTATACGTTAATCATCCACCTTCAGTCACTACCAGTTTTGACCCTTCCACACCAACCTCTGCAGATGATATTGATTGTGTCATAGACATCAACGATATAGACCACACCAGTGAGACCTACACCATAGATGTAGAATGGAGGGTTAACGGAGCATCATACACCAATGCCACCCGTACTGGTATCACGAGCTCGCAACACATTGAGACTCTCCCTGCTTCTGCTACCTCCCCCGGAGAAGATTGGTCTTGCAGGGCAGAGGTTACTGATATGGGTGAAGAGACAGATTATGATTCAGTATCTTCAACTATCCAATCTGCAGTTTTAAACATTGACCCAGCGATTGATAGCATGGAACGCCTGACAGAGGAAACATTCCAGGCAATCGGTACAACCTCAACCACCTTTACCTGGAGCATCACAAATCTTGAAGGCCCTGCCGATGGTCTTGAGATAATCTCTGCATCAGACCAGCAGGAAGTGACAGTAAGGGCAAATGATAACGGCCTCTACACCCTCCAGGTAGAAGATGGCAATAATGATCTCGCAGAAATGAACATTACCATAAACGATACGCTCCCACCTGAAGCAGTCAATACCATGGAAGCCCATGATGTAAGGAATGACCAGGGAGGACACATAGAGATCAACTGGGACCCTTCTTCAAGTGATGATGTTTATGGCTATTACATCTTGAGGTCTGAGAGTGAATCAGGCGGGTCCAACGTAACCCCCAGGAATATCTCGAGTCCTGGCTTTATCCGCCACTCTGATAGTGATTACTCCTACATTGACAACACCACGGATCATATTGATTATACATATTGGGTTTACGCTTGTGATGATCTTGGCAACTGTGTATCAAGCACTGTTTCCCGCCAGGCAAGATCCAATGCACAACCCAGGATCCTTGAAGATGAACTGGTGATTGACCCGGAAAAACCGACCGCAAAAGACAATGTCTCCATTATAGTCTTTGCATCTGACATAAACAATGAAAGCCTTGACATGTTCTACAACTGCTCTGTTACACAGTTTGATCCTGGAGGCGCAAACTACAACGAGCATGGTCAAGCATGGTGTTTTTACCTTGGAGCCAATTCCACAAGCCAATACGGAACCCAGTTTGATAATGCGACAACAGAATGTATCATTTCAATCGACTCTGAACGCCTGACCAAGGCCGACAAGCTGTCATGCACATTCAGGGCATATGATCGGATGGAGAACAGCACCACTGCAAGCACAGACAGCTTCATCCCTATACACAACACACCTCCAAAAGCAAGTGATGTCACCATACTCCCTCAGGATCCGAACCAGAGCTCTGAGCTTTACTGTAATTATTCATACTATGACTTTGACAATGATCCAGAAGATCCGGCCCAGACAACATTCAGATGGTACATCAATAACGAAGGCCTCAATGAATTCGTTGAAGTTAAAGGGTATACTGATCAGACGATAAGCAACATATTCGACAAGGATGATGAAGTGAAATGCGCAGTTAAGGTGCATGATGACGACCAGAGCTGGATGAATGAGGATAACTTCTCAACACAATTCTACGAATCAGAACCTGTAACGATAGTAGACAACGCAGTCCCACAGATAATAGATTATGGCAATACATACAGTTCTCCTGATAATCCTGCATTCATTGGTGATTTCATAAATTTCACAGTATCCTGGAGGGATTACGAGGACCCAGACGACACTGCCCGGATGTATGTCTGTAACGATTACCTTAATGAAGACAATCTCTACGACAAGGGCACTGACCTCATAAGCTTCGGTGACACTGAAGAGAACAGGAAAAGACCAGCCATATTCTATTCAAACATGACAGGCCAGTATGTGCACAAGATAGGGATATATCCTGAAAAATTCATCGGGAATTCAAAGACAACCTTCGCCGTTGGAAGCGAGGTCAGGGAAACAGACTTTGACAATGGTACGGAATTGTATGATTTTGAGGAAGTGTACTTTGATGCAGACCTGAGTGATACCTACACAATAGGTGAGACCATTATTCTCGAGAACACAAGCTCTGCTGCCCTTGAAGCAGGAGCTGAAGAACTGGTATACGATGCAGACTTTGATACAATTGTTTCAGGAGAGAAGATCCCTGACAAGTCTCCCCTTACAAGTTTCAGCAGTAAGAATGTTTTCAGGCACACAGATGTAAACTTCACAGAAGATTCAGACATATACTGGGACAAGGATGAAGACAGTTTTGTGAGTGCTGGAGACCTAAGGCTTAATATAATAAGCGAGAGCCAGGACTCCGCAAGCACAGAATTCATATACGACATAATCGTCATGGAAGTGGACAGCATTGGTGACACCCAGGGTACAGTCATTGCAAGAGATAATGACAATGCATTCGAGCTTGGAAGATACAACTATTTCACTCCTCAATACAATGCCCAGCCCATGCCTGGCAAGTACCTGGCATTCAAGATCTGCATAGATGATGACAATGATGACACATGCGAATCTAACGGAGACTTCCTGGAAGATAAGGTTTTTGTCCAGGCAAACGCCACCGACCAGCACCCCATAATAAGGAACGATACCCATAATTACTCACATCCCAGGATACGGATGTACTATGGAGGCGACATCAACGGCGCCTGTGAAGGTATCACTTACTGCAACACCTCAAACAGCTCAGATAATGACCAGCAATGCACATACCAGACCCAGGAGGATGACGGATGGGAAAACATTTTCCAGGTAAAGGTCTGCGATGAGCACGATGCTTGCTCAATCTATCGTGAAGGATCATTCTTCTTGAACCATCCTCCTGAAGCATCCACCCAGATACTGACAACTGAAGGAACAACAAACTTCACCTCTGATTCCAACCTCAATTGTACTTACCTTATCAATGACACTGACAACCACAACATGAGCAGACTGGACTTCACCTGGCACCTGAAACGTGATAGCGCAGGATTCAGGCAGGTCAACCTCCCCAATTCACCGATTGTGACAAACGGAAATACCATGCCAGGGGACGTCTGGAAGTGTAGTGTCACCCCTTATGACCCTTTCCAGAAAGGAGATACGAACACCAGCGAACCTGTGACAATAGAAGGTCTTCCAAGCCAGTTCAAGATAGAAGATGTCCAGGACAACTCAGACTACGAGCGGATCTCAGAAGGACAGGACGTGGAGTTCTTCATTGACTGGCACTCTGAATACGCAACCGCTGTAAAGGCTTATGTCTGCGATTCCCCTGAGATTGTAGGCTCCGGCTGCATGGGAAGGACAATCGCTGAATCCAGCTTCACCCTTACAGACCCCATCAATCTTCAGCATACAGTGGATGATCTTGACAACACGACCCAGGAATACTGGGTCATGATATGCGATGAGGGCTGGAACTGTTCCAACATATACCCTTCAGTCACAAATGACTCCATTGATTATCTTACCAACCACAGGCCTACAGTGAATGAGACAGAGATCCGCCAGATATCATACAGTGCAGATGGCAAAGCACGCTGCATCTACAATTTCATCGATTCTGACAATGACGAGGAAGGTCCAAACACCACCTTCCGCTGGTACACTGCAGACCAGGACAACTACACCCTGATTCCAGGAGCAGAATCCCAGGACCTCACAGACCCCTTCTCTTATGGAGACAGGATCTCGTGTGCCGTAAAGGTCAGTGATGAAGAAGGCCTTATGGACGATGAATTCCGCATGGCGGATAACATCCTGAAAGAAGACGGCATCCCACCTGCACCTAAGATATGGAACCCTCCTGTATCAGTAACAGACAATACCGGTTTCAACATAACAGGTTTCTTCAGCGTTCCTGATGTCAACTATTCGATCCATGCAAGACAGGGATACGATATCAGCCCGGAGTCAGGAGACATAACAGGCTTCACATCAGTGAACTCAACCTACTACGGTTCAGTATATCCTATGGATGAAAGCGACCAGGACTACATAATTGTTCCAGCAGCAAGCATCGAGCAGGATGATATAATAGAAACAGGAAGATACATCCAGTTCTCAAACCAGAACCTCACAAACTTCTCCAGGTACAGGGTTGATTCATACAGGAACCTCTATGACGACACCTACAAGGTGACACTAGACCCTGCCCTGAAAAGCCCGGTCAACCGCTCCACTGAGATGTTTGTCTATGACAACGAATACCCTTCAGGACACTTTACAGTGACGCTCCCTGAACTATTCAACGGAACCAACCTGATAAGGATCAGAGGAAAGAATGACCAGGGCAACGGCCCATTCACAGAGTTCTACATCCATGTGGACAGGGGCACGCCATTCATCAACACATCCTCAGTCCCATCCCTTGCAATGAGCACAGAACCGATGGTCTATTTCACAGTCCATGATGATTACCATATAAACACCCAGAGCATAACAATAAACGCAACCAACTCCACCAACTCCACACTATATACAGGTCTTAATTGCTCAGGGAACAGGACCCTCCAGTATTGCAAGGCACGCCTTTCCCTTGTCATGAACTCCACATACAACCTCACTTTTTCAGCGAATGACAGCGCCGGATGGCCCAATTCAAGCACCATCACGAATTTCAGCGTGACCCCTGACCAGGAGACTGTGGAAAACATCGAGAACGGTTTCATAGGTGAGGATTCAGTCCTTCACCTTCCAGCAACAATAGCGACAAACCCGATCCTTGTTGCCAACTGGTCCCTCCAGTCAGGCATAATCAAGCATTACGAATACATGGTAGAAGAGTACGACGGAAACACCTATCTTGGCAACATGACAGGATGGCTAAGCACAACTGACAGCAACCATACATTCGTCAATGTTACACTTGAACTCAAAAACGACATGGTCTACAAGTTCAGGGTCAGGCCACGTTATATTGACGAATCTCTTGGCCCGGAAACCCTCAGCTCAGGCATAGTCTATTTTGTGAATAAAGCGCCAGTAAAGGAATTCATCAGGTTCAAAGGAAAATGGAACGGGACAGCAAACGCCAGTGCTCTTTTCACAAGCTCCCCGAGCAGGCTGAAACTTCACTGGAACTTTAGCAATGTTGCACAGATTACCCAGTACAGGTATGCTGTGGGAACAGCTCCCTACCCTGAGGAAGGATACGACAGCATCGCAAGCAACAACGACTATTCACTCACAGAACTGGAACTTACAGATCTTTCTCTGGAAGACGGTACACAATACTATGCAAGCGTTCGCGCAAAGAACGAGAACAACATATGGAGCAACTGGTACAGCAGCGAGTATCCGATCACAACAGACCTTAGCGCGCCCTACGGCGGATCCATAGACTATCCTACAGGCCTTAGAGCTAGCAATTTCACGGTGACCCTCACAAAAGGTTATGATGATATAAGCGGAATAAAAGAAAGAGAGCTCCAACGTGCAACAGGGACACTGCAGGATGGAGAATGCAGCGATCTGAACATATTCTATCCTGTGGATACAGAACTTGCAGGAAGTTACACCCAGACAGTCAACAACGGAAAATGTTACACTTTCCGTTATGTCGAGAAGGATTATGTCAATAACACAAAGACTTACTTGCACGGAGGAACAGCAGCATTCACATACATTGACCAGACACCTCCGGAAGGATTTACTGTCACTGCAAACAATGGAGAATTCATCACCACAAACAACCAGCTTGCAGTTGACTGGACCCCCAGTCATGACCCCGAGATGGGCATATCCCATTATTCCTATGCACTTTTCAGGGACGAGAACCAGCTGGGCTCATGGACAAAGATAACCGCATGGAACAGCACAAGCACCCATGCACTGATAACAATAGATGACCCAAAGCACCAGTCAGCCTACAAGGTAAAAGTAAGTGCGTATTCCAACGGAAACCTTACCAACCCTACAACAGAGCAAAGCAATTCAGTAGTCTACCTTGATACAGTCGAACCAGAACAGGTATCCATAGTCAAGGTTGAAAACGATACTACAGAGCCCTACGTTGACACTATCCCGGATAACCAGACAGACATACTTGTCTCAGGTGAAGAAGGGATGCGTTGCGTTGCATCACGCTACAAGATAGATTATGAGGATTACGACCCTTCAAAGAATTATCTTGAGAATTGTTCAGAAACAACAGGAAATAACCTTACTTGTTTCATCAACACGACAGAAGATGCCTTGTACACCCGCTACATAGTATGCCGTGACGAGGCAGGAAACAAGCAGTTCTCAGACCTTGCAAAAGAAGTCACCTGGCATGTTGACTTCAACCCACCACAAATAGACATACTAAGCAATGATACCCTTATCGGAGGAGTTATCAGGTTCGACGTAGAGATCGAGGATCCTTCCCCTGTGATCGAGAGAAGCTACACCATATACAACAGTACAGGAATAATCACTTCAGGAAATTTCAACAATAGTATTGAATGGGACACCACACATCTTTACAAGGAGAATGTGACATTAAGGATAGAAGCGACTGACAGTTTCAATCATACAGCAACAGCAGAAAGGAATTACACTGTGGACAATTCAAAGCCTGCAATATCCTTCAGAAGGCCTGACTCAAATGATAAGTTCTTCAAGGAAGGCTTTTTCATGAATGTAACTATCACAAATAAGTTCTACAGCACAGGCTGGGAAATAGAAGGGAAATTGAATGATTCCCTCAACAGCTCAACCCTGCTTGACCATCACACCTGGGATTCCTATATCAATACCACCGAATGGGAGGATGGCAAATACACTCTCACAGTTGATGCGATAGGCCCTTACGAGACAAATGAGAAATCAGCAGACTTTTACATTGACAATGTAGCTCCCCGCTATTCAGAATTGATAAATCCTGAAGCTCCTGTATACAATGACAACAGCGTGACACTTACTGCTGTATGGAACAACACCTTTAATTCCTTCGCCAATTCCTGCGACCTAGACTCAGTAATCATAAGCCACAACGCATCCGGCACATGGGTTAATGTTACGCCTGAAATAGAAGGGGACAGATTCATTTACGAGATACCCCAAAGCCTGCTTAACAACGGAGAACGCATAGGATGGCAATCACATGCCCGCGACTTCAGCGGAAACACCAACAGCACAGGCATAATGACCTTTGTGATAAGGAACAGGGAGATGACATTCTACAATGAGATACCTGACCTTACCTGGCCTGCAAATATAAACCTGACAATTGACATGATGGATCACATAAATGATCCTGACAATGACACCCTCCAATACAATGTGACCTATCTTCCTTCAGGAACGATCATCTACGATAACTTTGACCATGAGAGAGACAACCACATCAATCCTCATTATTCAGAAGGTTTAACCAATAAAGGGATTCTCCTTGAATCAGCAACAACCAACCTGTTGAAAAACCCTGACTTTGAATCAGTAAGCGATGATCTTGTACAATGGCACGCTCATAACGAACCTTCAGTAAATACAAGCTCAGACAATAGTGTAAGGGTCAACCGCAACAACTATTACACCCAGGTTGTAGAGATCAATCCAGATAAGGAATACACCTTCAGTGCATACATCAGGTCAGTTACAGGAGAAGCCTTCGGAAGGCTGCATCTTGAATGGCTTGACGAATCCATGGGTTTCATAGAGACAGGCCTTATCTGCGGTGCAGGAACCAACTGCAGTGTTACTCCTTTGGTAAACGAGAGCTTCACAAGAGAGAGCGCAACACTAAAAAGCCCTTCAAACGCAAGATACGCAAGAGTATACCTTGACTCTCACAATGAATCATACGTTCTGATGGACAATGTCCAGCTTGAAGAGAAACCATACCCCACATCATACACAAGTGATGCAAGAAACGTGACATTTGCAGAGTACGATGCAGAAGCAGAGAATTATACCATAAACCTGTGGTTCGATGGGATTGAAGACAAGCCACTCATAACACTTATGAACCAGACAGATGTATATACATACTCTCCTGGCAACATGACCGGGTGGAACATGGTTACAATAAGGCATGATACAGAGACAGACATATTCATCAATGGCACCTTCAACAAGACAATACCGGGAATGAGCCTCACTGAGATAGTCCTTGGATACAGCCAGGAATCAGCTGAAACCGTAGTTGATGACTTTGCTGTTCTCAACAGATCAGTCTCTAACGCAACAATCCTCTCATGGACCTCAGGATTCATCACATCCCCTCTCATGAATGATTCAATAACAGGAGACCTCATCACATTTTCCGTGGATAACAACATCACTACCGATACAAGCGCAATAATAGACGTGACAGACGGAATCGAGCATGCGACAACAAACCCGTTCCTGCTCACAACAGTTGAACCCAACCGCATGCCTGAACTGACTCCGATTCCTGATTTCAGCCTTCTTGAGACTGAAAACCTCAGCTACCAGATCAATGCAACAGAACCTGACAATGAACCTATCAACTACACTGTATCTAATCCAGACATTGCAATAAACGAGACAGGCTTCATGTTCTGGAACATAACAGGCTGGGACGTCGGAGAATACACCGAGACAATAACTGTCTGCGACAACCGCAGCGTATTGAACAGCTGCGCAACAGATTCATTCAACATCACGATCAGCATGGTGGATGTCGATTCTGACGGGATTCCAGACACCATAGATCCATTGCTTGGAAAACCAGATAACATGAACGTAAGTGTTGGCGGCGACACCAACCTCTCCCAGAGGTTCACAGGAGTCCAGACAGTAAGATTCTTCGATGACAGGACCCGCGCGACAATTGAATGGAACTTCAGCAAACAGCTGGACCTCACCAACATGACAATAAATGCATCCCTCTGGTACAATAAGATCACAGGCCTCGACCTTCAGGGAGAAACAAAAGAGGTTTACTTGCTTGCAGATTCAGCAATCAAGACAGTATGCATAAAGGACAATGAGAATTTCACCATGTCAGGGAACTGCAACGGTACAGATGAATACCTCCTTTATTGCAACCAGACAAATGACCCACTTTATACCAATGGCTATGACTGCACAGAAGAATCCGGCTATTTCATAATAAGCGGCCTGCATAGCTCCTATGCGATGACCTCAGAAGGCTGCATGGATCCTGACGGAGATGGTTACGGTTATGGAACGCTCTGCCCTTCAGACTGCAACGAAGGAGATCCTCAGAAATACCAGTACTACCCATATTATAACGACTCAGACCTTGACGGCTACACACTTCCATACAGCAATATAAGGTGTGGCAATGGAAGTGACATGAACAGCGGGATTTTCAGGATAAACAGGACAGCAGAACCTGACTGCAATGATCACAACGCAGACATTCACCCTGGCGCAGAGGAGATATGCGGCAACGGCATAGACGAGAATTGTGATGGGACTGATGCTGCCTGTTCCACTGGATCTTCAGGCTCAGGTTCATCAGGCTCTTCAAGTTCATCAGGCGGAGGGCTTCCACCTTGCACAGAGAACTGGGTATGTAGTGAATGGACCACTTGCACACAAGGAGAAAAGACCCGTACCTGCTCAGACCAGAACGAATGCGGAACAGTAGATGACAAGCCTGAAACCTCCATGACTTGCGAAACATGCGATGACGGGATACAAAACCAGGGAGAAGAAGGTGTGGATTGCGGTGGACCATGCGAGCCATGCCAACAATCTACATGCGATGACGGGATACAGAACCAGGGAGAAGAAGGTGTGGACTGCGGTGGACCATGCGAGCCATGCCAACAACCTACATGCGATGACGGGATACAAAACCAGGGAGAAGAAGGTGTGGATTGCGGAGGACCATGCGCAAAATGTCCTGAAGAACAAGAGCCAGGACTTATCAGATGGTTTGTTATATCAGGATTCATCGTAGGTATACTGGGAATCATAGGCGGCCTCTACCTCAGCCTTGAACAGCCCAGGCAAAGGGATTACACCTTACTTAGAAGGCCTGAAGCAAAGGTTATTGCACAGATCAATAAGGGTGTTCCTGCAAACAAGCTCTATGCAAATGAAAAGATTGACAATAACACCATCAAGAGCCTTATAATGCTCAATACCTACACAAGGCAGATGAGAGGAAAATACAGTGATGAAGAGATCAAAGAACAGTTCAGGAAGAACAACTGGCCAGAAGACCTTGTTGAGCTTACCCTCCTTGTTCAGGAGATAATGCCTATCATGGATCGTCCTGACGCGCCTCAGGAAGTAAAAGAACTAAGAGAACAGCTCATCGAAAGACGCCAGAGCCTTGACAAGGAGACAATGCATGTCCTTTTTGACCTCTACAGGAACACTCCTCCTGAACAGATCAAGGGAGACCCCCAGCTTATCCAGCGCTTGAGCGTGCTGAAACAAAGGATCGAGGAACTGAAGAGACACAACCTGCGAAACAGTGACATCGTTGAAAAACTTGCACAGGAAGGCTGGCCAAGAGAACAGGCTGAATTCGAGTCACAGATCCTTGAGATCCTCCTCTATGCGCTTGATGAGCGCAAGAACAAGTCATATGCACAGATAAGACAGGAACTGCAGAGGCACTATCCGCCTGAAGTGATCAATTTCATCCTGAATAATATCCCCCAGAGGAACAGGATACCTGCAAATGACCATGAAGTGGTTGCAATCCTTGACGCACTCAGGAAAGGGATTCCTGTCAAGGACATAAGGAGAATGATCCAGCAGAGCCGGTGGAGCCAGAATATAGTCGACAATGTTATAGAGCTTGACAACATGATAAGGGCCACAAAAGAGAAAGGCTACTCAAAGGAACAGATAAAGCAATACTTCACTGCAAAAGGGTGGCAGCCGGACAGGGTAGACAAGCTTCTTGAGTATTTTTAGTAAGTTTTAAAAATAGTCTCCAAATCTCAAAATAGTATGTATACCCATGAACTTAAGATCCCCAAGGAAAGAGTAGCAGTCATAATAGGAAAAGAAGGGGAGACAAAAAAAGAGCTTGAAAGCGATACCAGCTCAAAGATAGATATTGACTCACACGAGGGGGATGTGCGCGTAAGCTGCGAGGACCCGGTTAATCTTCTCACCGCAAAAGAGGTCGTAAAAGCCATAGGAAGGGGTTTTAACCCTGACATTGCAAAACTCATAATCAAGCAGGATACTGCATTCGAGTTACTGAACATCCTTGACTATGTAAAGACAAAAAAGGATATAATCCGGCTCAAGGGCAGGATAATTGGTGCTGAAGGAAAATCCAGGAAAACAATCGAGGACCTTACAGACGTCCATATCTCTGTATATGGAAAGACTGTGGGGATCATAGGAGAGACTCAGCGCGTCACAGTAGCAAGGCGTGCAATTGAATCCCTTCTTTCCGGAAGCCCTCACTCTAAAGTATACCATTGGCTTGAGAAACAGCGCAGGGAATTGAAGAAGATGGAGTTGCTCGATTCCAGCCTGATAAAAGAGGATAAAGATGCAACAGACACTGGGGAATGATACTAAAGCGCATGAACTGGCAGGGGCACAACGTGAGATCGGGGTTGCAGAATTTTTCTCCCGTAACCGTCACTTGCTGGGATTCGACAACAAGAGGAAAGCATTGCTGACAAGTGTCAAGGAAGCAGTAGACAACTCACTTGACGCCTGCGAAGAAGCAAACATTCTGCCTGAGATATCAGTTGATATCATAGAGATGCGAAAGGAACGCTACAGGATAATAATCGAGGACAATGGCCCTGGTATCATAAAAAGACAGGTAGGAAATATCTTCGGAAAACTTCTTTACGGTTCAAAGTTTCACACCCTCAAGCAATCCCGCGGCCAGCAGGGTATAGGGATCAGCGCGTCAGTCATGTACGGCCAGCTTACAACAGGAAGGGCATCCAGGATAACCACCAGGATATCCCCCAACTACCCGGCAGATTTCTTCAAGATAAAGATTGACACACAAAAGAACATGCCTGTAATCGAGGAAACAAGAGAGGTAGAGTGGGAGAAGGATCACGGCACGAGAATCGAGATCGATCTTGAAGGAGCCTACCTTGGAGGCCAGCAATCAGTTGACGAGTTCCTGCGTGAGACCGCGATAACAAACCCCCATGCAACCTTCATCTATACCAATCCTAAAGCTGAGCAGATAATATTTCCCCGCGCAGTCGACCAGATACCTTTCCAGTCAAAGGAGATAAAACCTCATCCCCAGGGAGTTGAGCTTGGCATCATGATGAACCTTCTTGCCACAACCAAGAGCAAGAACCTGCAATTATTCCTTTCAAACGAGTTTTCAAGGGTTACAGCAGCAACCGCAAAGCAGATCTGCGAGAACGCGAGCCTTCTTCCCTCAACAAACCCCCATGACCTCTCCAGAAGCTCTGTTGAAAGCCTTATGAAGGGCATACAGGAGACAAAGATCATGAACCCTCCCACTGACTGCCTTTCACCGATCACCGCTGATAACTTCGAGAAAGGGCTGAAAAAGGAGATCAACGCTGAATTCTTCACCACTACCACCCGCCCTCCGCAGGTATACAGCGGCAACCCGTTCATCGTAGAGGTTGGCATGGCCTACGGCGGAGAGCAGCCAAAAGACAAGCCCATCCGCGTCCTTCGTTATGCAAACCGCGTCCCTCTTCTCTACCAGCAGGGAGCCTGCGGTGTGACAAAAGCGATCATCCAGAACACCTGGCGTAATTACGGGCTTAACCAGAGCAAGGGAAGCCTTCCACAAGGCCCTTTGACAGTCGCAGTACACATAATATCTGTTTGGGTCCCCTTCACCTCTGAAAGCAAGGAAGCGGTAGCCCATTACCCTGAGATAATAAAAGAGATAAAACTCGCGATACAGGAATGCGGACGTAAGCTCTCAAGCTATGTCAGGAAAAAGAAAAAGATCCATGACGAATCAAAAAAGCGCGATTACATAAAGAAATACATCCCGCATCTGGGAGTTGCACTCCAGGAGATACTTGAGCTTGAGGCTCATACCCGTGAAGAGAAAGAAGAACAGCTCGCGGGCATCCTGGAACAGACAAGGGGCAAGCTTGATGACGTTGAATTCGATCCATCAAAGAACACTGAATACGACGAAAGCTTCGCAAAGATAGGAAGTGATAGCAATGACGAAGAATAATGTTATTGAAAAGATTACAGGTATCGCGCAGGACATATATGATGGTATCTCAAAGAATGAACACCCCTGCATAGAATCCCCGTTAAGAGCATTATCCAATGTGAACTACAATTCTGACGATGGCTATTTCGAGCTTCAGGGCAAGACAAAGAAACGGAAACTGACAGCATCAACAGTCAAATCCTTCGCCCAGACCCTTCGCATGATGAGCGAGTCAAAAAAGCTCATAGAAAGCGATGACATAGCGACGAAAAGGGAGATGTATTATATCTCAAAGAACTGGGAAGATGCACGTTTCAAGGAACAGGTCGAATCCGATTCTGTTATGGATGACGTGGAAGCGATGATCATGGTAAACCGTGAACAGCTTGGTTTCATCCCTGAAGAGAAAGGCGGCCACGTCGCAGGAGAACTGACAGTCATAGACCGCGACTCAGAGACAGGTGACAAGATAGAGATTGATTGCACCAGATTCGGCTCCGGCGCATACAGCGTACCTTCCTCAGTCGAGCACCTGGAATTCAGGACAAGCGCAAAATTCATCCTCGCAATAGAGACCTCAGGTATGTTCGAGCGTCTCAACAAGCACAAGTTCTGGAAAAATTCGAACTGCATCCTAATAGCCATGGGAGGTGTTCCCACAAGGGCCTGCCGAAGATTCATCAGGAAACTATCAGACAACCTCAGCCTTCCCGTCTATGTATTCACAGATGGAGACCCGTACGGATTCCTCAACATCTACAGGACACTCAAGGTAGGATCAGGTAACGCAGCCCACATAAACGAGTTCTTCTGCGTCCCTAACGCAAAGTTCATAGGGATAACACCTGAAGACATAAAGACCTACAAGCTGCCTACCCATCCATTGAAAGACATTGACATAAAGCGTGTCAAGGATGGTATCAAGAACGACCCATTTGTCCACCATCACAAGGAATGGCAAAAGGCTCTTGAGACAATAGTGAAGATGAAGCAAAGGGCAGAACAGCAGGCTCTTGCAAAACACGGTCTTAATTTCGTGATAAGTAACTATCTGCCTGAAAAACTGAAGAAACAGAATACATGGTTACCTTAAAGCAACCATGAAAAAAAATTAACGTTTTGAAGACTTCTTTGTTGTTGATTTCTTAGTTGCTGTTTTCTTAGCGGTTTTCTTTTTGGTTGCCGCTTTCTTTGTAGTCTTTTTTGTCGCTGCTTTCTTCTTGGTTGCTGCCTTCTTAGTAGTCTTTTTCTTGGTTGCTGTTTTCTTAGCGGTCTTCTTTTTGGTTGCCGCTTTCTTTGTAGTCTTTTTCTTGGTTGCTGTCTTCTTAGTGGTCTTCTTCTTGGTTGCTGCTTTCTTAGTAGTCTTCTTCTTTGTCGCTGCTTTCTTAGCGGTCTTCTTCTTGGTTGCCGCTTTCTTTGTAGTCTTCTTCTTGGTTGCTGTCTTCTTAGCGGTCTTCTTCTTGGTTGCCGCTTTCTTTGTAGTCTTCTTCTTAGTTGCTGCCTTCTTGGTAGTCTTCTTTTTGGTCGCTGCTTTCTTAGCAGGAGCCTTTTTCTTGACTGTGCGTTTAGCTGCCATAATCACACCTCATACACTCCTTGAATTGTATCATATTTAAATCTTTTGGAAAAGAAAAGACGAAACCACCCATTGAATCGGTATTATGCTGAATTGATTGAAACCGGATATGAAAGAGAATTA
>JAWOGQ010000074.1:0-6069 GCA_046496745.1 Candidatus Woesearchaeota archaeon | reverse complement strand
TGGATCTCTGGGTGGTTGGAGAGGATGAAACCAAGGCCTGCTTCATCGAAATTGTCCTTCTCGCAGTTTTCGATGCACCTGTCTGCAATACCCATGTCAAGGTCACGGTCCAATCTTATGTTATGCAGTTGGCCGTGGACTTTTGCGCAGGCTGTTGTTGCAGGGATCGATACAGAGTGGTCACTCCCGATAGTTATGGGAAAATAATTGTTCTCGAAAAGTTCCTTGTAGAATGATTCAAAAAGATGGTAGGTCTTGTGAGTTATGGTGTCAGTACCTGTGAAATCCCTTATGTCTATGTCACCTGGAATGACCTTTTCTGGTCCTTTCAGAAAGGCGTTCCTGTCAAGCTTGTATCGCCATGCGGCTGTGACCGGTGCATGGACAATTATCGGTATAGCTGCTTTAGTTCTTCGCATTCTGTCATTAATATTTTTGCCTTTTCTTCATCCAATATGCTTAGTTTCCTTTCGCAACTCGCGATGTATTGCTTTATGTAAGGCTCTTCTTTTCTCAATACCTTTTGGTACTGTTGTCTTATCCCTTCTGGCAATTGATCCTCAAACTTATGCAACTTGACGAGGAAGAGATAGTTGTCTCCCATGTCAAGGTCATGGAATGCCTCTTTTACTGCTGTTCCTAGGTTATAGTCCGGGTCCATATCCATGAGGGTTCTGGTCTTGTTTATATTTGTTTGCCAAGTTCTTGATTCAGGGTACATCACAAAAAAGATATAAAGGGGGTTGTTATCTGTCCTTTTATGCATGAGATGGCTATTGCGCGTGAGCTTTTGCGGATGGTAAGAAAGGAGACTGAAGAGGCGGTGCGCGTTCATTGCAGGTTGGGGATGATGACGACATACAAGCCTGAACCTTTGCGGTTCTATTTCAATGAGTTGCATGGTGAGGGGGCTCCTGAGTTGTGCATAACTGAGGTTCCGGGGCTTTTGAAGTGTGATGACTGCATGGCTGAGTCAAGGGTAGATGATCCATATGACATGTTCTGCCCTTCCTGCGGTTCAGGAAATACAAGGCTTATTGATGGGAAGGATCTTATAATCGAAAAAATAGAGGTGGGATGATGTGTGATATTGTGGTCGAGAAACCAGTGACTGAGCGCAATGACAAGAAGGGAGGTGAGATTGCAGCTTATCTTGAAGAGAAGGGTATAACCTGCATAAACGTGATGGGTTCGCCTGGTGCAGGAAAGACAACCCTTATCGAGAACCTGGCTCCTCTCTTAGGGAAGGTTGCAGTGATACAGGGTGACCTGGAGTCTGATGTTGACAAGGAGCGTCTTGAGGGGCAGGGGATTGATACATATCAGATAAACACGCATAGCGGATGTCACCTGAATGCTGAGATGGTATCTCATGCGATAAGCCATATGGATCTGGCTGGTGTGAAATACATGTTCATTGAGAATGTGGGTAATCTTGTGTGTCCTGCGGGAGTGTACCTGGGTCAGAACATGGATATTGTTGTCAGTTCCACGACTGAAGGGAGTGATAAGCCAAGAAAATATCCTATCATATTCCAGAATGCGGCTCTTGTTGTCATCTCAAAGATAAATCTCGCGGATGCTGTGAGGTTTGATGAGGAGGCTTACAGGAAGGATCTTGCCGGAATCAATCCAAAGGCGAAAATAGTAACTTTTGACAGGGATGCGTCAGAGATCGCCGGATTCCTGAAAAGCCAAGGATGACGCTTAACTGATGTAAGATGAGAAAACAGTTATCGTGATGTCTCATTCACTTTTTTCTCTAGCAGTTGTTCCAGTTCTTTAAGATCATTATAATAGAATATGTTTGAGATCTGTTCCTCGAAACTTTTTGGCAGCCTATCCTCTATGCATCTTTCGTCAATCAACCAATGAATATTCTTGAGTGTAGGGTCTTTATAGCTTCCATACTTCTGGTGATACTTGATGAAAGCGCCTTCAATCATAGCTCCAGGGGTAAATCCCAGGCAGATAACAATATGGGATTGTTTTGTAAGATCAGCATTCAGTTTATACCAATCCCCGTCTATGGGTCTTAATTCATAGTTGGGAAAATTCTTTTTGATATGGTCTATGCCATAAAAGGTATCTTTGTCAGGATAATATCCTATAGGCTTCTTGCCTTTGATCTTTCCAAACTCTAGGGCAATATCTGTATAGACTCCATCATCAGGGGTCACTATGAGATTATCGAACCTTTTTGAGAGAAATTGGGCATAGTCCTGGACAAATCTTTCGTAATCCTTGACTTTACCGTGTCTCCAAAGCGAAGACCTGTCTGAGGCTCCGATTATGACCGCGTCCATGAGAGGTTGGATGTGAGCAGACTTAATAAAACTTGCTTTAGGTTACGGATCATTTTTGAAATAGGTCACATCACCAATAAAGGTTAATTTTTTGTCATCTACAATGATACAACTCTTTTCGCCAATAGCATAAACAGGAATATCAAGTTTGGTTATCTCTTCTGCATTTCCATCAAAATGTACTTCTGTTGTGAAATCAATCAGCCCAAATCCTGGAATGATCTTGGTTTCAGGTGTGTCCTTATCCTTTGTTAAAAGGCATCTTTTTGAGAGGGCCAATGCGCCTGCACTTATTCCTACTATCGTCTTTTTCCTGATTGCCTGAATGAAAGATGGTTTAAAATTAGAGAGCAAGTTCTGGGTATCACCACCAGACAGATAAACGATATCAGTATTGTTTATTTTTTCTATAACTTCTTGATCACTCTCTTTGGTTATATAGACTACATCTACTTGTGCTCCCAGTGAGGTATAATATCTTTTGAAGGTTTCAGCATATCCTTCTGAATCAAAAGCAGCTATAGGGACAAAAAGAACTCTGCGGCCTTGAGCTAAGGCAAGCCTATCTATCTGTTCAGTCTCTCTTTGTGCAATCTCTCCTCCTCCAATAAGTATAATAGGTTGCATTTGTAATCCTCCGGCAGTTATTGATGGTAATTTGTTAATTTGCTTTAATAGAATTGCTTAATAAATATTTGTCTGGTAAAATAGTTTGGCTTTAATTTGCCCCTGTGTAATAGTGACTAATCGGAACCTTTATATATGTGTCTTTATTTGCTGGTGTCATGGAATGCCCACATTGCGGAGAACTGGTGAAACATCAGGATGCGTTTTGTCATACGTGCCTGAATGTATTTGATGAGCCTATCAGGTCTTCGTTTCCGCCATCAAAGATTGTGCGGAAGGGCTATTTGCCAAACCTTCTGTCACGCATCTGAAATTGTTCGATTATTGATAGGAGATCTTCTTTTTCGAATTCAGGCCACATCTTGTTGAGAAAGAAAAGTTCAGCATATGTGCTTTGGTATGGCAGGAAATTGCTGGTCCGGTGATCTCCTCCTGTGCGGATTATGAAGTCTGGTTCATGTGATAAGTACAGGTGGTTCTTGACCAGTTCTTCATCGATGTCATCAATCTCTAGTTCATTGTTCTTTACTTTTTCAGCGATTATTTTTGTAGCGTCGGTTATTTCGCTCCTGCCACCGTATGCGAGTGCAAAATTGATCTGGTATTGGTCGTGATCCTTTGTTTTCTCTTCGATCTCACGGACCTTTTCCTGGACATCATCAGGGAGCATGTGAATCCTTCCGATGCCTCGTATCCTTATCTTGTTATTGTATATCCTTTTATCTTCCTTGAGGTTGTCAAACTCTTTTCGAAAGAGGCTCATCAGATAGTCAAATTCTTCTTTTGGCCTGTTGAAATTCTCAAGAGAAAGGCTGTAGAGGGTAAGTTCTTTTACATTGACTTCCTTGCACCATTCAAGGAGTTTTCCTACTTTTTTTGCGCCCCATTCATGACCCTTTGATGGATGTCTCATGAGTCTTTTCGCAAACCTGCGGTTCCCATCCATTATGATCCCAATGTGGCGAACTTCCTTCATTGAGGGGGTTGTATTCAGTCGGATTTAAAAAATTTCTGGTCAATACTCAATGGTTGCCACTTTCTCGAAGAAGGCTACAAAAAGTTCTCTTGGGATGCTTATGCCTGCTTCTGTGAATCTTTTTGCAAGCTCTAAGCCTACCTCGTGCTCGTCCTGGGAGTTTGGGCGGAAATTGAATAGCCTTCGGATGGTGTAGCCGCACATGTGGCCTTGATTTATCATCAGGACACATTCGGAGTCGCCTGCAAACACTCCTTTCTTGCTTTTCTTGTATGATACTTCTTCAGAGAAATCGTGCTTCCTGATCTCCCATTGGACCAGGTCGCTTATTATCCTGCTTGAGGAGTGGTGTATGTATGACGGGATGTCTTTTCCGGTGAATTCTTCGAAAGAGATGCTGTTTGCAGGGGTTCCTTCCAGGCATTTGCCAAGATATTTGCTCACGTTCTGCCTGGAGGAGTTCTTTTTCTTGTCCCACACGTTCTTTACAAGATAGGCGTACCAGACTTCTTTGCTTTTCAGGGGTCGACGTTTGATCCTGATGAAGGCCATGGGGCTTTTGGGCACTATAATCTTATAAAAAACTTTTCACTATAGGCTTTATTTTCTTAGAATTCTTACTTCTCACTTTCTGAGATCACTTTTGCCTGGAAAGTGAATATCTTGGTTTCAGAATCTTTCCATGCGTCTTTTGGAAGACCTGCTTTAAGGCAGGTGTGTCCGAGAAACTCTGTTGCGTCCCAGCCGAACTCTTCCGGGACCTGGGGAAGAAGCAGTCCTCTTCCGCGGGGATTCTCTGCAATCAGGCCGTCAGTTCCAACTCTCACTTTTTGAGGTCGTTCTTGCGGGTTGCAGGTCATTTCCTGGGGTAGTGTCAGGATAGAAAGCTCAATTGTGATGCTGTCAAGTTCCTCTGGTGTTACTGGAGGGAACCGCGGGTCTTCTAGGGCAGCTGATCCTGCTGCTTTGCATATCGCTTCTTCTAGGGGAAAAACCGGTTCAGGAAAACCTATACATCCTCTCAGCTCTCCGTCTTTCTTGAGGGTGACAAACACTCCTCTCTTTTCTGAAGACTCACTTTTGGGTTGTTCCTGGCCTTTGACTGAGGCATCAAGTGCCCTGCGGGCTAAATTAAGAAGATGTCCCTCTTGGGGATTCATTTTGCCTTTGCGAATTCCTTTGAGAGCTTGGTTGTTCTTTTTGCAAGCCTGTCAAGTGCATCTTTTGTGGCTTCAAGCGGTTTTCGTGGACTTGTGGTCTCGATGATGATTTGTGGTTCACCTATCAGTGGGTGATCGATGTTGAATCCTGCAATCTTCACTTTCTCGTCGGTCCAGAGTTCTTCCCGAAGAAGGTTACAGATGGTTGCATCGGACCCTTCAGCCTTAAGGACAACCTTTGTTTTGGTATTTTCCTTGATTTCCATGGGTCATAGAAATAATGGCCTGTTTAAAAAGTTTTCCTAAGACGGACAGCAATGACCGGTATACGGTGTATCCTTCGCTTGTGATATGACCTGCTCTTTTTTATGGGAAAATCATACTGCCAGGTATGGGTTATCTGGAATCCTTCTTCCTGGGCTCTCTTTTGCAGGAATTCGCGGCTTTCACTGGAATGAAGGCTGTATACGATGGGTGCTAATTGGCATGCTTTCCCGAGAAACGGGCGGTCTGCGTGCTTTTTTTGGCATCCGAAAGGGGGATTTTGTATGACTGTATCAAATGATCCTGTAAAATTTTCTATGTCATCCTGGATTGCCTGCCACGAACTCTCACTTTTCAGGTTTTTTTGGGCAATTTCCAGAGCTTCTGGGTCTTTTTCAATCAGAACTACTTCTGTTGCTCCAAGAAGGATGGCTCCAAGGCTTAGAATCCCAGTTCCTGCGCCCAAGTCTGCTATGCGCTTGCCTTCAATATCTCCAAGCATATAGGCGTTCCAGAGCAGGTCTGCAGCCACGTTAGAATCAGTAGGGTACTGTTCAAGATTGTTCTTCGGATTTACAAAGGTCTCACATTTTGAGAGCCTTATTGCGAGTGATTTACTCATGTCCCCTCACTTTTTGGGATATACATTCGCTGATGTTTAAGATGTTGTGTTTTGTCTGCATCTCTTTGAATTGCTTGTCTATGTATAATTTCACTTTGTTGTTCTCGTATTTCT
>JAWOGQ010000013.1:0-7508 GCA_046496745.1 Candidatus Woesearchaeota archaeon | reverse complement strand
ATACTCGGTGGAAAGCTTAGTGCCCATGGAAGTTATGAACTGTCGCATAAGCTAGTTTTGATTGAAGACATAAAGGAATCAGTTGAATTCATGGGAGAGAGATTTGATTTTCCCCGTCCTGAGATCACACTGGAAACAGCCATGGGCCAGATGACAACTGATGCTTTCTCAGAGCCCTATATCCACCTGGGTGTCTCACAATCCCTGGATCATTCAGAGGTATTTTCCACGCTCATGCAATGCCTGATAAATTACCTTGTGGTTGAAAAGGAAGAAGAATGGCAGTCAGTCAATGATGAATCTATAGTAAAAATGACCCGTGATCCTGACTGCCGGACAGATGACTCTGAGCTGCATGAGGTCCTTGTAGAGACAGCTTACCTGACTGAAACAAAAGGACTGGCACCTCTGTTTCGAAATTATTCTGATGTGATGATTGGCCTTGGCAATTATCCCGCCCATTACAACCGGTTTATCAATGGCTCTGCAGACATCCTCTGGCAAGAAGGGATTTCAGAACCGGTCAAGCATTTTCTTCATAAGCGCAGTGGGCGGACAGAAAGAGAAGCCCAGTCAAATATGACAGATTATATCCCGCATTACCTTTTTGGTGGGGCTGAGGCAAAGACATATGATCCAATGGAGGGAATGCCGGAGATTCATTCCTTCATCAAAATGTACTAGCGTAACTTGGTTTCTGAACGGGTAAGGGTAAGTGCAAGCCTGGTGAATGGATATTGCGCCTTAAGTTCACTGATTATCCTTTTTATCCGATCATTATCATACACATAGGCTTCGCATTCGAGGTCATACTGGTAGCTGCTCTCAGTAATGTAGACTATATCCGGAATCTGTTTCAATGCTTCAATCAATTGTTGTTTTCGCTTTAGGGTGAAAGGGAACGACATGAAAAGTTTGTAGGATTGAAGTCCGAGGGTTTCCTTGTTCAGTAATGTCTGATAGGCACAGATAACCTTTGTTTCTTCAAGGTTTTTTATCTCCTTTTTTATTGTAATCTCATGGGAACGAAGCGTGTTAGCCATCTCCCGGTAGGTTGCCATTGGCTTTTCGGTAAGAAATGCCAGGATCCTTTCCTGGAAATCTGTCAAAGGGACCGGATTTGCTGCACCGGTTATCCGATGATCTTTATCCTTGCGATTATAAAAAAAGTTGTTTGACAGGTGATGTATGCAGTAGGCAGTGGAAATATTCTTGGATGTTACGGATGCGAGACGTTCATGAATAGTTTCCCAGATCCTTTGCAACGCAAGATTGCTCTCGGCTAACACTACAAATACGAAGTTTTCACGATCGTACTTTTCAATCAGCCATACGGTCTTTAGATTAAGGCCCTGTAATCGCCCCAAGATCTCATCATGGGTAAGTGTTGTCTCAATAAAGATGCGGTAATAGGTAAGTCCTTGCTTGGAATAATCAATAAGGGGAAGATAATAGATGATGCCATTTTCTTCCAGGCGTTTGATGCGGTAGCTGACAAAAGATTTTGACCTGCGGATCTTTTTTGCGATTTCCCTGTGGGGCTTAGTATAATCAAATTCAAGCTCAGCAAAGATTCTCCGGTCAAAGCGGTCTAATATATTGGTCATTTTTTGTATATTTTTGATTTTGGTTTATTTTTGACCTAAGAAAAGGAGTACTTATCTTATATATATGTATTTCGTTCACTTCTAAGGGGTAGAAAACATGATAGATCAAAATTCATTTTACATAGCACATACCAGCTACGGCGGCCTGGATGAGATACAACGTACCCTGATGGCCTACCATAATAAGCAACCGATAGTCTGTGAAGGAGAAGCAGGGGTCGGAAAGAACCAGTGCATTGAAGCACTGGCACAAGGACTTGATAAACCCATCTACCGTGTGAGATGCACTGAAGAGATGATGGCAAGAGATATCATCGGCGGACAAAAACTGGGTACTGAAAAGAAAGGGAAATCAATTGCGACAAAGACTGTCTTTTCTGAGGGGAAGATGATGACCGCAATGGAAAAAAACGCTTTACTTGTTCTCGATGAGGTTAACCAGCTGCTCCCCACGGTGCAAAAATCGCTTAATTCAGCACTTGAAGAGTATAAGACCATCGGCAGCCTCGAAGGTGGTACGGACAAAAAAGCAGGTGATGGTTTCGGTGTATTCCTTACATACAATCCAGGAACAGGTGTTGCTCACGCTGATCTTGAACCAGCAGTAAGGGACCGTTGCAAGGTCTTCTATTATCATACACCATCTGTTGAATTGCAGACTGCAATAGCACTCCTGAAGACTGATTATTTTGGTTATGAGGATTTTACTGGAATGCAGGTAAGGGGATTGATCCCTCCAAATGGAAAACCCAGGTTCTTCAGATTTAACGATGGATGGGAGGATTTTTTCACAGGCGAACCATATGATGGCACAGTGAAGCCATACCTTTTCTATGAAGGGGATGGAATAGATATTGATGACGAAAAGCAAGATATCTATGCTGTGACAAGATCAATCGTTACGGCAGTGAATTATATCTCTGCCATGAGAGACAGGGGAACTGCCGCAATAAAAGATGTTACAGACTATGAGCTTATATCTGTGAACAGGATGAATGTGAATCCTGGGAGTCCAAGACTCGTCAGCAAGCTTGCAAATGATTATCTATGCATGAGGGAGCTTAATATGGATCCCTTCATGATAGGTGATGTTTTGATCTCTTCCATTATTGATGCCTGCATTCCTCCTGCAGAAAGGGAAACTAAGATTGCCAGGAATCATGACATGACTGAGGTCATAACTGATGTTTGCCTTGAGAGCGGCATATATACTACAGGATATGTCTCAAAAGTTCGGCGCATGGTTGCATCAGAGGCGCGCAAAGGACTGTACGAGGCATTGCAGGAGAACGATGTTCCCGAAAATATTGCTGAAAAGCTCCTGGGTGAAGTATTCAGATATCATAAGAAGGAGGATAATTTCGAGGATAGTAACGAGGATGATGATTATGACATCCCATTTTAGGTTTCCGGAGTGGAATCATGAAACCAGGTCATATGGTGAATCTGATGAGGTTATCGTAAATGAGGTGAAACCAGGTAACAGGTCATGCATCGAGATATTCGAAAGAGATTACGGTGCATTGTGCGGTATTCTTTCCAGACGGATGCAACAGCATGTTCCACGCTCAACGATTCTGGAAAGACGTGTACAACAGGGACACATGAACCAACGCTATGTGTTGCCTGAAGTCATCAAAGGCTATGGTGGTGAGATACCTTCCCAACGAGTATTCGACAAGAGGCGAAGGGTTGCCATGAAGAGCGCTGATAGTTCTGCCATCGGACTCTTGCTTGACCAGAGTGGTTCAACCCGTTTTCTGGTATCAGAGAATTATAGTCGCATAGACCTCATCAAGGATGCAACCTTCATGCTGGGCCGAGCAATCAGACAATTCAATGATTCATTCTTTGTCTTTTCCTACCATTCGTCAGAAGATGTGAATCCAACCTTTGCTGAAGGTCTGAAATTTGAGCACGAGCCGTGGTCTTCACAGGTTGAGGAGAGGATAGCATCCATTGACCATACGGCAGGTACTTACAATTATAATAACAAGGATGGGGCAGCTATCAGATTTGCTAATGAACGCCTGCTTAATACCAGTTGCGAGCACATGCATCTTTTTCTTCTTACGGATGGAGCCCCTAACTGCGATGATACTTATTATGAGGACAGATTCGCATATGAGGATACAAGGCAGGCTTTGGCAGAAGGCAAAGCCCAGGGGATAAACAATATCTATCTAACAATCAATCCTGAGTATGATGCGCAGGAGTTCATAAGCCATGTTTTTGAGGAGACAGTGCTATGTAAACGATATACCAACCTGTCAGATATCTATGAGGATATGGTTGATATATACGAAATGATACGGGAAGAGCGGATTTAGAAAATTTTATTAATCCTAATTTTCTGATTCCCTTTATGTCTCAATTCATACTTTTTGAAGGGTTAGATAGGACTGGTAAATCAAGTATTGCAAAAAGGATCGCACATGAGATGAATGCAGTTTTGCTTCATTCTCCTCCTGAATTGTTAATGCCTTTCAGGAGTCATTTTGATGCTTTAGATAATGAAACTAATTTCTCATATTATTTAACTGCCAATCATGTTTTAAACTGTCAGATTGAAGAATTACTGAAAACGAGTTCAGTTGTTTGTGACAGATATTTCCATACGACGATTGCATACCATTCTGTCAAATTAAAAAGAAATCTAGACTCATATCTGAATGGCATGACAGTGACACCTCATCGGATTTATTATCTCAAAGGAGATGTTGAAGTACTTGAGCAAAGGGCTAAAAACTCAGGGAAGGATAGGTTTCATGGACCAGATTTGTGGAGAGAAGTCATGAGAAACTATGATCGGCTTTTTGAGAACTTGCCAAATGTGCTTGTTATTGATACTACAGATAAGACAGAAGAGGAAGTTTACAAGATTGTATCAGAAGATATAGAAAAAAGGACAAAAAATTAATTTCTTTACTTTCCCTTTAAACTGGCACACACCCTGGTTTAGAAACTCTTTTATAGTAGTAACATTTTCTCAGATCTGGAATGAAAACTATTCGTGGATTCGCTCGAAAATGGGGCTTATTTGTTGAACTTCAGGAAAACAATACCTATTGGTCTGATAAGATAATGGTGGTACAAAATGATCCTGTACTAGACAAGTTTCTGGAGAGGATGGAATATACACCTGAACCTGGTTGCTATCAAGGGTGGTTCAGGCCACGGACGAAAGGGTATAATGGGCTGGAACTTGATGCTGGTAAATCAGTTCTTGCAGACTTTCTTAATTTTGAAAAGCCAAACCTTGACTATCTCCTGCAACCAGATCCTGAACTTCAGGACAGATTGGGTTATAACTCTGAGGAAGATACCTTAATTCTTTCTTCGCCGCAAGGTCATGGGGTTCCTGTATCAAAGGATCATCATGAATACATCACTAATATGGGTGTTGATACTATCATAGCAGGTATGGGACTGCAATACTTCAAGGAAGGAGAGGCTGTTGCAATGCTCATGCCAAGAATGCCATGGTATGTGAAGGGAGAATTCCCCGCGAATATAGATTCGGTTCTTGAAAGCTGGTGTTGAGTATCTTGATTACTCTCATTCGAGATCGTAGGATTCCATGAATTTCTTGATGACTGAGAAATCCCGGATATATTGAAAACCACGCTCGGTCAGATCATATACTGTATTCTTTGTCTTGTTTTCCTCAATGAAACCCTTTTCACCCGTTCATCTATTCCTTTAACAGGAGGATACATTTTAATAAGAGAAGCCTTTAGATAAAATTCATGCTAACTGCACAGGTCACGAAGGATTATGGGAGTTTCAAATTAGAGGAGATTGACTTACGCTTGAAAGAAGGACAACTGTTCGGGTGCCTGGGGCCGAATGGGTCCGGCAAGTCCACATTAGTGAAAATCCTTACCGGGCAGATACAGCCTACGACAGGTTCTGTCTCTGTTCTTGGGATTGATGTGGTCAAGAGTCCTGTTGAGGCCCGAAAAGTAATGGGGATCATTCCTGAACAGGAGTCTCCGCCTTCTTTTCTTACTGTGCATGAATACCTGCAATTCATCTGCAAGGTTCGGGAGATTGGATATGAGAAGATCGATGAATGGCTTTCATTCTTTGACTTCGCTCATGAGCGAGACATGCTGATAAAGGACCTTTCCCGTGGTACCAAGCAAAAAGTGGTTGCAACACAAGCCTTTATCCACTCGCCACGCATCGTATTTATCGATGAACCGCTCATAAATCTTGATCCGGTCATGCAGAAGAAGTTCAAGAAGTTCCTTGTAGATTATGCGAAGAAGAATACAATCTTTCTCTCAACCCATATCCTGAGCATCGCGTCAGAGGTCTGCACTGATGTGGGGATCCTCAAGGATGGCAGATTGGTCTTACAGAATACAATGCGCAAGATACGTAAAGGAAAAAAGAACCTTGAAGATTTTTTCATAGGTGCTGTTGATGGTTAATCTCCTCAGATACCTGCTATTGGAAGAGATACGGCTGCATAGCGAGATGCGGGGGTACAAAAGCTTCAGCCTGTTTCCACTGGTCCTGCTTCTTGGAACAGGTGTTGTGAGCTATTTTTTGATCAGGTTCTCCTCGATAGGTGATTTCTCTTTTGGAAGCATCATCATATTCTTTGCTTTCGGTATCATGTGCGGGACCTTCGGGCTTCATGCAACAGATTACCTGGAGCGGCGATTCGGAGACTATGGAAAGCTGTTCTCAAATACCATGTCTCTTCCGATCAAGCTTAGTCATGTGTTCCTGATGACTGCAGTGAGTGACATGATATTTTATTTCGGATGGTTCATCCTTCCATTGCTGGGTGGAGTGACAGGTGCAATGGTTTTAGCAGGGAAGAGTATCGCTTTCATGCCTTTGCTCTTGATTTCTATCACGTGCGCGTTCATGGTGGGCATGGGAGTTTCGTTCCTGCTTACAGTTGCGGTGAATCGTTCCTGGTTATTGTTTGTGGTGTTCATTGCAATCATCTCGGGAGGACTTGCTTATTCATTCCTTCCATATCTTTTGTATGTGGAATTCGGGTTGATCGTATTGTCTGGTAATCTCCTTTTGATTGGTATATTATTTGGGCTTGCTGCACTACTTGTGGGGAATGAGTTTCACACGCGAAGGAAAAGCAAGCATCACTCTTTCCAGTTCAGAGGGGATCATCTGCTGTTCAAGGATTTTATCGACCTTTACCGCACGCACGGGCTATTCGCAAAACCTTTGTTCAATGTTGTTATTCCATCTATACTGATGCTGATGCTTCTTGGAAGCCTGAACATCCTTGAGGGAGAACTTGCGCTTGTCACACATAATCTCGTGTTTGCCGCAATATTATTGGGCACACTATCCATCAATTTCTTCAACGTGCTGCTTGCGGGTGATTCAATATCGTATTATCAGTTCCTGCCTTTAGGGTTGAGAGATTTTCTGTGGCCAAAGATGGTACTTTCGCAATTGATATGTTCCATCCAGGGGATTGTATTGTTAACAGCATATGGTTATTTCAACGGCTTTGCCCATATCGGATCGAGCTTTCTCGTGCTGGTGGGGTTCATATTCTATACCATGTGCATCAATCTCTACATCAACGGGCTTAAGCCGAATGAGAACTCACTGAATATAACAAGCCTTCTCTGGATGTGCTTGTTGTTCCTTCCGGTCATCATCGTGGGGATGGTGATGCCTTTCTTTGTTGAATCAATCTTTGCTTTCTTCTTGTTTGCTATTTTACTTGGTTTATTTGGATTTGCTTTTTACAGGCAGAGCCTTCGGAGATGGGATGTGCATAATGCTTAGCTCAGAGCACTAATTTATTCGTAGGAGATATGAAAAAAAAGGGAGCGCCTTGTAGAATTTAGAAGGCATAGGCTTGAGCGGAAGAGGGGTTGCAGCTTTGCACAGTCAATGATCAGG
>JAWOGQ010000056.1:0-9218 GCA_046496745.1 Candidatus Woesearchaeota archaeon | reverse complement strand
AGAGATAGAAGAAGCAGCAAGAGCAATTGAACCAGCAGAGAAGAAGCGCATACACACTTTCATTGCCACAAGCGACATCCACATCGAAAAAAAACTGACATCAACACGGGAAAAAGTGATGGAAAAAGCAGTGAGCGCTATAGAGAAAGCCAGGCAATACGTGGATGAGGTGCAGTTCAGCCTTGAGGATTACACGAGGACAGACCCCTCGTTTGCAAGAGAGATAGCACAGGCAGCGATTAATGCAGGAGCAAGCATAATCAATCTTCCAGACACTGTAGGTTATGCACAGCCTGATGAATACGCAGGCATGATACGCCATACAATCGAAGGTTGTTCCCCTGCCATCTGGTCTGTTCATACCCACAACGATTTAGGCAACGCAACAGCAAACACCATAGCAGGCCTCAGGGCAGGCGCCCGCCAGGCAGAGGTCACACTCAACAACATAGGAGAGCGCGCAGGTAATGCTGCACTCGAAGAGATAGTCGCAAATCTCAGGACCAGGCAGATAAAGGATAACGATACGATCCTCTACACAAACATCGACCCCACCCATATAACAGCTGCAAGCAAGAACCTGGAATACACCACCAGGATGAAGGTCCAGCCTACAAAAGCGATTGTCGGAAGCAACGCCTTCGCCCACAGCTCAGGTATACACCAGGCAGGAGTCCTTAATGATTCGATGACCTACGAGATAATGGACCCCGCTGACTATGGCGCGACAAGCAGGCTGGGTCACGGAGCCCAGTCAGGCAAGAACGGCGCAAGGGAACGCTACCGGCGCATAGGGATCGACCTTTCTGAGGATGAGCTTGCGACTGCAAATGAGAACCTGAAGGCCATATGCGATGAAGTCCGCTACACTGATGACGCTGATTTCATCCGCGCCCTCAACGGAAAGGATGTCTCTGAAAGATACAAGCTGATATCAGAGCATTCCGTCCCTGTTGAAGAAAACATAGGAAGCGTGATCAAGCTCCAGGTGGACGATACAGTCATGACCAACTATGCCGAGGGAAACGGGCCGGTGGATGCAGCAGTCAACGCCATAAAAGGCATCATCAACAAGGAATACATGATAAAGGACTTCACCATCGCTGCAGAAGGCAATGGTTCGAACTCCTGTGGAAACGCCCGCGCCATAGTAACAAAGAATGGATGGGAAGTGATTGGTATTGGTGAGCACAATAGCATCGTAACAAGCGGGATTGAAGCGTATATCCAGGGCTGCAACAGGCTTGACTTCATAGAAAGCTATTTCAAATGAAGCAACTCCTTGCAGACAGAAAGCTCAGAGGCAAGATCGCTTCCGACAGGTAAAGGCCTTTCAAGCACAACAGGGACTGAAAGCCATTTCAATGGAAGTATGGCCTCCTTGAACCAGTCATACTTCCTGAAATCCTTTCCCTTGTGAAGATAACTGAAGTGAACAGCTGTTATGCGGTCATAGAAACGTTCCACATATTTTTTTATTTCATCCTCTCCCCACTGCACTGCATGGCTCACATCAATGACAATCTTATGGTCTCCTGCGATTCTTTCAAACTGGTCGATGTCTATCTTCCACCTGGGAGAAAGGTTCTCAACAGCCATCCCCCTAACATTCCTGTCTGGCATGTCTGTCGGATGAAACACCACATAACGTGCATTAAGCTTTTTAGACCAGTAATCCAAGCGCTCGGCTACCCCCTCAAGGCTCTCATCAAAACGGCTTACCATCGGCGCGTGTATCCCGACCCTTCCCTTAAGCCATGCTATCTGGTGCTTATCAGGAGAAAAAGCGAACAGTTCCCTTGTTCTTGCAAAAGTCAGCTCCACTCCATCAACAGGAAGCTTCATTATATGGTGAAGCACTTTAGCAGGATCTGTCGTATCATTCCATTCGAATATGTTTCCGGATGAGAACCACATGCAATCAATGAATCAGGACCAATTAATAAAGCTATTCAAAAACTTTATATAAACGTAGGATAATGGGCCTTATATGGCACTCAAAGACCGTCTTGATGAGCAGGAAAAAGAGATCAAGAATCTTCAGAAGAGGGTTGCATCATTAGAGAGGGCTGGCGTTAAAGAAGCTCCTGAAAAAGAAGCTGAAGAAGCTCCTGAAAAGGAAGTTGTAGAGACTCCCGAATATAAGACTGAAGAGACATGGAACCTTCCCCAGATATCACTCTTCAAGGTCTTTGGTGGCATAGGCACTGTCCTTATCCTGCTTGCTGCTGTATACTTCTATCAATACGCCGTTGACCAGGGATACATAGGGATAACAGGACGTATCATACTTGGCATTCTCATAGGATTAGGTTTCCTCTCCGGTGGCCTTTACATAAAGAACAACCTTTTCTCCCAGCTCCTTGAAGGTGTTGGTTTAGGCCTCATATACTTCACGGTATTTGCAACATACCACTTTGAACATTACCGCCAGGCACTGGGCATGACACTTACCATGAACACGCTGATCCTTTTGGTGGTCATGGTTTCAGGGATGATAATAGGCATGCGCCAGGACACGAGATTCGTGGTATACATATCTCTTCTGATGGGCTATATCGCAGCATTCCTGGCAGGCATCGAAGGAGACACTCTCCAGATACTATTCTTTGTACTCATAATAAATCTTGTTGTCCTTGTGGTAGCAAGACTCAAGGAATGGTACATTGGGATCCCTGCACAGGTCTTATCCTACATAGCTTTCCTCACCTGGTACATCCATGGGACATACAGCCCAGAAGGGATCATAAGCCAGACCAGTTATCCTGTTCTCGTGACCTTCTTTTTCCTGTTTGTTTTCTTCGGGATCTTCACATTGCTCTCTTTCATCCAGGCATCAGCAAACAAGGAAGGGGAATGTATCGCAATCTCAATCATAAACGGGATTGCCATTGTATCCTTTGGCCTTGGCCTGGTAAACAAGTATTACCCTGATTTCAACGGCCTTTACATGATGGCCTGCGCTGCTATACTCCTGGGAATCGGTGCATTATCCAAGCGGTTCGATTTCAGGCAGATATTTGACATCCATTTCCTCATGAGCGTGATCACTGTCGCAATCGCAATCCCTGTGCAGTTTGACAAATCAATCGTGACAATCCTCTGGGTGGCAATGTCCCTTGGTCTTGCCTATGGAGGTATTCTTATCAGGCATGAGAGGCTTTTTTACACAGGATACCTGGGCTACATCATACCTTATGTGAGAGGATTTTATGATCTCCAGCTCAACGGCTTTGAAAGGTTCCTCTCACTCTCAGCAGTGATAATCGGCCTTATCATCCTCACACGCATGCGCGATGAAAAGGCCCTGGGAAAGGTATATTCCATCGCAGGACTTTTCCTGTTTGTGATCTGGACGATGATAGAGATACTGAGCCTCAACATCGGAAATGAGGTGCAAAGCCTGCTTATCTCAGTTGTCTGGGCGCTGACTGCAATAGGAACAATAACCTACGGCATTTCACTGCATGAGAAAAGCTATAACTGGGCAGGGATCGTGCTGTTTGGGGTAGTTGTACTTAAAGTTCTTCTGATTGACCTTTCAATGCTCTCAAACATTGTCAGGGTCATGGTGCTGTTCCTCGTGGGTATCCTTGCTCTTGCAGGAGCCTTCGTGTTCGTCAGAAATAAAGAGAAGATAAAGGGATTCCTATGAAAAGACTGCTTTTACTCCTATTGCTTCCATTGGTTTTTGCAACCGATGACTTCAAGTATTATCGCACAGTGGATACCGCAGGCATAGATGAACCTGTCTGGGTTGATTTGGGATCGATCCTTGATTACAGCGAAAGCAAGGGACAAGACATCCTGGTTATGGGCTCAACTGAACTACCTTATCATTATGAGGAATCAACCAACCAGTTACAGGTCGCAATCAAGGATATCCAGGCAAGCTCTACACAGCCGCATGACCAGGGAACTACATTCGACCCTGAGAACATGATTGACGGAGCCCCTACTTATTACCAGAACGATTTTGCCATTGACCATAACAGGACGATCGTACGAATCTCTATCGATCCAGACCGCCTCAAGACAATCCAATTCAATTACAAGACAGCACCAGAAGAGGTGACTGTATATGCACGGATAAACGGAGAGATGCGAAAAGTCAACACAGGACTAAGAAGCATATCCCTTAATGATATAAGAACAAATGAGCTTGAGATCGAGTTCATCCATTCAGGCAAGATACAGGTGACTGAGCTTGACCTCTACGGCCAGAGTGACGCCCGGATCCTGTTCAAACCAGATACAGATACAACCAGGATCTACTATGGCCAGGCTCATTACACCCGACCTGATTACGATACCAGCAGCTTGCAGTCAACTGCAGGAACACCAGTCCTTTCTTACAAAGAACACCAGACAAACCCTGATTACTCAGGAAGCACTGACATCGATGATAACTGTCCAGGGATTGATAATCCAACACAGCAGGACAGTGATAATGATGGAGTAGGAGACGCATGCGACAACTGCGTCTATGTACAGAACCAGGACCAGTTGGATAGTGATGATGATGGAGTAGGAGACGCATGCGACAATTGTCCTCATACCTATAATCCAGACCAGCTGGATAAGGATCTTGACGGAATCGGATTTGTCTGTGATGACGACGACGGGGACGGTGTCCTCAACCCTGATGACAATTGTATCGCCTACAACCCTGACCAGCAGGATGTTGACCGGGACGGAATAGGTGACTTATGCGAGGATGACGACGGAGACAACGTCATGAACTTTCGGGACAACTGCCCGGATACACCCAACCCTGATCAAAAAGACACAGACGATGATGGCATAGGAGATGCATGTGACAACTGCATTACCGTTCCCAACCGCAACCAGAAGGACTCAGATTCAGATGGGACAGGAGATGTATGCGAAGACGCAGACCAGGACAATGTATTTGACTCAATTGACAACTGCCCTGAGACTAAGAATCCTGACCAGGTAGACTGGGACTCAGACGGAATAGGCGATGCGTGCGACAACTGCCCTGAGATAAAGAATCCAAATCAAGAAGACACTGACCGTGATGGCATAGGTGATGCATGCGACGAGGAGGAATCCCGTCTGCTTGAAAACCCCGTGATTGTCTGGTCAGTCATGATAATAGCAGCGATAATCATCCTGGCGCTTGCCTTCTCACTCAAGAAAAAATAGCTCCGGCTTTTCTGCTCACCTTAAGATCAGCCTCACCCTGTTCTTTGGCTGTTCTTCCATCATACTCCTCAAGTACCTGAACAGATATCAAACATTGTTAAGAACAAAGGAAAATTTATAAAAGGTAATATCCAGAAAAAAAGCATGAATCCTGAGATTTTCACCGAACTTTCAGTTCTCCTGGTCATAACAGTAATAGTTACAGGTGCAATCAGGCTTCTCAAGCAACCGGCGATAATCGGCTACATCCTGAGCGGTATAGTTGCAGGCCCGTTTGTGTTTAACCTCATAGACTCAACTGATACACTCTCAACCTTCTCCCAGATAGGGATTGCCCTGCTGCTGTTCTTGGTAGGGCTTAACCTGAACCCCCGGATAATAAAAGACGTGGGAAAGATTGCGCTTATCACAGGCCTGGGCCAGGTTATATTCACGACATCAATAGGCTACCTAATCATCCTTTCCCTTGGGTTTGAACCGATAACAGCCATTTACATGGCAATAGCCCTTGCCTTCTCAAGCACAATAGTTATCATGAAGCTTCTCTCAGACAAGAAAGACATTGAAAGCCTTTACGGCCGGATCTCAATCGGCTTTCTCATCATCCAGGACTTCATCGCAATAATCGTCCTTCTTGTGATCTCATCCATAAACAGCGGCGTTGCCCTTGCAAGCTTTGCAGTAGAAACAGTCCTGAAAGGTATCGGCGGCATGCTGCTCCTCTTTATCATCACGATGTATGTCCTTCCTCCACTGACAAAGATAATCGCCCGCTCCCAGGAATTCCTTCTCCTTTTCTCCATTACCTGGTGCTTTGGCATCGCATCAGCCTTCCACTTCCTCAACTTTTCCATGGAAGCAGGAGCCCTTCTTGCAGGAGTCACACTATCACTCTCCCCATACCACGTGGAGATCTCATCAAAACTAAAACCCATCCGTGACTTTTTCCTTACCTTATTCTTCATAATGCTCGGATCCCAGATGGTATTCACAAACATCCTCCAGAGCCTCCCCATAATCCTCATCCTCTCACTTTTTGTCCTGATAGGAAACCCAATAATAGTGATGACCCTCATGGGCCTTTTCGGATACACCAAGAGAAACAGCTTCCTTGCAGGCCTCACGGTAGCACAGATAAGCGAGTTCTCATTCATAGTGGTCACCCTGGGCGCCTCAGCAGGCCATGTCAGCCCCCAGATCCTGAGCTTGATAACAGCAGTAGGCCTGATTACCTTCGCAGGATCCACTTACATGATCCAATACTCCCACAAGATCTACCCCAGGATCTCAAGATACCTTTCAGTCTTCGAGCGTTCAGGCAGGAAAAAAGACGAGCACAAGTACCACAAGGAAGATTCCCATGACATCATCCTTTTCGGCTACAATCGCATAGGCTTTGACATCCTCGAATCCCTAAAGAAGATAAAGAAAAAATTCCTCATCATAGACTATGATCCCGAAATCATAACAAAACTCTCCAGGGAAGGCTATGACTGCCGCTACGGTGATGCCAACGATTCAGAACTCCTTGACGAGCTGAACTTATCAAAAGCAAAGATGATAATATCAACAATCCCGATAATTGACACCAACCTTCTCATCATAAAGAAAGTAAAAGAGATAAACAAGAAAGCGATAATCTCTGTCGTATCACACCAGATAGACGAAGCTGTCCGCCTCTATGACGAGGGCGCAACCTATGTAATAATGCCCCACTTCCTCGGAGGAAAGCACTTCTCAACAATGATTGAGCAGAACAAGCTCAGTACCAACAACTTCCTCAAAGAAAAGATCGCTCACCTTGAGCACATCCAGAGCAGGAAAAAGGTTGGCCACGACCACCCCACCCATCATTGAATCCCCACACCACCAATCTACAAGATATTCATCAGCGGCTGGTCCTCATTGGAGCGATCATCCTCAACCTGATAGCAAATTCCCACCTGGTATGACCTGATATACCAGGGTAAAAAACCAGGCATCATAAACATGATATTCCTCGGGATTCTCTATCCACTCATGTTAAGAGCTTTACTACACCTCTCGCGTCCTTTAAACGAAACACACAAAACCCTGCATATTTCCACAGATCACGATTCAATCAATCGCCCAAGAAGTTTCGGATACCATCCAGCAATTCATTGTCCTCTGCTAATTCAGAGAGTTTATCCATCATCAAATCTTCCTTGTACTGCCCGCTCAGTACATACCATGCCTCTTCCTTATGCTCTTCAGGAACCTGCGAATACAAAAAATCCTCAAACCCTATCTGATTCTTCACAGGCTCCGACTTATAGAATTGGATCACATATTGGTACAAAGGTTTACCCTCAAACGTCTCAAAATATGTTTTGACATCCCAACTCTCATCATCCAGGGAATCCTTGTAGTGCATTATACTCTCATACACTGACCACTCCGAATCACCAAAGACAGTATCAGGAAGGTCCAGATCATTTATCAGGAATTCCAACCCCTCTTCAGGAAATGAATTTTTTGAAAAAAAAGCCTGGCCCATATACACTGGAAAGGGCCTTTCTCCTTTCCTACTTCTTAGATACCCCGCAATGGTCTCTCCTTTTAAGCTAATCGCAGTTCGAAGTGCCTGTGACATTGTCTCTGCATCAGCGTACGGATTTGAGATATTTATGCCAAATCTCTCAAACTCCGATTCAGGAATCCCAAGATCCTCTGCAAAAAAAGTTAGCTTAGATATTGGAAAATTTCCCTTAGTAAACCACTTGATAGCTGTAAAATAGCTAAATTTTCCTTCTTCTGCCTTCTTCTTCAAATATGCCTTGCGATTATTGTATCCTTTAAAGTTAATTCCTAGTTCCAACAATCCAGAGATACCGGTAGCCTGCAAATAAGGATTTTCAAGATCATAGCCAAAACGTTCAAACTCAGATTTAGGAATGGACAAATCATCTGCCAGATATTCAAGTTTGTCCAAGGGAAAATTATTCTTTTTAATCCATTGCAAATAGGTACTTGGATTAAACCCCTTATCGATTAGGTATTCTTTTCTAAACTTATATCCTTTTAGAAAAATGGCTGAATCAATAAGCTCAGCAAGAGAACTGGCATGAGAATATAGACTATCTACATTATACCCAAAACGTTGCAATTCTCCTATTGGAATAGAAAGATCTTTAACCAAAAACATTAACTTTTCAATAGGTATATCACCTTTTTGGAACCATCGACTGACAGTAGAGCAACCAAAGAGGTCTTTCTTTGACTCCTCACTTAAATATTCTTTACGTGACCGGTAACCGTTTAACCGAATAGATAAATCTAGTAGTTCAGAAACATTACTGGCATGAGAGTAGGCATTATGGATATCATACCCAAACCTTTCCAATTCTGATGCAGGAATTGATAGATCATCTGCCAGGAACAATAATTTTTCCAAAGGGATTTCTCCTTTTTTAGTCCAATGTGTAACCATGCCTGAGTTCAAACCTTTGTGTTTTGCTCTGTCTTCAAAGTATGATTCTCGAGTGTTATAACCGTTCAAATGGATAGATATATCAATAAGTTCAAAAATATTTTCAGCACTTTTATATGGATTCTCCAGATTCCATCCCAAGCGTTCAAACTCAGATTTGGGAATGGATAAATCATTAGCGAAGAACAATAGCTTATCCATTGGCATTCTACCCTTTACAATCCAACTCTTTGCAGCAAAATAATTAAACAAATTTGATTTTTCAAGTAGATACTCCCTTCTACTACTGTAATTATTTAATTGAATTGCTGTATCCAAGAGCTCAGTAATATTTGAGGCATTCGAATAGGGATTCTCAATATCATATCCGAAACGTTCAAACTCAGAGGAAGGCACTGACAAATCCTCAGCGAAAAATAATAATTTATCCAAAGGTATACGTTTACGAGTGAACCATCGACTAGCTGTACTAGTTTTAAACCCATTTTCTTCGCCTTTCTCTTTAAAATACTCCATCCTACTGCTATAACCATTTAATTGAATTGCTGTATCCAAGAGTTCTATAATTGTTTGCACATTGGAATAAGACATTTTGAAG
>JAWOGQ010000070.1:0-8736 GCA_046496745.1 Candidatus Woesearchaeota archaeon | reverse complement strand
TGCTCGAGCAGTTTATGCAGGTTATTCACTTTTCCAAGTGTTTTCAGTTGATGTTTCCTACCAATGCTGAGGGTATTATCCAGATCTGCAATATATTCAATTATACTGGTACTATCGATCTTACAACGCTTTAGCCTGCGTGAATAATTCAGATCCTGCAATAGAATGTCAGCAAACTGAAGACGTTTAGTCTCTTCAATGCCTTTGAATTCCTCGTAAAAAAAGAGAGTATTCAAGAATAACTCCTTATTCTCTGTGAGCATTGCTTCCAGGAAATATTCCCTGTGATCCTCCAGATTCCCAACCCTAGTCAGAACATTCTGGATCAGACCAGGATTCCATCCCTTCAGGAAGAGGTCTTTGAATATGCCTTTATATGTATCTACTGTTTCAAGGGAATCCTCAATATCCTGTTGACTCCATCCCTCGTCCAGCAATTGCTTTTCCATGCTGACATATCTCTTGTCTGTCTCAGAGCTAAATTTTGAGTATGTTTTAAAGAGGTCTATTACATCCATTGGGCGATATTTTTTATTTAGCATACCCTCCAGAAGGAACATATTATCCTTATTTGACCTCTCTATAATCTGTTCAGTCACGTGATATAGATAACTTCCTGTGTTCTCCGGGGAGATTAGGGATTCTACAAGGTCAACTACAAGATCAGGTCTTGGATGGTTGTCAAGGTTTTCTTTTAGTTCAGGTAATCTCTTCAGTTCTTTTTTCAGCCTTTTCTTATCTTTTAGATCGGATGTCCAGTATGATTCTCTAAAGGCATAAACCCCACCCCCTAACAATCCAAAACCATCAATTATCCCACCATAAATTGCACCAATAGTAAGCCAAACCTCTTTTCCGCTATCCACTATTGGCTCAATCTTTTCTCGCAGCTCGTTAAGGTATTTGATACTCTCCTGAGGGTTATTATTGTCCAGTATGTGCTGTTTTTCTCTAATATAATGTATGATATCTGTCGCTTCTTTTTTGGAAGTGTATTCTTTTCCCTCCTCGAGCAATTGGAGCGGAACCTGCATGACTTCAGATGAGACAGGAAAATCATTACCTATTTCAACTGCTGTTTCAAGGTTTCGTGCAATGTAACCTATGTAGGCTTTTGCCTGGCGGTAGTCATGGACTAAGGAGTTATGTTGAAGCAGTTCCATTATGTCCCATGCAACGAGTCCACCAATTCCAAGAAAAACACCAAAAGGAATGAATTTTGAGGCATTTCTCTTTATGTTCTCTCTAACAGCACTTGCCCGATCCTGCCATGATACATGCGCTTCTTTCTGGAGTATCTGTTCAAGTCGTGCATACTGCTCGCCTGATTCCATAAAGTGGAGAACAAGCTATTTATTTTTAAAAGTTTCTTTTTTTGTTACTTTAAAGTGATTAATCGCTGCACCCAATAGGATGTTTTGTCCTGCTTGAGATCCATAATCATCCAAAAATGATCGCTACTACAGTGGTGAAGACTATGTTTCCTATCAGGAGGGGTACAACCATCTTTTTGAAGGGATAATTTGCAAGGCCAAGGGACACTGTCATCACATCATTTGGCATGGGAGCAACACATGCATAAACAAAGACAAAGATTGGTACTGCCCATGAGACCTTGTACCTGATAAAATGAGAGAATTGCTGGATCTTTCTTCTGAGGGGTGTATCACATGCTTCCCTTCCGGTAAGTCCCAGGTAGAAAAAGAAACTGTCACCAAAGGTTATTCCTATCCCTCCTGCAGCTCCCAAAAGGAAAGGGTCCAGGCCAGTCTGCGAGAGCAGGATGAGGGTGGTGAAATAGCTTACACCTGTAAAGACCGAGAAACCTCCGAAAGTAGAGACTATGAACATTATAAGATAGCCATTCCATGATCCCAGAAGGGTGTTAACTACATAATCACCGAAAAGGAAGGTCAGCAGTGTCCATATCAGTATGAACGTGAGGACCGCCAGAAACTTCTTGCGTTTCATATACATAAAAGAATTTTACTCCTATTTAACACTTGTGTGAACTATTGACCAGTGAATAGGTAAATTTAAAAACCCATATTACCATAAAATAAGGATGACCGAGGCAGCCATAAGGATGGTGAACATCACAAAGCGTTTTGCTAATAAGACCATCCTGAATGATATCAACCTTGATATATTATCAGGAGAGATACTGGGTATCATCGGCATGAGCGGTTCAGGAAAGACCACATTGCTCAATGCGATGATCGGATTTCTGCAGCCTGAGATGGGAGACATCCTTTTCAAGATGGAGCACCTGCTCAATATCAAGGACAGCAAGCAGTACCGCTCAATCTTTTCAGACCCTCACGACATAAAGACTATGTTTGGGTTCTCGAGCCAGGAACCTTCTATCTATTCGAAACTTACCACTTACGAAAATCTTGATTACTTCGGAAGGCTCTATAATCTTCCAAAAAGCGTGAGACAGACAAATATTGATATCCTGCTACATCTAATGAAACTCAATGATTCAAGGAAAGTTGCTGCTGGTGCACTTTCAGGAGGGATGCAAAAGCGACTTGATATTGCCTGCGCCCTGATACATGATCCGAAGATACTTATCCTTGATGAGCCTACATCAAATCTTGACCCGATCCTTCGTAAGGAGATGTGGAATTTCATAAGGGAGATAAACAAGAAAGGGACCACCATAATACTTTCCAGTCATTTCCTGGATGAGCTGGAAAGCTATTGCGACAGGATATCAATACTCTATAATTCTGAGATCACTATCACGGAAAGTCCGAGTGAGATCAAAAGATACTATGCTAAAGAACAGGAGATCTCGATCCAGGCAGAAAAGGATTATGATGAGATAATCGAGGAACTGCAGAATAAGGAATCACTCAAGATAACAGGCTGCCAGGTCCATGGAAGGAAACTGATGATACGCTCTGCAAACGTTGAAGAGGCTTTGAAATTCATATTAAAAGCAGGGTATGACCTGCAGGACATAACAGTAACTGACCCTTCATTGCAGGATGTGTTGGAGACCATAAACGAGGGATACTCAACATGAAGATTGCTGCAATTATCAAGCGTAACCTGAAGCTTATCATCCGGTCGAAATCTTCCGCACTTATACTCCTGATCTTACCTATCATTATAATGGTTGCTGTGGGTCTTGCGTTCAATACATCTGAAGAAGGCCAGATAAAGGTAGGATATATAGAAGGTGGAAACCTTACAGGAGATTTTGTAAACCTTCTTGATAATGATAACTATACTCTCAATTTTTATGATGATGAGGAGGACTGCCGTGATGCCATAGGTCAGGGAAATATACATATATGCATAATCTTTCCGGAAGAGTTTGAGATAGAGAACAACAAGAAGAATGAGATACGCTATCTTGTGGATAACTCGCAGGTCAATTTTTTCAGGTCTGTTGTGCAGAGTATAACTGCTGATTTCAATGAGAAAGCAAAGGAATACAGCTCAGGCCTCACTTCAGAGGTTCTGTCCAAGCTTAACAGCACAACAGGTGAACTGAAAGCCAAGGCAAGTGTGGTGAATGAACTTACCGAGGGAAATAAGGAACTTGCAGAAGGACTTACAGAACTACGTACAGTGCTTGATTTCTCCACTGATGTCGGGACTGATATTGATGTTGATTCACTCAGGATAAATTCTGTTCTCAGTGATATGGAGCAACCCTTTGAGGACCTTGTTGCTGATACTGAAAAGATGATCAGTGATATTGATTCTATCGCTTCTGGGCTGCGCAATGATTCAAAGATCAATGAAAGCGAATACTCAGAGATACAATCCATACTTAGTAATACAGAAGGCAGCGTGCTCGGTCTTGAGGAGGATTTCTACGAGGAGTACAATTCAAGCAGGGACTCTTTCAATGAAAGGATAGACCAGGTGAAGGGAAATCTCTCTGCAGTCAAGTCCCTTCTCAATTCGATAGACCAGAAAAGGGGGCATGCCCTGGACAGGGTTGATCAGATTGAGACACTGAATGCAAAGAACCTCGAAAGAGTGATGCAGATACAGGATACTTTTCTTATGATAAGTGCTAACATAGAAAGCACGGATGTAACTGACCTGGAAACGATCATATCTCCAATTGACCAGAAAGTGGAGCCTGTCATTGCAGAGGACACGCAGCTTAATTTCTATTTCCCATACCTTATCATCCTTATCTTTACCTTCATAGGAGTCTTGCTTGCATCATCTTTGATGTTGATGGAGAAATTCTCACAGGCTTATTTCAGGAATTTCGTTACTCCGACACGGGATTCCACTTTCCTCTTCGGGACTTTTCTTACTACACTCACGATCATCTTCTTTGAAGCTTCGTTCATCATAGGAGTTTATGCTTATTTCTTCAAGAAGGATGTTCTCACCAATCTTTCTGTGACATTACTGATCCTTCTCATCAGCGCCTCCATATTCATACTCATAGGGATGCTGATAGGGATATTCTCACAGGCAGGAGAGACCAGCATGCTCTCTGCGATAAGCCTTATATCCATAATGATATTCCTTTCAGACCTGATATTTCCCCTGGAAAGGATGCCTTTCCATATAGCCAATCTCATAAGTTTGTATAATCCATTCTATGTATCAAGTGATCTCTTGAGAAAAGCATTAATCCATAAGGTGAGTTTCTCAGGCATGCAACATCAGTTACTCATGCTTTTTGTGATCTGCATCGGTTTATGCGTCGCGATGGTGGGCTTATACAAGCTTGTCAAGAGGCATATAATGCTTCGGTTCTCAGGCTACATCGCGCGAAGGGATGTAAAGAGAGTTATAAGAAGCAGGGATCTCGAAGAGCTTCACGAGCGCATGAAAAAGCTTCCGGCTTCAAAATATTTCACGACAAAAGACAGCAAGAAAATAAAAAATCTCGAGGAATTAAGGGATCACATACAGGAACAGAAAGGAAAGGATTTCTACAGGTATGTAGGGATGAACAAGAATCTTTACGCAGACTGGATCGGAAAGAAGCTAGGTAATGAATCACTCGCAGAACAGCTATACACGACACGATCAAAGAGAAAGACCCTCAAGTATCTTAACAAGGCAATCGAAGAGTTCAAAGAATACGATAAATAGATTCAATGTCGTCATTGTCTACATCAAATTCAAGGCTATAAGTGAACTGCTCAAGATACTTGCTATATCTGGAATCATAATAATCCCTTAGAAGAATCTTTGATACTTCATGATATTCCTTGCGGTCAACAAGCTCAATAAGATGCTGGGCTGTTTCTTTTGTCAGGCGCTGGCGAAGCTCCCAAATGATGGATTTTATCTTCTCATCTTCACCATGGGTGAAATAGTCCCTGACTATGCGTCTGGATCTCTCTTCCAGAGAACTGGTCACATTGATTGCTATGCCTTTTCCCATGGCTGCAAAAATGTTCTGAGGGATGAAAAGATCCCCTATCTTGCGGCTTTCTCCTTCAACAAAGATGTAAGGCTCGTCCTTGTATTTGAGAAGATCATGAAGGAGAAGGCTCTCAAACATCTTCTGTGAGTTTGGCTTCAGGCCTATTGCTCCAAAGACTGAACTCCTGTGAGCTGCATAGCCTTCAAGGTCGATTGCGGGATGTAGTTTCTTGATCAGGTCAGTCTTGCCGCATCCTGCAAGGCCGTAAAGGACAACAAAGCGAGGTTCAAGCGAATAGAGTGTCTCACGGACGTATTCCCTGTATGATTTGTAACCTCCTTCAAGCTGGTGGGCATCATGCCCCAGAAGCTGAGCAAGCTGGGTTATGGCACGGCTCCGCATGCCTCCTCTCCAACAATAGATTACGATAGTTTTCCTGGGAAGCTTCTTCAGGTCTTCACAAAGATGTGGCAACTTACGGGAATAATATTCTATTCCAAGGTCAAAGGCTTTTTCCTGATTTGCCTTGTAGAGCTTGCCTATCTCATGGCGCTCGTTGTTCTCAAATATTGGTATATTAACTGCGCCTGGGATATGGTCATGCTCGAATTCGGCTGGACTCCGGGTGTCTACGATCACTGCATCTTTTATATCTGTTACTTTCATGTTTTCACTTGAATGAATTCCTCATTGAACATCCTGAGGGTAAGCGCGAGGTAGGAAAGCAGTAGAGGACCTATTATTATCCCCAGCAGACCGAACATATTAAGCCCCATGAAAACACCCACTATTGAGATGATGGGGTGGATTGCACCGAACCTTCTCTGCAAGGCAGGACGCAGGACATTATCAATGTTTGATATGATAAAACCCCATATAAGAATACCTATACCTGCTGTATAGTCCTGGCTTACGAGCTGGATTATTCCTGCTGGAATCCAGAGAATGGGTATGCCCACAACTGGCAGGAAGGAAAGGATAATTCCCACAATACCCCAGACAAATGCGCCATTGATACCAAATACAAGAAATCCGATTGTCAAAAGCGCGCCCTGTATTACTGCAATAAGACCGGTAGAGATCACTGTCGAGTATGTCACCCGGGAGAACTCGTCAATCAGTTTCTGGCCGTTTCTTGGATTGAATGGAATGACACTACATACATTTTTCTTCAGTTTGTTGGTGTTTATCAGAAGATAAAAGAGAATGACGTACATTATGAAGATTGTAATCAGCATAGAGCCAACACCTCTGAGTGTTGTCATCAATGCATCACGGAGATATAGACCTGCCTTATTTATCTCATCAAGGATAATATCCTTCACATCTATGTTTGGTATAAGATCACCAAGGTTGCCCAGATTATCCAGGAAAAAACGGGAACTCTGGATAATTGCACCAATCTCTCCAATAAGGATTGAAGCTATGAAAATTATAGGGACAAGGAATATAAAAAATGTCAGAAGGATGATGAGGCTTGCAGCAAACCCGGGTCGCATGTAGAGGTGGAGATAGATATATAACGGCCTGAAGAGGGTATAAAGGATGACTGCACCAAAAAGGCCATTAAGGTATGGAAAGAAAGCATAAAGTGCAAGGACTATAAGTATCAGGACAATAGCTGTTGCAAAGTATTTCCTGAAGCGCTCATTCTCGTCCATTCCATGAAAAAAGTTGGCAGGATATTTAAAGATTTGCCAAGCTTTATATAAAATAATCATATCCTGTGATGCATGGAAATTTCAGCTGACGGGACTATCAGGCTTGATTTTGAGGGATATTCAGCTGTAGTCATTCCAACAAAGAACGGCAAGATCTCGGTCTGCTTGTCATGCCAGGTAGGCTGTCCAGTCGGATGCTCTTTCTGCAGGTCAGGCAGTTTTGTAAGAAACCTTACTGCAGATGAGATACTTGAGCAGTTTGATGCCTGCTGCGCTCATGGAAAACCGACATCTGTTGTTTTCATGGGTTCAGGAGAGCCACTTCTCAATTTTGATGCGGTTTCTGAGGCTATAAGAGAGATAGATGTGCCTTTGCGAAGGATAACTGTCTCCACGTGTGGAGTTAACCTGGAAAAGCTTAGGGATGTGTCATACAATGTTGCGATATCATTGCATTCTCCCTTTGATGAGGTGCGAAAGAAACTGGTGCCAATGGGTTCAGTGAAGGAGATTGTTGAATTCAGCCAAAAAAGGGGAGTGATGATAGAGTATTGCATGATCAGGGGAATCACTGACAGGGAATCAGATATCAGAGAGTTGATGCGTCTTGATTTTGGTCCTGAGACAAATTTCAACCTGATAAGGCTCAATGATTCCAATGGATACACAGGAAGTGAATGCCAGGAATTCAAGGATCAACTAATAAAGAAATACAAGTGTTTTATCAGATATTCAAGAGGGACTGATATTGAAGCTGCATGCGGGATGCTCACTCCTCGAGTTTCTGCTCCTCGCTCTCGTAGCGGGCAATCTCGCGCTCAAGGGATGAGATCCGATCAGAACTGAGTTTTTCAATGAATCTTCTTGCCATGTAATACAGGCCACCTGCAATCAAGCCCAATAGCAGGAGTGTAAGGAACAAAAAGCCCGCACGCCGGACTATATCATCATCAAGCAAGGCAATACGCATGGTGGTTGCAGATGCTATGACTGAAAGGATTATTATCATAGAAAAGTTCAGCTTGTGAAACCTTTCCTTTTGTTTATGCTTCTCTTCATCAAGCTCCTGTCTTTTCTCATCTATTATCTCGTCAGCAAGACCTTCACCAATGACCTGATCCATCTCTTCAATCTCGGACCTCTCATGCTCTTTTTCAATCTCTTTCTTGAGTTCCTTGGCTTCGAGCTTGCTTTCTTTCTCCTGCTCCTTCTTTTTCTTCCTGCGAAGCTTCTTTTTCTCTTTCTCTTGCTTTTTTTTCTCTTCCTGCTCTTTGTCCCACTCCTCTGTATTCATGCCCAACTCGTGGAAGAATTCCGGGAGAAAGCCTTCCTTTTGCTCAAAGGATTTTTCCAGCAGGTGGTTCACTTTTGCTGCATCAAACTGGACGGTGCCCAGTTTTTTTGATAATTGAGTGACATCGTCAGGGATCTCACCATAGAATGTAAGAACTATACTGTCAAGACCTATCTCCTCGTTCTTGCTGTGCCATTCATGGAGATTATCCTTGAGATTATCCTTGTTTTCCTCGCAGATGAAACCTATCTTTTTACCATCATAAGCGACATAGACGTCAAGTTCATAACCTTTTATCTTGTGGTTCTTTATTGGATCTAGGCCAAGGTTCTTCAAGATCTGCATTATATTATGCTGAAGGAGTTCATGGACCATAAGGAACATGCGTGGTTACTGCAATATAAAGTTTTGGTTTAGAT
>JAWOGQ010000004.1:0-15942 GCA_046496745.1 Candidatus Woesearchaeota archaeon | reverse complement strand
CATGTACATCAGCACCAGCAGCGCAACTCCGGCAAGTACGATCATTGCGAGTTTCAACCAGGTCGTATTTGATTCTTTTGGTGTTTCCGTGGCTTGAGGCTGTGTAGGAGCTTGTGTCTCAGCGGGTTTATAACCGCACTTTGGGCAGAACATTTCTTCCTTTATGCCCTTTCGCATTTCGGTGCCACAATACATACAATACCTCTTTTCCGTGCGCGTCGGTGCCACATAACCTGTTGTCTCCATTTTTCCTTCTTTACCTTTTACCTTTAAGTATTTTACGCGAAAATTTAAAAACAACTGCCCTTTCCCCTCACATATGAAATGCACCGTCTGCCGGGAAAAGATCGCAACAACCTTCTTGGGAAAAATTCTTGGCACCTATGTCAAAGACCAGAAAGGCAAGCGTCAGCCCGTCTGTCCTAACTGCCAGCGAAAATTTGATAACAAGCCTCTGTAGCATAGCCAGCTATTGCGTGGGACTCGTAATCCCAAGGTCGGGGGTGCAAATCCCCCCAGAGGCTTCCTCTCCAGATTTTATCATTCTCCTTATCCTTTTTTCCGTAAGCTTGACCGAAGGGAAACTTACATCCGTGTCAAGGAAGGAAACCCTTGGTGACAAATCCCCCCAGAGGCTTTTTTACTGACATTTAATGTCTCCTGATTCTCTTCTTTTCACTTCATCTTTTTGTAAGCTTGACCGCAGGGAAACTTACCTCCGTGTCAAGGAAGGAAACCCTTGTCCCTCTTTTTCAGGTTAGGTGCAATATCAAAAGATTTTTATACACCTAATGTCAAAAGCACCTCATGAAAGGACAAATTAACCAGGTATTTATCATTCTTATAGGAGTCATATTCATCGGAGCGATTGTACTTTTTGCAACCTCGACGGTAACCGATCTCACTGAACAAAATTGCCAGATAGACGCAGAACGTTTTAAATCGGATTTTGATAAGATAAAAACCCAGATGGCTTCTGCCAGGGGTAAGGCACAGGTTGAGGAATTCCAGATACCCTGTAATGTTGACAGGATACTTTTCTTTGATAATAATGAAGAAGTCCTTTTTGCAGGTTTCGAAGGTCTTCCTATTGTGATGGATGCTTTGCATTCCGATACCCAGGAGAACGTTTTCCTTCTCGATGGAAATGATATTGTCCAGACTTTTTATATTCCTAATATTCAGATAAAGGTGCCCTATTTTACCTGCACCATGATTGAAGGTAACAATATTGAGCTTATGTTCAAGACAGATAACAATGGTGAGACAAATCTCCAGGCAATAGGCCAAAGCGATTGCACTTTTGATTATGTTACTCCGGTTGAGCTCAGCTATGATGATGCTGCAGCTATACTCAATGACATCTTCAAGGAGAATAAATCTGTCATGAACTATAGCGTTGTTGATCCTATTGCTGCAGGTCTCAAGAGGAAAGTTACTCTTGAAGATAATGAGACAGTAATCAACATAACAAAAGAGAACGGGACATTTGATTATTATGAATCTATCCCTAAGTGTGCCATGGAATCATTCATGGATTTCGAATCCAGGGGTTTGATTGAGCTTACAGGTGATTACAAGAACATTACTGATGATCCCCTCATAATGTGGAATTTTGATCAGTCAGGAGGAGAATCCATAACCTATAAACTCAACAGGTCCATAACTGCAGAATGCCTCAGGGGGAATTCTCCGGGTCTTTTCGGCCTTGCAGTCGCTGACGACCCTTATTCCGGGATCCCTGAAGACAAAAAGGATGCTGCAAAAGCCATGAGGACTGAAGCTAACCTTCCAAATTTAACTTATATCAAATCGAAAGCACGCGATCGTGTAATCAGACAAATTGAAGAAGAAAGAAGGACATTGACTGAAGACCTGAATCAGTTATCCGACAAGATAAGGAACAACAACACACTTGACAACAATGAGAAGCTTTCATTGATGCGCGAGATAGATAGCCTTACAGCCTCAATTGAGAACCCGGTTTATGCTGAAGAAAAGGCAAAGTCCCTTAAGTCTGCATTAGAAGAAAAAGGTATGTCATTCGAGGATATGCAGAACAATTCCCTAATGAAGAAACTTAATCATACCTTTGAGAGGGATTACGTAGTTGGCAAGGATTTCTTTGAAAGCTATGGTGTTGATACCACCTGTGAAGATGGTTCTGGTTGGTGCTATGATGGTTACAATTCAACAGACCAGTGTCACAACAGCACACATAAAAGCGAGGTAGGGTGTGGTACTGAAGGATGCCAATATGTTACTCAGTCATGCGGCGCTGATGTTTGTCGTGATGGAATATGCGTTCCTCAATCATCCTGCATAGATTCAGACGGAGGGATCAATGCAACTGTTGCAGGAAGTTGCGAAGATGCTGACGGGACATACTTTGATACCTGTGAAGGCGACTATCAACTTAAGGAATACAATTGTTCATCTGGCCAGTGCGCATCCACTACCCTTAGTATTAGCCCTGGTTTTGAGTGCAAAGACGGAAAAGAAGTTCCTGTCTCAGATGAATGCCGCATCGAATATGAGGATGATGCTATTGAGTGTTATGAAGGAGATGAACTTAAGAGGACCTCAAGTTGTAGACAGCAGTGGAGTGGAGTCTACTCAAGAAATGTTGGATGCTTCTGTGGGTATTGTTATAAACAATACTTATGGCATTATGTAGGTCATGTATCCGAGTACAGGTGCGATGATGACCGTGCAGTAGAAAAGGAACGTGGAAATGACGACGATGATGATGACGATGACGATGACGATGACGACGAAGAAGACGACTAGAAAATAAACAGCAGGTCAAGATAAGTTACAACAAAAGCAATAAGGAAACTAGGCACAAAAGGGATTCCTTCTTTTATCACCACTTTTTTTATCTTGCCCTTTGCTTTAAGTTTCTTGAGTGTCTTTATCTGCTCATCCCTTACACCAAGATCAGCAGGCCCGCAGATATATTCTCCATCAACTATAACATCCCTGACAATCCAGTCACCTTCAGTGAGCTTACTCACATTGACCTTCTTTACCATGGCAAAATCTTCCACAGATTTCATTGCAAGCCATAAAAAGAACACAAGCAAAACTCCAAAAACTACAGTCGCAATGAACAGGATGTTAGTGAAAAAACCTATGATCAACAGCAATCCGCATCCAGTGATCACTACCCTTAGAATCAGTCTTTTCTCATTCAATTGTTCTGAGAATCCTGCCCTGAACTCCTTGATATTCCTGAAGAGCATGTAAATTATCCATACCAGGCCATATAACCCTCCGAAAAGAAGAAGGTTTATCAGGAAAAATATCAGTTTGTTAGGTACTGGCATTATGAAAAATGAGATCCCGATAAATCCCAGCGACAACAAAGTCATCACTATGTTGAGTGCCCGCTGTAGCTTCTTCTCCTTTCTTACCATATCTGTAAGGTTCAATCCGAAAAGAAGGACAAATATGCCTCCTGCAACAAAAAGCAATACACCTTTCTCAAATCCTAACCCGAAAGCAGCGCCAAGCCCCATGAGAAGTTTTGCATCTCCTCCTCCCCATTGCCCTGTATAAAACAGGAATGCAGCAACCGCAAAGAAGAATGCAAAACCAAACATTCCTTCCAGGAAATAATTAAGTCCATTGTAGAAACTGAATATGATTCTTCCTCCAAGTGCAGTAAGGATCAAACCTATGCTTACCCAGTCCGGAACCTCGCGTGTCTTGAAATCAGTATATGAGGAAACCACCAGCGCTCCTGCGCTTGCAATCATGAGCAGATCAGTAGGGTCCATCATGAAACTACCCTTGAGTAAACTATTTAAAGGTTTGCGTATTGTGTATTTGCATGCATATCGCCCTAAACCTCCCTTTCAATGAAACCCAGGCACTTGAGATTATTGATTCTCTCTTTGAGGAAGTATCAGTCATAACTATCAAGTTTGACATTACTGGATCATTCCTTTCAGAAATATCCAAACGCCATTGCAAGGTCAATGTTTTCGGGAAATGGTATAATTCCCCTCTTGTAGAGCAGATAAAGGAAATAATCAAGAAACAAGATGCTGATAAGGTTTTGAACCTGTGCATAGAGTATGATGGCCAGGAGGAGATTCTTGACGCCTGCCGTTTGATTGCCCGCCAGGTTAAGGCAGGAAAGATTGATCCGGATACAATAGAAAAGCAGGACATCAAATCAAACCTTTATACCTCTGAGATTCCACCTCCTGATATAATAATCCAATCAAATGGTGCTCCTTTCCTTTTATGGGATAGTGAATATTCACGCATAAGATATACTGATAATCTAAAGAGAAAGCATATCCTTAAGCTAATAAAATCTTAGAAGTTTTCTTTTTGATGTGGCTCCTGTGAGTATCTTGACCTTTTTCCCCGAAAGTTTCTGGAAATATCTTATGATCTCCTGATTTGCCTTCCCATTTTCAGGGGGGGCCTTTATATCAACTTTCCATACTCCTCTTTCCTCGTCAAACTCTGCCTTGTTCTGTTTCGCATTTGTCTTTACCAGTATCTCTATTGCTTGTGAAAAATCCATCTATATCTCCATCTGCATTTTTGCTTTTGAGAGATCAAAAATATATTGTGAAATGTTGCATAGGTAATGGGCATTCATACAGCCTGCCTTAAATTCCTTTTTTATCCTTTTTATTATCTCTAATCTCTTCTCAAACAATTCAAGGGTTTTCTTGAGGTCATATGCATAATAGAGATCATAGGATTCCTTAAGTAAAGAGTATACTTCTTTTACAGTCTCCTTTGTCCTCTTGTCTATTGAATTGTTCTTGTTAAGTTCTATGCAAAGGAATTTCATCTCTCTTGCTATCCTCTCAATCCTTTTCAGGACAGAATACTGTGTGACATCCTTATCCTTTAGCCCGGAATTTATCATTCTCGTGCAGAAAGTTACATACTTGTAGACATTGCCCTCCATGTAGGATAAGCTTCCTATCGCCTGGAATTTTCCTTGTACCAGATTATCCACAAGTCCCTCATACATTGAGACAGTAAGTGAAAACGCTCTTTTCAGGATCGCATCAAATTCAGAAGGAAGAGCTCCTGCAACCGAACGTATCACAGACATCTTGGGTGATTGCTCAACTACCTCAAAGCCCACCATCTCCTCATGCAACATCTTTTGTATAACGTCCGCTATCCTTTCATCATCGTATGTGAATATGACTTCAGTATATCCCTTCTGGTAGAGGGCATGCAATATATATTTCAGGTATTTTTCCTTATCATCCAGATGCAGCTTTTTTTTCAGTAGAGGTGCATTCTCCTGTTCTGCAAGAATCATCAGTTTATTACCTAAGTCAGTCAGTTCCAGTTCTTCCCCTTTTTTAATATTATTCTTGATACACCACTTTCTGGGTAAGGATACCAACTGTGTGCTGTTTGCAATCTGGATGACTTTCCTCTTTATTTTTATCCCCCTGATGCATAATGTATTTTCTTTTTATAAACATTTTGTTCGATTTATAAATTTAAATCTTTTTTATATAATTTATATTGCCCATATAAAATAACATCAGAAATCTCATATACCGCTAATTTATCATAGACATAAAAGGGGTGGTAAATATGAACCGCAGAAAGTTGCGTGAGATTCTTGATGGGGGATTGACGAACAGAACTATCGCCTTGATTCAGATGGCCGATTAGTAGAAATATCCACTTAGGGGGTGATACAAATGTCTGAAACAATAAACCAAACAACCAACGGGATAATATGGGAGCTTGAGAACATATGTCCTTGTGGTTCAGGAAAACTATTCAAGGATTGCTGCAACAAGCTTTACTAACCGTAATCCCGGAAGGTATGCTTGCACTTGCAGCATTTTAGAAATTTTGTTTCAGGCTCGTCTGCGGAACGTGTCTGGACGAGCCAATAGTAACATTTTTTATTTCCGCATTTTGGGCAGTCAGCCTCTGTGGTAGGGAGGCTTTCGTAATCATGCTCATTTGAGACTACTTCAATATCTTTTTTTTTCTTGACAGATTCTTTAAGCGACTGGCTGTCCTTTGAAGAATAACCGCATGAACAGGCCATTATTCTTTCTCCATCTTCTTCTTTTGGCATTAGTATCGAACCGCATTCCGGACAAAACAACATCTACATCACCTGTGTAAGGAGCCATACTGCTCCTATCTTTATATATCCTAGATAGGGTACTCTTGCAATTGCAACACTTCCCTTCTCATGCTCTCCATAACCCACCAGCCTCTCTGGAGGTATGTCATATTCATATGTGTCTGAACCCAGGTTATGGTCTCCCTTAGTAGTAAATCCCCCATTAGAATCCACCACTCTATGGATTATGGGGTCCCGCCTGTTGCCCCAGAAAACTATCACATCCCCTCTCTCAATCTCATCCGTAGGCTTTCCTTTGAGAACCATTATGTCCCCTGTGTTGAAACCGTTTGCAAACGGATATTCACTGAACTCTTCCCTTGTTATATTGTATTGGTCATACAGCCCTTTTTGCGATTCCCACCAGGAATCAAAGGTTCCATCATGTTCCATGCTGCCTGAGACCACTGCGACAATTGGATGTGTTGTTCCAAGCGCCAGCCCAAGACCCGGATAAACAAGGAATTTTATTATCACAAAAGAGATCAGCAGATCGACTGTCCAGCTTAAAAGCGAGTCATCTTCCCAGATAAAATACCATATCTTCCCCCATAAGGATTTCATGCAGTAAATGATTATCAAACTTCTTATAAATCTATCGAAGAAAAAGGTAAACTTTTTTAAATCTTCAACTTCTCCCTCTTCCCATGCGGGAGTGGCCAAGTGGCTAAGGCAAGAGGCTGCAACCCTCTGATCCTGAGTTCGAATCTCAGCTCCCGCTTGCTATTTTTATGTTGAGTACAGTATAGAATCTGCCAAGTTCTGTCTCATATGGAAGTACCAGCGATGGAACCATCTTTATCATGGATTTTAATGCATTCTCATTAAGGACAGTTACAGGGGTTGAGATTGAAAGGTCATACTCCTTGATCCTTGTGATAAGCTGCGCGCTCATTATATTGTTGAGCTCCTTTATGAAACTCACAGTCTCCTCATTAAGGTCATTCTGTTCTTTTCCAATCATGCGCCCACTCATGGCAAGTGCAGTCTCTTTTGGGAATGCAAGGGCATACCATCCTTCACAATCTCCTTCAATGTTTACTACTGAACCTGCTGCCATCTCGATCTCATGTTCTTCCAGGAAAAAACTCTCGTTTCTTTCAGATTCGATCCCCACGAGGTTCTTGATCGAGTATTTTGTGCTTTGAGTAAGGGGGTGTATTATCTTCTGGCTCATGATACTCTTCTCATTGATGAATTCCTGCAGTATACGTTGCCTCTCCTGCATCACCCTGTCAAATTCCTTGATCTGCTTGTCAAGCTCAGGTATGTTTTTTGAATATCTCAATAGCTTGTCCAGGTAATCCTGCCTGTTACGCAGTTCAGCCACTTTATTGCTTGTGTCTTTCAGGTTTTGCGCAAGTGACCCTGCAACACTCACAGCAAAGTCAGGGTTCTTCGCAAAAAGATCAAGAACCTTATCCTTTGGTATAACCTGTACTTCCACGTCAGATAGCGCAATGACTGTTGCTGTTCTTCTATCTCCTATGAAAAATGACATCTCTCCAAGAAACATTCCTGGTTGATCGATAGTCGCGATCCTGCTGGTGCCGATTACAATTGCAACAGTACCTGAGGCCAGGATGTAAAAATCAGTGCTGTGTTCTCCCTGGTTGACCAGGACTTCTCCTGTCTTTAGGTGTTTTGTTTTCAGTTCTGGATCGTTTAGCATTTTTTCACTTCATTATGTTTATGAAAATGATCGTATAAAATTCGCCGAATTCTGTCTTGAATGGGATTACCATCGAAGGAGTCTCGCTGATCATGTTTTTCACTGCATCTGCCCCGAATATTGCAGTAGGGGTTGATATGCTGAATTTATAACCTTTGACAGCTCCTATTATCCATCCTATTATTATGTTGTTTATCTCTTTTATGTAATTCACAACATCCTCGTTAAGTTCATCATACTCTTTTCCTGTTATCTTGCTTGTCATTGCAAGTGCCACATCCTTGGGAAATGCCATCACATACCATCCATTGAATTCTCCCAAAAGATTGACCACAGATGCAGCATCCAGGTCGATATCCTTCTCTCCGAACGCAAAAGGTTCATCCTGCCCTACGTGCGTATTCAGGAATTGTTGCACAGCGTTTACTGTGTTTTCCACAAAAGGTCGGATTATCTTCTGTGACATCAGGCTTTTCTTATTGAGCATCTCCTTGAGTTTCTCCTCCTGCCACTCCTGCACCTTCTCGAAAGAATCAAGGGTCTCAAGCAGTTTAGGATGGCTATGCGCATACTTCACTATCTCATCATACATCTTCTTGTAACGCTCAAGCTCCGTGAGACGCTGGGTAGTATCCTGCAGCCTTTTTGCAAGTGACTCTGAGATATTTATAGCAAAATCAGGGTTCTCTTTGAAATAATCAGCAAGTCCGTCCTTTGATATCCTCTCCAGTTCAACATTTGTTTCAGCAACCATTGTAGCAGATCTCTTCTTCCCTATGAAAAAGGACATCTCCCCCAGTAGTTCGCCAGGCTCAGAAATGCTTGTAACCTTGGTTGTTCCCTTGAAGATTGAGACAGTTCCACTGATAAGCTTATACAGGTCATAGCTATGCTCTCCCTCATTTACGATGACTTCTCCTATATTGAATGTGACCTGTTCTGTACCCATACTGATAGAGGTAAAAACGGAATATTTAAACCTTTCTTCTGAGAAATGAGTCCCTAATGACATGGTGAAAGAGAGCCTTGCCAGCATATCACCTTCTTTTGAGAGTTGTCTTTTCCCCAGATGGGACATATATGGCTTATGGTAGCCCAGCACATCACTTCTTTTGAGAGTTGTGCCGATGCTAGAATTTTCAGGCCCTTATTCCGAAATCTTTATATTTCCAGTCTTCAACCATAAATCTACAATGAAAAACGAGACCTTTGAAAAGCAGACTTTCTACAAGAAAAGATCCTCCTGGAATGACCATTCACAAAAGACTGTATTCTCCTTTGCAGAAGAGTATAAGTCATTTCTGAAAAATGCAAAGACAGAAAGGGAATCCGTAAAAGCGATTGAAGCAGCACTCAAGAAAAAAGGCTTTAAGGATATTTCCTCTACAGATTCCCTCAAGCCAAAAGATAAGGTCTACAAGATAATCCGAAACCGTTGCATACTCGCAGCAATCATAGGCAAAGAGCCCACATTCCGGATCATCGGATCCCATATCGACAGTCCCAGGCTTGACCTCAAGCCATCCCCTCTATATGAGGACTCTTCTCTTGCCATGCTAAAGAGCCATTATTACGGAGGTATCAAGAAATATAACTGGCTGAATATACCTCTTGCAATGCACGCGGTAATCCATACAAAGAAAGGAAAGAAGGAGATCTCAATAGGTGAGAAGGACAATGAACCTAAATTTATCATCCCCGACCTCCTGCCTCATCTTGCCCGTGATCAGATGGAAAAGAAGATGCGTGAAGCAGTGAAGGGAGAGGACCTTCAGATTATAGTAGGCAATATCCCTGTGGACGATGATAACATCAAAGAGAAGGTGAAATTCCAGGTGCTAAAGCTTTTGAACAAGCGCTATGATATGATAGAGAAAGACTTTCTTTCTGCAGACATCAGTTTTGTTCCAGCTCAAAACCCAGTAGACATAGGCTTTGACGAATCCATGATAGCTGCCTATGGCCATGATGACCATGCATGTGTTTACACTTCATTGCGTGCATTGCTTGAAACAGAAAACCCCAGGCATACAGCACTCTGCTTTTTTGCAGACAAAGAAGAGATCGGTTCTTATGGTGATACAGGCGCCCAGAGCAAGGCCCTTGAATATTTCATGGGCGACATACTCCATCTCTCCAGTCGGAAGGAACGCATGACCCAGGTTTTGGAAGAATCAAAAGCCCTCAGTGGAGATGTGACAGTGGCGATTGATCCAATATTCAAGGATGTCCATGACCCGTCTAATGCAAGTTATCTTGGTTATGGAGTCTCAGTAGAAAAATATGGTGGCGCTGGCGGAAAGTATTCAACCAATGACGCGAGCTCTGAATACATGAGCTGGTACGTGAGTATCCTTGACAAGGAAGGCATCAACTGGCAGACCGGTGAACTTGGGAAGATCGATGTAGGTGGCGGAGGAACAATTGCAATGTTCATGGCAAAGTATGGCATTGAAGTGATAGACGTAGGCCCCTGCGTGCTTGGAATGCATACCACGACTGAAGTTCTCAGCAAGGCTGATGTATATTCCACATATCTTGCATATAAGTCCTTTTTTGAGAAGTAGGCCAGGAAGGCATTTTGCCTTCTCAGTTCCAGATTTATCAGAACCTATGCGTAGTCCCGTTAGGGACTTCTTTCTTTAGATATTGATTAAATTTAACTCCAGAAAAGTAGCGAGGAGTGGATTTGAACCACCGACCTCCGGGTTATGAGCCCGACGGGCACTCCTGGCTGCCCCACCTCGCTATAATCACTGGAAATGCTATGCCCTTTATAAGTGTTTTGGGACACTAGAGTTTTTCGAAGAAATAAGCATCATCGAAGACCAATCAGCTATACCTACATAAGGTGAAAGGAGGAAGTGTTGTGTGCAACGTGTCGCCTCTTCTTAAAAAGGAAATCAGGCCGAAGTCGATGCCGGAATTATTCGAAAACCCTGGATACTAGTGCTTTCTGAATTCTTTTCCGAAGTGTCTTATCGAAAGATCCCCTGAGTATGCGTATGTTATCAGCCTTACTATTATGAAAAGCAAGAATATTGCGATCACAATATAGATCAGCTCCACATAGGACCTCTTCAGCAGTATGAAAGATAAGGACACACTGATTGCTGGTGGGTGTATTGCATTGAAAAGATAAAGCGAGATTCCCACAAAAAAGACCAGTAAAAATATGTTTACTGACATGTGCAGCGGATAATATTTGTTTGCCATATAAACAAAAGATGAGATTATCAAAGCGATAACATAAGCAAGGATCGTTGTACGTAATGTGGCTAAGTGATGATGGTTGGCATTTGTCAGTATGAATGCTGATGCCCCAACACTTGCAAAAAGCACCACATTAGAAAGCGTAAAATCTATCACGTATGATATGAATCCTGCAAGTAAAGCTGCAGCGAGCGAAGGAAGAAAGCGCTTATGCCATATCTTCTTTTCCTTTCTCAGGAATTTCTGGAAATCCATCAATAATCCGGCATTACCCTTACTTATTAATTTTTCTACAGTGTCCTCTGGCAAGATCCCTCAGATTTGATGTAACCAGTCCTGCATTCACAGCTTGCATTCCTGCAGATCTCCCGTGAAGAGCAAGGGTCTATCTCTTCAACATTTCCGCAGGAATCATACCAATAGACCTCATTTTCTTGGCACTCCTTATAGGCATGGCTCTCACAACCGGAAACAGCCCTTCCTGTAATGGTTGGTTCGTGCAGGAAACCTATCAATGCAATAACAACCACAAGGCCCAGAAACACAAGATGCATCTTCATGATCCAGATGAATAACTTAGAGACTATAAAATTTTTCGTTAAATTTAAATAGCCTCATTCTTAAAAAATTATAAAAGAGGGTTGTAATGGGGTCGGAACAATACTTAGATAAAACTATAGAGGTAATTCGATCCAAACTAGCAGAAGGTTTCAATGAGGATATCATAAAAAAGAAACTCAGGCAGAATGGATGGAATGATAACTCGATCGCTTATATGTTCCAGACCCTCAAGAATGAACTTACCGGCAATTGCGCCCTCCGTGTCTCTAATGTATGCAAATCATTCGGCCAGAAACAGATACTCGATACCATCACTTTTGATCTGAATAAAGGAGACCTAATGGGTATCATCGGCCTTTCAGGCTCTGGTAAGACAACCCTTCTGAGCATACTGATTGGTTTTCTTGAACCTGATCATGGTAAAGTACTTTACAATGTGCCCTCCCGCACAGATTTTGTCTCGATCCAGGATCAGCCCCGCGAGATCACAAAGATATTTGGATATTCCCCACAGAAACAATCTTTCTACAAGCATCTTTCAGTATGGGAGAACCTGGATTATTTTGGTTCATTGTTTTATATGGACGAACAGGTCAAAAAGAAAGCAATATTCTCAACCCTCGAACTCGTCAACCTTGCACAGTTCACATCCACCTTAGGAGGAAATCTCTCAGGAGGTATGCAAAGAAGGCTTGGCATCGCCTGCTCTCTTATACATGACCCTCCTATCCTGATACTTGATGAGCCCACAGCAGACCTGGACCCAATCATGCGCCAGGAGATATACAAGGTGATCCGCCGTATCAACCAAAAAGGAAAGACTGTGCTCATCACATCGCATTTTCTCAATGAACTTGATGACCTTTGCAACCACGTGGCAATCCTCCATGACAGGGCTTTTAGTAGCCAGGGTTCAATCCAGCAGCTAAAGCACGATTATTCTTCAGACCAGGAGATCTGCCTTCAGATCGAATCCCATAACTATGACTCCATCAAAAGAGCGATTCAGCATTCAGGCGTTCCCCTAACCCATATCATGGTAAGGGACAACAGTCTTGTAATCTATACCCCTAAAGCAGACAAGGTTATCCATGAGCTCATACACATAATAGAAGATAAAGAAGAGCATATACTCGACCTAAATCTGACAAAGCCAAGCCTGACAGAAGTTTTTGAGTCTGTGGTTTCAAAAAAGAGATACTGGACATGGTAGGATTCAGGCAAAAAGCAAAGGAGATGTTCTCCAGGATAAACCACTCCACCCTAGCTAACCATCCATTGATAAAGATAATCGCAAAGAATTACAAGTTGCTGTTCAGGTCAAAGAGTTCAGCCCTTGTCATTATCCTTGGCCCTCTCCTTCTTATCCTTGTAGTTGGCCTTGCATTCAATAATGCCGGAAACTACAAGATCCGTGTAGGATTCTATTTCCCTGAATACACAGAGTTGACAGGGACTATCCTTGATGCACTTGAAGAGAACGAATTTTACGTGGAACTCAAGGAGGATAACAGGTCATGCATAGAATCTGTTAAGTCTGGTGAGACCAATATCTGCCTGATCTTCAATAAGTTTACAGTAGATAGCTCAATGGATAACAGGCTTAACATATTTGTTGATAATTCAGAGATTAACCTTGCATGGCTCGTGACAGACAGTGTCTCCACTGAGGTAGGCAGGGTATCATCCAATCTTTCCACAAGCTTATCCGAGCAGCTTCTTGACCGTATTGATGTTACAACCAACAAACTAACTGCAGAGAAAGAAGCAGTATCTGCAATGATTGAATCCCAGACAAACCTGAATACCAAGATAAATGAGCTTGAAACCCTGGTAAAGGATCTTGACCTTTCTATGAATGATATCCCTCTCTCTGATGTCAAAGACCGTTCAGAAGATGTCAACAAGCACGTAGGATTCCTTATTACGAGGATCAACAACAATCTTAACAGGATAGAATCCCGGGTAGAAGATTCTAATATATCTAGTGATCTTGAGGATAATATAACATCACTTATAGATGATACCTCTGATGCAGTAAAGGAACGTGAAAAGAGCATCAATGATCAGCAGGACAATCTTAGTGATGCGGTCGACAACCTTGATGATTCACTTGCCCGTCTGCAACGGAAACTTTCCAATACTGACAGCATGCGCAATGAGGCCATAAGGGAGATAGAGGAGATAGTAGGAGACCTTCGCACGAATCTTGATAACCTGAATAATCACAAGAAGGCACTGGATGGCATGATCAACACCTTGTCAGGTATAGAAATAAAGGATGCAAGAAATATTGCAGTGCCGATAAATACCGAAGTGACCTCTATAGCCTCTGACCAGAATCATCTGAGTTTCATGGTTCCAACCCTGATAGTGCTTTTCATAATGCTCATCGGGCTTTTCCTTTCTTCGAACCTTGTTATAATGGAAAAGAAATCAGACGCATTCCTCCGTAACTTCATAACTCCCACCCGGACAAGCTATTTCATACTAGGTGTTTTCATAACAGCATTCTTGCTTGTATTTCTCCAGGTCCTGTTGATATTTTTTGTGACATACCTTCTCCTTGATCTTCCTGTACCAAACCTTTTCAATCTTCTTTTGATAGTATGCAATGCATCTGTATTCTTCATCCTGCTTGGCCTGGTGGTCGGTTATATATTCAAGACAGACGAGGCTGTGACCCTTGCTTCTATATCTATCGGGAGCGGTTTCCTCCTTCTCTCAGGGCTTATCCTACCCTTGGAGAGCATGCACGAATCCATAATGCTCATTGCAGAATACAATCCTCTTGTTATTGCAGTGAATGTCCTCAAACAAGTGATACTTTTCAATCAATCCATATCAGAGCTATGGTTGGGTCATATCTTCCTCTTGCTTTATTCGGTATTGATGATTGCATTCATAGGCATTCTCCAGATAAAGATAAAAACCAAGGAATTGCCCATCCAACAGAAAAAATAGAAACATTTTTATAAGTCTTAAATCAGAGGAGAAATAAAAGAGAGGTACAAAATGAAGTCTTATGCAATTGCAATCATGTTTATCCTGTTAGGGGTCGTCGTCAACGCAGATCTTTCGGAATTCCCTTCAGTTCTGGCAAAAGATGGAACATTCAATGCCCAGATGATAGTTGGGGAAAATGCAGGCCCCGAAGATTTTATCACAGCAGTCAATTTTGGTCTTGCACTTCAGCAGAACCTTCAGGCTTCAGGAGAGTGCGAGTCTGAACCAGTCATTTCTTCTGAAAATGTCTTGATGAAAGAGACAAATAATATGGTCGAAGGTGGAGAATCGATAAGTATCGTCTCCCCTATAACTGAGAATGAATTCAGTGCATTTGCACCTGAAGAGTTCAGTAATGACCAGGGCTCTTTTGATTACGAGCAGTACCTCCATATCGGAGAGAACATAACTCCTTCTCTTGCAGTTGCAGACGGAGTTCCAAGGGATGAAGCTGAGATCCCAAAGACATACCTGATTTTTGAGGAGGACGCGATGGCCTATGAATATCGCCTGGTATTCCCTTCAAACCTTGAATCCAAGATTGAAGGCACAACCCTGGATCTCCAGAATGAGAAAATAGAGCTTTTCGGTCAGGAATTCAGCATGGTTGAAGCATTGTTGGAAAACAACCAGTCCGTTTCCCTAACTTTCCTGGCAGATAGCAATGAACTATTCATAAACGAGTATGAATCAAAGACATATACAATCAATGGCATTGAATATGATATTAAGGTAAATGCTATCTATACTTCTGATGGTGAAGAAGAGATTCTCATCCAGGTCAATGATGAATCAGATACACTTAAAGAAGGAGAATCCTTTGAAATGGAGGATGGTCCTGTAATAAACGTGAAAAACCTATTCCTCCAGAGCTCTGACGCAGACATGGCTCTCCTTTCTGTTGGCCCACAAAAGATTGAGATAAAGGACAGCGACATAACTGATGATTCATATGATACCATCAATTACTACCAGGGTTCCGAAGAAGTTGAAGGCACCGCTGTAAAGATTGAAGGATCAGTTGAATCTGACATCCTGAAGCTTGAATCAATCAATGTCAAGTGGACTCCAGAACAGGATCATTTTGTAGAGGGTGGACAAGGCCTTTCAGATGTGGTTGAAGACCCAAACCAACTGTTCCTGAATGGATTTGACATATTTTACAAGGGTACCCCTGAAGACACCATCATGGAGACAATAACACTGACACCAGTGGATGACAAGGAATACACCTTTGGCTTCATGAACAAGCTCGATGAGCAGTTGGATATCCCTTTGTTCTACGATAACCTTTCCAGGTTCGGAAATGAGGATTATTCAGTTGTTGCAACAGAAGGGGCTCCAATACAAG
>JAWOGQ010000106.1:0-6323 GCA_046496745.1 Candidatus Woesearchaeota archaeon | reverse complement strand
TCTGGGGCAGATCACGTAAGCCTGTCTGCCTTTTTTTAACTCTTCCCTGTATCTCACCTGAGGTATCAACATAGTAGGTATTATCAAGGTAAGAATCAGGATCGCTGTCTTTATCCTTGGCAGGGACCTCTCTTGTCCTTATAGTGAAAGAAAGATCATAATTTTTACCTTCCAGGACATAGGATCCATTTTCATATGGGATATTACCAATTGTCAGCTCCTGGTTGGAGGGTGGATTGTTGTCAAGTCTAATGTAAGAGGTCACGGGTTTTGCAGTAGAACCGTAAAGATTGATGTCCCAGGTCGCTTCCGTGAAATCCAGGGCGTTTGTAGTTGCAATAAGCACAAGAAGTATGATCCACCTCATATAGATTTCCGGGAGTCGAGCCCTTATATATTTTTCGCAGTTTCAATCACGTGATCCCTGAGAGCATCAGGGTCAGTGAAAACATTTGAAAGGTTTTTTGTGAAATCCTCAATGACATTCTTGGTCAGGAGGTCTGTCTTTGAAAGATAGATAAGGATGTTCTTGTGTTCCTCTGCCAATCGCTTGAAAAGCTTTTTCTGGTCCTTTAAGGAATAGCTTTCTGTAAGGTCAAAGATATATATCAGATCATGGGCTGCATATTTCATTGCAATATAAGCTTGCTGCTCAATTGCATTCATCTTGTTGAAGCGGTTAAGGGTACCGGGAGTGTCTATCACCTGTACAATACGCTTTTTTTCATTGTATATGTAGCCTATATTGATACCTTTGGTCGTAAAGCTATAATTATTGATCTCAGGCCTTGCATCAGTTATCTTTGAGAGAAGGGTGGTCTTTCCGATGTTAGGGAACCCACAGATAGAGACAGTATAGAGGTCTGTCTTGATTGCAGGATACCTGCGCATGACCTTTCTTGCTTCATCAAGGTAGAAAAGCTCATTTTTTATCTGTTTTACTACAGAGGATATCCGGCCGTAAAATTCTTTCCTGTAGTCTCCAATGTTCTTGAAATGCTGGCAGCGGTTGATCTTGCTCGCATATTTTGATGTGAGTTTCTGGGACATGTTCTTTGCCCAGTTGACTGCAGCCAGGCTTTTTTTTAGTTGCTGGTATTCAAGGGTGACACGGATAAGCTGCTCATAGAATGGGGGAAGATTGTCTATGCTTGGAAATACTGTAAGGATCTTGTCAAAGTGCTTCTGGAGGCTTCCGCCTATTGTCTGCACCCGTACGGATTCCACATGGCGTGATTTCTGAAGCTTGGTTGTGCATTTCTGCTGTTGTGCAAGCTCTGCGCGCTTTCTTGCTGCATTGAATGCCATGTCCAGATAGGTGTCTGGTGTCTCTATTTTTGCTAGGTCCTGGAAGTTCATATATAAAGAGAGACTTTCCTGCCTATTTATAGGTTGTGGTTGTGTAAAATTAACCGGATCCTGGCCACACCTCCATTAAATATAAAAAGAAAAGGTGATTTGGGGCATATGAGGTGAAATTATGGTAACACACGTAACAAATGAGAACTATGAAAAGGAAGTGAAACAGTCTGATATTCCTGTAATCATCGATTTCTGGGCGGAATGGTGCATGCCATGCAAGATGTTTGGCCCTATCTTTGAAGAAGCAGGGAAGGATATGGAAGGGAAGGTCAAATTCGTAAAGATCTCCACTGAAGATGCACCTGACATAGCACAGGAATTCAAGGTAATGAGCATACCTACTATCGTATTCATGAAAGATGGCAAAGAAGTTGACCGTGCCATGGGGATGATGGCAAAGGACGCGCTTCTTGAGAAGGCCAAATCACTTTGAGTAGCTGGTGTTGTACTGGTTCAGGTCATCTGTCAGGTCTCGTTCACGCCATTCATTGGCCCATTCGTCCACTGAGAATTCCTTGATAGTGCCGTCGCTCATCATGGCTACGATAGCCTTGAGCCCGGCATTTATTAGCATCTTTTTACAGAAGAGGCATGGAAGCGCATCCAGTAAGACAGGCTCCTCAACACCATACGTCCTGACACCGTAGATATACATTGTTCCATTGAGAATGGAGACTCCGGCACGGGCCGCGTTGATTATTGCATTCTGTTCGGCATGAACACTCCGGCACAATTCATAGCGCTGGCCAGAGGGGATCTCCATGTCCCTTCGCAGACAGGTCCCGGTCTTGTAACAGTCCTTTGTCTTTCGAGGTGCCCCATTATAACCAGTTGAAACAATCTGATCGTCCCGGACAATAATGGCTCCTATGTTGGTACTAAGACAGTTGGATCTTGCTGCGACTTCTTTTGTGATATTCAAATAGTATTCCTTTTTTGATGGTCTTTCTTTCATTTTTCTATCAACGCCTTTACCTTTTCATAGAACTCTTCGATAGTACCGTTATTGTCGATGCGATGGTCTGCCATTTCTATGCATCTTGTTATGTTTTGCTTGTGCTCCTCATCTGAGTTCATCTCCCGTTCTTCGTCTTCCTTGAACTTCTCAAAACTTATCTGGTCTGTCTCTGATTTACGGGCGATGATACGGTCGTAGCGTGTTTTTATGTCAGCATCTATAGCAAGGAGCATGAAATCGCCATAATCCTTTAAGGCCTTTACCTCGCCAGGTGTGCGGATGCTTTCGATAACCGCATCCTGTCCTTTGGCCTGTTCATAGAGCTGCTCTACAATGTAGCTTGGAGAGTGTTTCTGCCGCAGATCGTTTGCGACCGTTACCATGCTGTCGCGATTGATTGGCATGTCTCTTCGCTTGATCTCTTCAGTGAGAAAATCGCGAACTGAATAGTGTGCAAAACCTTTCCCTTTGAGGTATTCAACGATTGTCGTCTTACCTGCCCCTAGTGTACCTGTAATTCCTATTATCATTTTAATTCATCAGAAACTTCACTGCAAAATATATCAGAGCAAACATGAAGAATATGAAAATAACATAACTCTGGATGTTCTGGTAGAATACCATGCGCTTGCAGTAGCTATTGATGTTTTTTGCTGTGCGCACTATATCCGCATTTGTTATAAGGCCGCTTAGAACTTCATCCTCAATCACAACCAAACGCTTGATATGGTTGCTTTCCATGACACCCAATGCGTCACCAAATTCTATATCAGGTGTTACCGTGATTATAGGAGAGGTCATCACATCCTTGACCTTGAGTTTTTTCGGGTCTTTCTTGCTATCGAGAACCTTTCCTATGAGGTCACTCTTTGTCAGGATGCCTGTTGGCTTGTCTCCCTGGGTTACTACAACACAACCAATCTTTTTTTCAGTGATGAGATCTATTATCTCTGTGAGTTTCTGCTCTTCAGAGGCAGTAACCACATCTACGTTCATGATCTCACGGATGCTATTCATGTGTGTTATCAAAGATTATAGGTTTATAAAAGTTTCGAAGTGGTTTTTTCGAATAATTCCTGCATCGACTTAGGCCTGATTTCCTTTTTAAAAAGAGGTGACATCCCCGTAAGGGTCCTCCCCCTGTCACCTTATGTAGGGATAGCTGATTGGCCTTCGTAACAATGATGCTTATTTTTTCGAAAAACTCGAAGCGAAGTACATAAAAAGGATGGATGGTTTCGTTATGCTGATGAATCCTGTTATCGACCTGTCCTTAAAGACCATTGACATGAACAAGCAAGCTTTGGTATTTGTCAACACTAAACGAAGTGCTGAAAAAACCGCTGAAGATATCAGCAAGAAATGTTCAGGTGACCTGAAAAGCCTTTCTGAGAAGATATTGAATGACCTGTCAAAGCCCACCAAACAATGCATAAGATTAAGCAAGTGCGTGAAGAAAGGGATCGCTTTTCATCATGCGGGGCTTACTTCTGGACAGAAGTCCCTGATAGAGGATGCCTTCAGGGATGGGACAATCAGGATAATATGCTGCACTCCGACACTTGCTGCAGGACTGGACCTTCCGGCTTTCAGGACTATAATAAAGGATCTTAAACGGTTCGGACCAAGAGGGATGCAATATATCCCTGTGCTTGAATACCTGCAGATGGCAGGGAGAGCAGGAAGGCCGGGTTATGAGACTTACGGGGAATCTATCTGTATCGCGCAAAGCGAGGCTGAAAAGGAAGAGATAGTGGAGAAATATCTCCATGGAGAACCTGAAGACATCTATTCAAAGCTTGCTGTGGAGCCTGTTCTAAGGACATACCTGCTATCTCTGATTGCAACAAAACTGGTATCTACAAAAGAAGAGATACTGGATTTCTTTGAAGAGACATTCTGGGCTCACCAGTTCAAGGACATGAACAGGCTGGAGATGATCATCGAAAAGATGCTTGATTACCTGGAACACTGGGAGTTCATAAGGGGTTCAGGGGATTTTGTTGCGGCAAACGAGGAGCAAAGGTATAAGGTCACTTACCTGGGGCGCAGGGTAAGCGAGCTTTACATAGATCCATATACTGCGCATGGGATAATCAAAGGCCTTAGGAAGGGAGGAGATGAACCGATGGGGCTTTTGCATCTGATGGCAAACACGCTCGAGATGCGTCCCCTTCTCAGGGTTCGTGCCAAGGAAATGGATGATATCCAGGAGATCCTGGTAAAGTATGAGGATACTCTCCTTGTGAATGAGCCATCCATATATGAGCCTGAATATGAAGAGTTCCTGGATGCGCTCAAGACTGCTTCCTGCCTGCATGACTGGATCGATGAGACCTCTGAGGAGGACCTGCTTGAGAAATACAGTATCAGGCCAGGGGAGCTTAAGGTTAAGATAGACACCTGCGACTGGTTGTTATATGCAGCAGGAGAGCTTGCAAGGATCCAGGAATACAAGGATATCCTGAAGGCTATCATGAAACTAAGGGTAAGGCTCCAGAACGGGGTAAAAGAGGAATTGCTGACGCTCCTGAAACTGAAGGGTATAGGGCGTGTGAAGGCGAGACGCATGTTCTCTAACCAGATATGCACCATAAAGGATGTGAAAGAGGCTGAACCAGGCAGGCTTGCAAAGATAATTGGGCAAAAGACTGCCCAATCTGTCAAGAAACAGGTCGGACAAGACGTGAAGATAAGAATCGGTCAGGTCAATCTCTCGGAATTCTAGTCGAGTTTTTCGAAAGAATGCATCATTATTACGAAGGCCAATAAGCTATCCCTACATAAGGTGACAGGGGGAGGTCCCTTACGGGGATGTCACCTCTTTTTAAAAAGGAAATCAGGCCGAAGTCGATGCAGGAATTATTCGAAAAACTCATTCTAGTCAAAAAATTAATAAGGAGATGAGTATCGCTTAACACCATGAAAGATCTCTCGCATATGCGTGCCCTGGCAAAGGCCGACCAGAAGAGGGTACAGATCAAGCGGCTTATCAAGAAAGGGTATACATTGTGTGACATGCATGTCCATACTCGCTTCTCTGATAGTTATACAAGGGTGAGAAGACTCCTCAAGAAAGCCGAGAAGAAAGGAATAGGGCTTGCAATAACAGATCATAATGAGATAGGAGGGGTGCTCAGGGCATATGAGCTTGGCACCAATGTAATGGTCATACCAGGAATTGAGGTAAGCTCAGCTGAGGGACCACATATCCTTGTGTATTTCTCTAAGGTAGAGGAACTGACTGAGTTCTATAAAAGGCATGTAGAGCCTGCCAAGAACAAGAATCCTCATACCAACACAAAGCTTTCCATCCCTGAGCTGCTGCAGGTGGCACAGGCATACGACTCTGTGGTAAGCATCGCTCATCCGTATTCTCCAGCATATACACATGTACCAAAAGGCATAAAGAAAGGATATATCTTGCCGGATATGCTGAAGTCTGTACACGCAGTAGAGGTCATCAATGGTGCCATGACCAAGGGAATGAACAACAAAGCTATGGAATTTGCTGATGAACTTTCCTGCGGTATCACAGGAGGAAGTGACAGCCATTCACTGTTCGAATTCGGTAAGGTCGTTACATATGCTAATGCAGGGACTATTCCAGAATTTCTGGACTGCATAAAGAATAAGCAATCTTTTGTGCGGGGGGCGCCTGTGAACCAGCTCCAGAGGATGCCTTCGATTGCAAAGTCAGGCCAGAAGCACATGCCATACCTGGTGCCTTCTTTAGGGCAAAGATATGAACAGATCGTGGTAAGGCCGATGAGATACCATAAGCCTATGATAGTCAATAAGCTGACTGTGATTTCCAATGAATCAAAGCAGGTCATTAGAAATCCTTTACCTGCAGCCAAGCTCATATACAAACCCCTCGGGGTAGTTGTGAAAAAGTTTAATAATGGGAAGTAATTCGTCCTTTTAAATGCCCCTGTGGTCTAGTGGATATGACACAGGCTTGCGGAGCCTGTTACCGGGGTTCAAATCCTCGCGGGGGCGT
>JAWOGQ010000080.1:0-4093 GCA_046496745.1 Candidatus Woesearchaeota archaeon | reverse complement strand
CAGGATAGAGCAGCTCATGAATGACGGGTCCAGGGTGAGTATCCCTGTCAATACAAAGACCATCTCCCGCGGAGACCTTGATGTATTTGGCTTGGGTGTGAATAATGTGCTTCCAGGCTCAAACAACTTGTTTGATGTTTCAATCAAGTTCAAGAAAGCAGTTTACGAGAACGGTAGTGAGATTAATAATATTAACAAAGGTTACATTAACACCCGCTGGATCTATAATTCAACAGAGACATACGAGATAGACACTAACGAGTATGAGGTTATTGGACTCCAGGTAAAAGCTGATCCAAAAATATCAACAACTGCTAGCACTCTTCCCGGAACATACATCTTTGATGTTAATGTATCCCATCAGGGAAGATTCTACGATGGACATATCCATAAGATCTACGTGGTCGTTCCCTGAATCCCTCGTGCAAGTTCAAGCAATACTTCTTTCGGGTTATTAGCTTTAGTTACTCCTGACGCAAGCAAAACCCCTTTTGCACCCAACTCAATGGCTTTTGCAACATCATCGCAGTTTTTCACTCCTGCTCCCACAAGTACTCTTCCTTCCACAGCATTCACTGTTGCAGTGATCACTTCAGGTTTTGCGGTTGATACAGATATGTCTCCACCTATAAGCTCTGGTGGTTCGATTGCGATAGCATCAGGAGAAAGTTTTGAAAGGCTTTCTGCCTGGGTTTGATCATCAGCGCATACGATTGTCATAAGGCCAAGTTTTCTGCACTTGTTGATTGACTTCTCAATGTCATCAAATACCATATGCTTCTCAGAATGATTGAGGAGTGTTCCCACAGCACCCATATCCTTTATGTGTTCCGGCAGGACATGACCTGTATGTGAGCCATACTCAACAGGATCGACATGTTGTGCAAGTACAGGTATTGAAGTAGCTTGTGTTACTGGATATATATCTGCTGCAGGGACTGCAAGCCCGATCTTTGCACCAGTCTCCTTTGCAACTTCTTCGCAGACCCTTGCAAGTTCCAGTGCGTTCTTTCCGATGCTTTGCTCATATAGCTTTGTATTGATAATTATGTCTAACATTGTATATCCTTATCTGATGCAAATATTTATATATTCTTCTGTTTATAAAACAATAGGGGTGATATGATGGGGTTATGGATAAATCTTGGAATTATATTGGGAGTCATACTTATCAGTTCTTTGAAAGTCGTTTATCAGTATGAACGGGGAGTCAAGTTCACGCTGGGAAAATATTCAGGTCTTATGAAGCCAGGCCTCAGGATTGTGATACCAATAATCCAGAAATGGATAAGGGTAGATATGAGGACTTTAGTTACAGATGTTCCTGAACAGGATTCGATCACAAAAGATAACGTATCAGTCAATATCAATGCAGTCATATATTTTCGTGTAAAAAAGGCAGACCAGGCAGTAATAAAAGTTGAGAACTATTTTTATGCGATAAGCCAGCTTGCCCAGACAACAATGCGTGATATTGCCGGTGAATTCAGTCTTGATGAGCTTTTATCCAATCGTGATGAGATCTCAAAGAAGATAAAGATTGCTGTGGATGAATCAACCGACCCATGGGGTATTGAGGTTCAGATGGTAGAGCTAAAAGATGTCCTGCTTCCTAAAGGTATGGCAAGGACCATGGCAAAACAGGCTGAAGCTGACAGGGAGCGTAAAGCCGTCATCCTGAAAGCAGAAGGAGAAGCCATCGCATCCAAGAATGTTGCAAAAGCTGCAAACATGCTTGCTAAGGCTAAAGGCGCATTGCATCTGCGAACATTGCAGAGTCTCAATGACATAAGTTCAGACCAGACAAATACAACTATCTTTACGGTTCCGCTTGAGACAATAAACGCATACGAAGGGGGGAAATAAGATGCTGGAATTCATACTAGGTATACCAGGAATAATATTATTATTTGTCATACTTGCTGCAGGCCTTAAGGTAGTGAATGAATACGAAAGAGGCGTCAAGTTCACCCTCGGAAAATACGTTGGTCTCATGGAACCTGGACTTCGTTTTGTGTTTCCCATCATCCAGACCTGGGAGCGGGTCGATATCAGGACAAAAGTCCTTGATGTCCCAAGCCAGGATGCAATGACAAAAGACAATGTATCAGTCAATATCAATGCAGTTCTCTATTACAATGTAACTGATTCCTCTAAGGCAGTCATGGAGGTCAACAATTTTAACTATGCAGCAAGCCAGCTTGCCCAGATCACGATGAAGCATATTGTTGGACAGGCAGACCTTGACGAGCTATTGAGCAATCGTGAAGCACTGTCCGAGAAGATAAGGACTATTGTTGATGAGGAAACAGACCCTTGGGGCATAAAGGTTGAGAATGTTGATCTAAAGCATATTGAAGTTCCAAACGAGCTCCAGAGAATGATGGCCCGTGTTGCTGAAGGTGAGCGTGAGAAACGATCAGCCATAATCAAGGCAGAAGGTGAGGTACAGGCTGCAGCAAACCTCGTGAAGGCAGCTCAACAGCTTGAGGGAGCACCTGGTGCTTTGCACATAAGGACCCTGCACAGTATCAATGATCTGAGCTCAGATAAGAGCCAGACAATAATTGCAGCCTTGCCTTTAGAGATATTGCGCCTTATCAGGAAGTGAGCTTATCTATAAGACGAAGTATCTGCAACAGGTCATGGGAAATCTTATCCACATTTTCGAAAGATTTTGCTATGCCTGCAAGAGACAGGCTCACAAAGAAAAGGCTTTCCTTTGTAGGGTTGTCAAATGAATATTTCTGTCTTTGGAACTGTAACCTGACAATCTGTTCAATTTGGTCAATACTATAATCCTCCACCTGCTGATCTGACATGTCATTTAATTTCGCTTTTGTCTTTATCATATGTTGATGCGTGTCAAGCACCCAGTATAGGATTGCCTGTTTAACATCTTCTGCGTTATACGGCTCATCGATATCCAGTCCAAAAATTTCTTCTCCCATATTATCAACCTCAAGGTATTCTGTCGAGTTGTCTTACCATATAATTCTCTTCAGTAATAGTTTCCGTTTCATTGCTTTGAATCGGTTCATCCTTTTCCTGTTCTTGTCCTATAAAAAATGTTTGGTCTTTTATTTTTCCCAGCACATCATCAAGTTCCTGGCTGTTTGCAGGATTCAACTCCCATCTGAAATTTATCCCATCATTCTCCTGGCGTGGTATCACATCCATAGAGAAATGAACGAATCTCCTGTTTGATCCCTTCCCTTCATTGATGACTATATTAGTGCCTGCCTGCCCTCCACCAAACATCTCGAACAGTGCAGTTGCCCCAAAACTGGCAACAAAATAAAGATGACTGAGTGTTTCTTTTGGAACCTCTTCAATCGACTCGTAGTGTTCCCTTGGTACAACCACTATATGTCCTTTTACAAGAGGCTTTTCAGAAAGGAAAGCTACCGCTTTCTCGTCCTCATAGACTATCAGTTCAGGAGCTTTACCTCCTATAAGTTCACATATCCCGCATGTCATTGTAATATTTTATTATCTTGTCAAGGTCATACCCTTTGAAGAGTTCCTGCAGTTCTGGTATCTCCGCGACCTTTTGCTTGAATCCCTCCGGGTCTTGCTGGATAAGGGCTTTGAGTTTTTGACTGCTCTCTATTGTCCTGTACACATCATAATGGGCAATCACCTCATCAAGATCATGTGCTGAGAAGAGTTCCTGCAGTTCAGGTATCTCCGCCACCTTCTTCCGAAACTCTTTTGGATCATTGATTATGAGATGTTTGACTTTAGGATTCTCATCTATTACTTCATGTATGTCTTCTTTTGCCTGATCTGATACATCTTCGTTTGTTTGAGTTGAGTTTGCTGCTTGCGTTGCTTGTTCAGCAATCGCTTCAAGCCTATCCGAAGATGCGGGTTTGTCAGCTTTTGAATGTTCTCCTGGATCAAGTTCTTCACTCTGGCTTTCATCAGCCTTATTTTGCTCAGTCTGTGTTTCATCAGTTGCTTCTTTTTGGTCGGTTGCTTCTCCCTCAGCCTGCCATTTGGGATTGAAATGTCTTATTATCTCATGGATATCAACCTCTGAGAAAAGCTTCTGCAACTGCTCATTCTGAGGGATCTGCTCTACCAGGGC
>JAWOGQ010000107.1:0-18695 GCA_046496745.1 Candidatus Woesearchaeota archaeon | reverse complement strand
TGTATTCTTAGCTAATGGAAATGATGCTATAGATATTGTAGAAAGATTCAATGATCTTTTCTTCATAAACAACAATGAATTCCATGACTATGATAATGCCATTATCCTAAGGGGTGAATCTATTTTTGAAGTGAAGGATAATAGTTTTGGAGAGGGTGATGTGGCTGTGATGATATATGCGCCTCTGCAGACATTAAATGATGAATCAACTGAAGAGGGTATTGTTGAAAGCATTAGGGAAATGAACGAGAATGTTTTTGATGACAATCCTCTCAAGGTTGTAGTTGAAGATTCAAATCCATAGGAATTTGGAGTTTATCAGGAAATATATTTTTTTTATTTACGCTTTCTTTACATAACATGTAAGAACTGGAATTTTATCTCAGGGTACTTATTGATCGGATGGAACCTCGCTGGAAATGTTGTCTGCTTCGCAGGAAATATCCGGAAAGTTTACTCTTTGGACTCAGGTTTTCCATACTTCGGATGCTCAAAGAACCTAATTCTCCCAAAACCAAAAATCTCTACGCAATATTCCTGGATTAACAAGAATCTTGAGTTGGCTGACATTTGATAAAGTTAGTCTGCGTTTCCCTTGTGTTGCCCCAGGTGGTAATACTCTGGAGAATTGGGGTACTTCCGGAATGGCCATTCTAACTAAAGAGTGGTAACAGAGCGAAATCTTTATAAACTCCGACGGGTTTTTACGTGCATGGCAATCAAAGTAGTAGATGAGAATTTTAATCCAGTGAGCAGTGTGAAGCAAAAAGAGATTCTGGCTGAGCTGAAGACTCTTCGTGAGAGCTAAGTTATTTATATTACTTCTTTTTAGCTTAGGTAATGGCAAAAAAAGTATTGATTACTAGTGCACTTCCTTATGCAAACAATATCCCTCATCTGGGAAATATCATAGGCGCTGTTCTTTCTGCTGATGTTTATGCTAGGTTTTGCAGGAGCAGGGGCTATGAGACGCTGTATATATGCGGGACTGATGAGCACGGGACAGCGACTGAGACAAAAGCCCTGGAAGAGGGTGTCACGCCTCAGGAGATATGTGACAAATACTATAAGATCCACAGGGATATATACAAGTGGTTCAATATTTCTTTTGATAGTTTCGGACGGACTGCAACTAAGACACAGGTGGAGATAACACAGGCTATATTCCTCAAGCTCCATGAGAATGGATATATCGAGGAGAAGCAGGTAGAGCAATTATTCTGCCGGACATGCGACAAGTTCCTTGCTGACAGGTTTGTGGAAGGGATATGCCCTTATTGCGGATTTGAGGATGCGAGGGGTGACCAGTGCGATGGTTGCGGAAAGCTCCTGAATGCTCCTGAACTGCAGGATCCACGTTGCAAGGTATGCGGAAGCGCGCCTGAACTGAAGGAAAGCGAACACTTGTTCCTGAATCTTCCTGAACTGGAAGGCAAGTTAAGGAAATGGATTGAGGAATGCAGTCCTAATTGGTCGCAGAATGCAAGGACAATAACCCAGGGGTGGCTTAATGAAGGGCTCAAGAGCAGGGCAATCTCCCGTGACCTCAAATGGGGTGTTCCGATCCCTCTTGAAAAATACAAGGACAAGGTTTTTTATGTCTGGTTTGATGCGCCTATAGGTTATATATCTATCACAAAGGATCATCTTGGCGATGCCTGGAAAGACTGGTGGTTTGGTGATGCATCGCTTGTGCAATTCATGGGAAAGGATAATGTCCCTTTCCATACAATCATATTTCCTGCAACTCTTTTGGGGACAGGTGATAAATACACTATGCTTGACAGCCTGAGCGCAACAGAATATCTCAATTATGAGCATTCGAAGTTCTCCAAGTCGAGGGGTATAGGCGTATTTGGCACAGACCTTTTTGAGCTTGATATACCGTCAGATGTATTTCGTTATTACCTGTTGAGGGTTCGGCCTGAGCGTGCTGATACCCAATTCTCTTGGAGTGATTTCCAGGAGAAGGTGAATAATGAACTGGTTGCAAACCTGGGAAATCTTGTAAACAGGACTGCAACTTTCATCGGAAGGCAGTTTGGTTCTGTTCCTGCTGCGCCACTTGATGATAATCTCATGAAGAGTCTTTCTGAGGAGACCAAAAAGGCGACTGAGCTTCTGGAGAATCGTGAGCTTAAGGAAGGGCTTAAGCAGATAATGCATATCTCAAGGATAGGTAACCAGTATTTCCAGGAACAGGAGCCATGGAAGGCAATAAAAGAGAACCCTGAAAAGGCCAGGACTGCATTGCATACTCTTGCTTGTCTTTGCCGTGACCTTGCCATACTGATCGAACCATACATGCCGAAAACTGCGGAAGAGATAGAAGGTATCTTTGGTCTTGAGAAGGAAAGCTGGGAGAGTCTAGGTTCAGATATAGGTGAGACTGAAGTGAAACAAAAGCTCTTGTTCTCAAGGGTTGAGGATGATTTTGTCTCTGTCATGCATAAGCGGTTCAGTGGAAAACGTTCATTCCCACTCAGATTAAAGGCCGGGAAAATATTGGGTGTCCGGGAGCATCCCACTGCAGACAAGCTTTACCTGATCGATGTGGATCTTGGGGATGAGACAAGGCAGGTGGTTGCTGGTCTTCGCGCGTATTATACTGCTGATGAGCTAGAGGGTAAACCGGTAGTATTGGTTGCTAACCTGAAGCCTGCAAAATTAAGAGGAGAGAAAAGTGAGGGCATGCTTCTTGCAGCAGAGTCCGAGGATGTGGTTCGTCTTGTGGAACATTCCAGTGAAAAGGGGAAATCATTTGTTCCGGTTGATTATGAGCCGCAGGAGGAACTTATTGATATCAAGGATTTCTCCTCGATGGATCTGAGGATAAAAGCCGGGAAGCTCCAATGCAACGGGATGGATCTTCTGGATGATAATAAACAGTCACCGAGGGTAGACATGCCAGATGGCTCACAAGTCAGATAGGCTAATCTCTCTATTTTTCCTCATTCTTATAATCTTAGTTCCTTTTGTACTTACACTTTTTGTCACATTGCTTCTTTCTTTCAATCCTGTGTATCATGAGTTCATGGTTGAGAGGCATTCAGTGGTTGAGAACAAGAGCTCTCTTGACAAGGAGGTTCTTGAGTTCCTTGCTGGAGGGGATACCCTTCCAGACATGACCGTGGATGAGAAATCACATATGTATGAGGTAAGAAGAGTATTCAGGTCATTCCAGTTTCTCTTCTTTTTCTTCTTTCTGGTGTCCTCAGTACTTTTCATATTCTTATACAGGCTGCATAAGAAAAAGTTCCTTTCATCTTTCTTTCTTTATGCTGGAGTCAGTACGATCATGTTCCAGCTGATCCTGCTGGTGTGCGGGTTATTCTTCTCTTTCTCTTTTGATCTCTTTCATAGAATCCTTTTCAGAGGTGTCTGGCAGTTCCCTGCAGACCAGCTTCTTGTCAGTCTTTATCCTTATGATTTTTTCAGGGAGACTTTCTTTATCATTATCCTTGTCAATCTTATCATCGGGGGGATCTTCCTTAAGCGCCCAGGAGTCTAGGTTGCTTTTCATGCGGTGGCATTCCTTGCAGAGGGTGCGAAGATTATTCTTGTCAAAAAGGTCGCCATTCATCCTGACGGGGATTATGTGGTCTATGTCAAGTTCGCCCTTCCTGAACCGTTTCTTGCAGATGCTGCAACGGTAATTGTCCCTGTGAAGGACATCCCTTCTCACAAACCGCCAGGTGTTGTTGCGGTTGAATTCTAAAAGGCAGGACTTGGAGCAGTAATTGCGTCTTCCCTTTGGAACAGGTTCTTGGCAGTTCCTGCACAGGATATTACCTTCAGAATCAGTCTTGTTTGCTATATCACGGATGCGGGGGTATCTCATTTCAGGCAATCGATCGGGCAATTCTCTTTTGTTTCAGGGCAGGGGCATCCTTCTCCCATACAGACAACCTCATCGCAGTATCCATCACCGCACTTGTCCTCGCAAAATGGCTTGGTGAATTTCTGGTTGAGGGTATAACAGGTCTTCTCATCGTGGTTATAGCCAGATTCGACACATTCCTCATAATTGCTGATTGTCCTGTTTAATTTTTCCTGGTAATGGATGTCTGTTATATTGGTGCCTTTGAAATCAACAGTCACAGCGACCTGTTCTACTGGAAGCTCTGTACGGGTGTCGAAAATGAAACCTGCCCTGTAGCAATCATCACAGTCTCTTACTATGGGGCTTGATACTGGAAGAAGGTTCATACCATTGTATGTGGTGTATACTTTAGATTCTTTGATCTCTGCCTTTGCTTTTGTGAGAAGCTCCTGCTGGAAATCAGGACTCTCCTGGCAACCGAGGATTATCAAAAGCAAAAGTAATACCAAGTGTTTCATGAAAGTTAGGTTTTTTAAAATATCTATAAATCTTTCTGTTAAGGTCCCAGAATTCAGATTGACTACCGGAAAGTTTAAATATATGATGAGTCTTAAATAATAGTAACAGGGAGGTGTGTTGATGAATATTAAATTAGTTCCTATCATAATGATATTATTTTTGGCAGGTTGCCAGTCACTGGATACGCAGTGTGAGCCACCTGCAAGGCCAATGACAGATGTGAATGGAAACACTGTCTGCGTGGTTGCAAGTGTTGTAAACGATTCAATAGACGAATCAGATGTTCTTAATGATACTATGAATGAAACTGCAGATGCAAATGAAACTGCAGATGTTTCTGATGGAAATGAAACAGATGCAGAAACTAATGAGACTGCGGATGGATCTGAAGATGCTTCAGATGAGGTAAATGAGACAGATACTATCGGATCTGATACAAACGAAACTGAGACAGATATAACAAACGAAACCGATACAAATGAAACTGAATTGAGTGATGAGCCTGTGGTGACAAAGACAGTCACTGAGGGTGAGATCGTGTCAATCAATCTTTCAGCAACAGATCCTGATGGCGATGAGTTGACTTATAGTTTCTCTGATCCACTTGATGAAAATGGGACATGGCAGACTGAAACAGGGGATGCAGGGGAGTACCTTGCTACAGTAAGCGTGTCTGATGGAGTGGATACTGTCTCAAAGACTGTGAGGATTGTAGTCGAGCCAGGGAACAGGCCACCAGTCATAGAAAGCCTTTCTGATATATCTGTTACAGAGGGAGAGATCGCTGAACCAAAGTATGAGGTCTCAGATCCAGATGGCGATGAGGTTGATGTGAGCTTTACTGAACCTATGGATGCTGGATTCTGGAATACTACTATAGGTGATGCTGGTAAGTATGAGGTTGACATCACTGCAACGGATGGTGTTGAAAGCGTAACTGATTCATTTACCATACTTGTCAATGCAGCGAACATGCCGCCTACTATCTCAATAGAAAACCAGACTTATGAAGAAGGGGAGTTAGTTGTTCTTGAACCAGAGGTGAGTGATCCTGACGGAGATTCCCTTAATGTGACCTATAGTGGATGGATGGACCAGAGTACTTACCAGACCACTTATGAGGATTCAGGGGTACACCTAGTCACGATAAGTGTTTCAGACGGGACTGTTACAGTCGAGGAACAGGTAACCATAACTGTCAAGGATGTGAATCGTCCGCCAGTGTTTGAGATACAGTAACTTTTAGTATTCGGGAGGGGAGTATAATCAGTCTAGATGAAACAATAGCAGAAATCGAGAGACTCAGATCCAATGGGGAGATAGGGCTGCGGGTTCCAGACACGAATGTGGCGATGCAGAACTCAAGCTTTATCTATCTTTTGAGCGGCAACCTGCACAAGGTTCCGGAGTATAATGAGGCAAATGAGAACTCCCTTGCCAGTGAATTATTCTTCAGGTTCAAGAAACCCCATGATATACTGCTTACCCGTAAACTCTTCAGGGAACTTGATAATATAAAGGATAATCCGCGCAAGCAGCCGGAAGACCAGGCAAAGGCCCGTTACGCCCAAAAGTCTATAAGTGGTTTCTTGAAAAGCTGCGATTTCTATGGGAATTTTGAGATCGCGAGGGGTATAAGGAAGGGTGAAATGCCTATCACCCTTGATAATGGCGCTAATGTCTATATAATGGATGTGACAAAAGAGGATGTATCTAATTATCTTGATGAGAGTTGGGATCCACCAAACGATGACATGATTTTTGTTGCCACAACCCTGAAATTTCTTGAGAAGAATCCTTTCTATAAGCAAGTGCGTTTTATCAGTGATGATATTGGCGCTGGAAATTCAGCAAGCCTTTATGGGTTGCAGACTGATTCTTTCAGGTTCAGGGAGGTCAGAAACCCACTCCAGAACAATCCCGGGCTTTATGAGACCCAGGTCAGCCTTACAGAAGGGCGTAAGCTCTTGTCAAAGCCTGTTGCATTTGTTAATGATCCTGACTGCGGACTGTTCTTTGATGAATCATTCTTCTCTTCAAACAATGTGTTACAGATATCTGTTGAGGATGGGCGTAAAAAGGGAGGAGAACCAAAGTTTACAGACTATCGCGTTTTTGATAAGAGCAGAAATCAATTGAGGCAGCTCAAGTTCTATGAAGAATTCCTGGATTTCTTTGTGGGCCGGATGTATTCGTCTGAACAGAAGAAGGAAGATAAGGTCACAAACATAGAATATAATCCTAAACTCAATGGACATCTCCCTCATTTTGAAGGGATTGTTGATTCCTTGTATGAGAAAAAGCTAATAAGTGAAGGGGAATATACACATCATCAGGAAATGATCGATTCTTATAACAGGAGCAAGAAGAAGAAATCAAACAAGCAGAAGAAATTAAGGGAACAGTTCTCTGATCTTGAAAACAGAGGGTTGATTGTCCCAGAGGGTGGAAGGGCACCAATGCAGACTTATGAGGATATGCTGGAATTGCCTTTCAATAATTACCTGCATCCACAGGGGCAACAGAAGCCTTTCCTGGATCATCTGCTTAATCCTGATATAAGGGTATTGAGCGTGGATGCGAAGGGTGGTTTTGGAAAGACATTATGGGCTCTTGTTGCTGGTCTGTACATGGTCAACCAGGGAAGGTATGAGAAGATACTTTATCTTGGGAGCCTTGCTACAGCAGAGGGAGATATAGGATTCAGGAAAGGGGACAAGGCAGCAAAGATACACGATAAGATACAGCCAGCAAAACGTGCGCTTCGTGAAATCTTCACTGATTATTCAAAGATCCATCCTGAACATAAGACAAGGGTGGAGGATTTTGTCTCAACCCTGGAGAATGACGGGATCATAGAATATGATGTCATTGTGGATATCAAGGGATCCACATACAGGCAGACCTATGGGATCGTTGATGAATGCCACCTGTATAACCTGGATGAGATGGGTCTTATACTTGGGAGATTCGGTCATGGAAGCAAGGTTGTGGCATTGAGCGCGATGGAACAGTTGAGATCCTCAACAAAAGTAGGGCGGCACCTGAATGAGCGTTCTTCAGGGGTAGCACACATGGCTGAGAAGCTGCCTATCTTTGATGAGTATGCACACATTTCTGTTTCAGAAGATGAGATATATCGTGGCCTCATACCTGTGATGGCTGCTGAATTGACTAAAATGCGGTTGATATGAATGAAAAACTATCATGAACTGGTAAGGAACCTCAGGGATAATGAACCTGAGGAGGTGGGACAAGCGATTGCAGAAGCTGTTCTCTCGAATGCGCGGGATCATCTTGATCTTTATTTTAATCTTCATGTGAAGGAATTCAAGAACAAGGAGAGTGGGAGGATTTTCACTTCTCTTGAAAGGGTCCTGGAACAGGATGCTCCTTCTGATGATGATTTAGAAGAAGTGTATGAAACTGTTGCAGGAAAAACAACCAAGGTTGTGAGGCAGATCAATTTTGTCTATGATGCCCTGAACTTCTTTGCTACAAGGGAAAGCCTGCCTGATTTTTATCCTGTACTATTCCAGCAGATATCTTTGCTTGGGAACCAAAGGACTGCAAAAGAGGCAAGGGGTATAAGGCCTGATGGTCCTTTATACCAGCTTGAAAAGTCCACTAAGAGATCACAGGAATATGATTTTTTTGTAAGGAGTCTTCGTAATTATCTCAGGAGAGAATACAGGGTCCCTTTGCGGTAATTTTATATATGTCTTCTCTTAGGAAAAAGATATGGGTCCATTGGTGCTTGCCATCTGTGATGGATGGGGCATAAGAAAAAGAAAAGAGGGAAACGCACCAGCTATTGCTGAGACACCAAATCATGACCGTTTTCTGAAAGATTATGATCATGCAGTTCTGAAGGCTTCAGGTTCTGCAGTAGGTCTGCCTGAGGGATATCAGGGTAATTCTGAGGTTGGACATCTTACCATAGGTTCAGGAAGGCAGGTGTATCAGAGCCTTATGCGTGTAAATAAAGGGGTAGAGGATGGGTTATTGAAGAATAAGGCAATAACCGGTTTTTTCAAGAAGGCTTTACAGAAGAATTCCACCCTGCACTTGATGGGGCTTGTCCAGGATCAAGGGGTGCATGCTCATATAGATCATCTGATTGCTTTGCTTTCTGCTGCAAAACGGCTTGGGCTTGTGGATGTTGTCGTGCATGTCTTCACAGACGGTCGTGATACGCCACCTCAATCAGCGCAAAAATACATCAAGACTTTAGAGAAAGAATTCAGGAGGCTTGGAATAGGCCGTATTGGAGTCATATGCGGAAGGTATTATGCGATGGATCGGGATCGCAGGTGGGTGAGGACTGAGCTTGCTTACCATGCATTGACAAAGGCAAGGGGAAAAAGGTTTGATACCTGGAAAGAGGCTCTTGATGATGCTTATGACATGGGGCAAACTGATGAGTTTATCCGTCCCCGGATCATAGGGGATTATAAGGGAATGAATGAAGATGATTGTGTGTTCTTCTTCAATTACAGGTTCGACAGGGCTAGGCAGTTGACCAAGGCTTTTGTTGAGAAGGATTTTGAGGAATTCCATTCTGATGTGAATGTCAATTTCATGGCAATGACTGAGTACTATGACAAGATGCCATGCGAGGTAGCATTCGGTCCAGTAACACTCAAGAGGCTTTTGGGGTCAGTTGTTGCTGAGGCTGGTTATAAGCAGCTCAGGATAAGTGAGACTGAGAAATACGCGCATGTCACTTTCTTCTTCAATGGACTAAAGGAGAAACCCAATCCTGGTGAAGACCGGATACTCGTGCATAGCCCTGCTGTTGCAACCTATGACATGAAGCCTGAAATGAGTGTTTATGAGATAACAGATAAGCTTGTCAATTCTCTTGAGAAGTATGATCTTGTGATCGTCAATCTTGTTAATGGGGATATGGTAGGTCATACCGGAAATCTTGATGCTGCAGTGAAGGCATGCGAGGCAGTGGATGAATGCCTGGGAAAGATCGAGGAGAAGGTACTTTCCTTGAATGGAAGATTGCTTGTCACTGCAGACCATGGTAATTGCGAGGAGATGGTGGGAAAGCATGAGACATCTCATACACTTAATCCAGTCAGTTTTATTATCACAGGAAGAAAACTCAAAAAGAAAGAAGGAACACTTGCTGATATAGCTCCTACAATACTGAAACTCATGAAAATCAGGAAACCTAAGGAGATGACCGGAGTTTCTCTAGTCTCCTGATTATCTCTTCTATCACTTCTTCAGGGCTAAGGGAGGTTGTATCAATTACTATATCGTAGTTGTTCTCGTCGAAGGCATCAGTCCCATAATACTGGAGATACCTTTTCTTGTCTGATTCCATCCTTTCGCGGATCTTGTCTGCAACATCTTCTATGTCTCTTGATTCGCCTTCATTCCTTTCCTGGGTGTCATTGTATATCCGTTCAGCGGCAGTATGGGCATCAACTTTGAGATAGATCTTTATGGAATGGGGAATCATGATAAATGAGGTCCGGCCTTCAATGAGGAAGTTGTTTTCTGTCTCTCCAAGGCTGCGTTGGTACTCGTCAATATCCTTGTCAATGCTTGGATCGGTCTCTCCTTTTTTGAGAAGCTCTTGTATGGTCATGCCACGTCTCTTTGCCTGTTCTCGAAGTATGCCTCCTATGTAATATCTTTTAAGATCCAGTCTTTTAGCAAGCGCTTTTCCTACTGTACTCTTTCCACTCCCTGGTGTTCCGCTGATTGAGATTATCATGGGAAATGTTTTCAATCAGGATAATATAAATCTTACGTGAGAACACCTAGTATGAACCAGAAATGAGAGAAGCTTCCGAAGATGACAAAAATATGGAATATCTCATGTGCACCGAACAGATGCATCTTTGGATTCCTATGATCAAGGTAGTAGATTAACGCTCCAATAGTATAGAGGATGCCGCCTGTAATAAGCCAGAATAAGCCTTTTATGCCTGTTCTCATAAATATCTCATGCAAGGCGATAACACCTATCCATCCCATGAAGACATACCCTGCAGTAGAAATGTGTCCTTTTACTTTGAAGCCTGATTTTATGATGATTCCTGCAACTGCAAGCGTCCAGATTATCCCGAACAAGACCCATCCCATGATCCCTTTGAGAATAATAAAACAGACAGGAGTATAGGTCCCTGCAATGAGCACATAAATCATTGAATGATCTATGCGCCTGAAGATCTCCTTTAATCGTGTGTCTTTCTTTAGTAAGTGAAATATGGTGCTTGCTGCATACAATAACATCATGCTTGTTCCAAATATTATGACTCCTACAATCTCTTTTGCGCCTTCGGCATAGATAGTAAGAAGGACTAATGCGGTTATGGATAGCATGAATCCTATAAGGTGGGTCAAGCTGCTGAAAGGCTCATTTTGCATCCATTGTGGGTAATGCTTATCTTATATATCTCTTTGCAAATATTTTAAAACTCCAGGGGATTATTCTTGTACATGGAGAAATTCATATCGTATGAGGACAACAGGCGTTTTGTTGCTGCTACTTTTGATTCTAATCCAATACATTATCATATTGATGAGGGGGGAGTTGAAGAACCTATTGTTTCTGGTTTTCTTCTTGAGAATATTGTAACCTCATATGCAGGATTGGAACCTCCTTTCAGGATATGTACACGTTTCAGGAAACCCTTGCCGGTCAATTCTTCTATTGGGCTCTTTCGTGAGGATGGCCTGGTGACCGGAAAGTACCTGGATGAGGTTGTTATGGCCTCTTCAGTAAAAGAGCCTGTGTTTGGTTCAGGTAAGGAACTTATCGCATCACTTCCAGCGGGGCTTGATGGTTATGAACCAACTGCTTTGTATCCTGTATGCTTCTCTTCATTTGCATTATTGAACCTGGGGATTGAAGCTCCAGAGGGAAAGTCATATATCTATTCAAGTCATGACATATCAGTTTATTCAGATTTTGAAGGTGGGACGCTTTCTCTTTATCTTGATAAGTTGAGGACTTCATCCAGGGGTGCGATTGCGTCTATTGCTATCAAAGAGAATGAAGAAGATATAGCATATGTGAAGATGAATCTTGTTATTGGATGATCCCGTATCCAATAAGCCTGAACCTGTTGCCGAGACGACGGGATATGGTTATCCTGGATCCTGGTTCTGCACATATAGGTAATTTGAGCTTGCAGGACACCTTGTCTTTCTTGACATTTGTCACAAAACCTACTGTTGCAGCAGAATTGACGTTAAGCATCAGGATCTCGCTCATCTTAATTGGGTCAACTGTGATTGTCTCTTTTGATCCGACAACCCTTTCAAGAAGATGAAGTTCCATCTCAAGCTCATGGAGGACAGGGGGCATCTTGCCTTCTTTTCCAACAACTGCGCCTGACAAGGTGTCAGATTTTACCATTGCAGGATCAAGTTTTGTCATGACTGCAACAGAGCCTCCTGGGACCAGTTCCTTTACCTGATTGCCAGCTGTCATCATGCCGGTAATCTCAGTCTTTATGGGTTTCCAGACTGTTGTGTTTTTTTCTGTGACTTTCCTCCCTGGAAGAATCTCGATCTTATCCCCTTTCTTGAGCTTTCCCTGCTTGATTGTTCCTCCAAGGATGCCTCCGATCATATCCTGTGGAAGAGTGCCAGGCTTGTTGATGTCAAAGCTTCTTGCAACAAACATCATAGGATCTTTTGTAGTGTCCCTTTTTGGTGTGGGAATATGCTCTTCAATTGCCTGGATAAGCATATCTATGTTTATTCCCATCTTTGCTGAGATAGGGATTATGGGAGCATCTTCGTAAAGTGTTCCTTTGATGAATTCTTTTATCTGTTCATAATTCTTTTTTGCGCCTTCTTCACTGATGAGGTCAATCTTGTTCTGGATTATTACCAGATTCTTGATTCCTACAATCTCCAGTGACATGAGATGTTCTTTAGTCTGGGGTTGCGGGCAATCCTCGTTTGCAGCAATCAGAAGAAGGGCTCCATCCATAATGGCTGATCCGCTGATCATGGTTGCCATCAGGGACTCGTGGCCTGGGGCATCTATGAATGAGATCTTCCTGATGGGTTCGGATGATTCATTGCACTTTGTGCATGTGTCTTTTATTGTATATTCATTGCACTTTGTGCATTTCCTGAAGACAGCGTCTGCATAGCCAAGCCTGATAGTGATACCTCGCTTGAGCTCTTCAGAGTGAGTGTCTGTCCATTTGCCTGAGAATCTTTCAGTAAGAGTGGTTTTACCGTGGTCAACATGACCAATAAGCCCAATGTTTATGACAGGTTGATCCTTTTCTATGTTATTTTTCTTCTTTGCAGCCATTATCAAGTGATAGTTATAGTTTTATTTATAAAACCTGCGATGGGCCCGATGGGATTTGAACCCACGACCACCAGCTCTCTTAAGAGTGTATGAAACGCTGCCATATAAGACTGGCGCTCCACCGAACTAAGCTACGGGCCCGCCTGTTAGAAGTGAAAAAGGCTGCATTTATAAAAGTTGCTCTTCTTAGATAAGGGCAAAATAAGCAATCTCTGGTGAGTCTTAAATTTTATATTCTTATTAAAGTGAATATTTGTAATTCAATTAGGTTTGCAGAGCCATGGCCTGGTGATCCGGTGTGTCTGGTGATCTTGCCAATGAAGAGGTTGATGTGCACATAATGGGTGAGTTCCTTGAAGGTGGTGAAAAGGTATGGCTGGTAGAAGCAAGTGCACTTGTGAGATCCAAACCTGGTCCGAGTGGAATCCTGCAGAGTATCTTTTTGAGAACAACCTTATTTAGGTTTTTTTATTTTTTCTCAAGTTCTCTTATCATTCTCATTTTCATCTCTTCATAATCAAGTTCTTCTGCTATCTTGTTTTGTGATACATGTGCTTTGTGAAGTTGGATATCCAGTTCATTGCATAGGTCTTTTTTTGTTATACCTTGTTTTCCCATGTAATCCAGGAATATCTGGATACTTTTGGGTTTATACTTTTTTATCAATGGGATTGTTCTTATCAGAGTCTTTCCTTCAAAGGTGTTGTTCTCGACAATGAGACTCTTTTTTCCCTTGATGTGCTGGATATTGGGGTCAGTGTAGTTCAGGATTACGTCTCTTCCGTTACCTGTACCGGTATAGTTCCTGCTGCAGCTTATGTGTATCACTCTATCTTTAGGAAAACCCATGGCTTCAAACAGCACTGCATAGGGCAAGCCTCCTCGCAGGATGCATATGATGTAGTCCATCTTCCATCCGAAGGTCCCTTTGAAGCCTGCCATGGTCGAAATGATCTTGTGAGGTATTCCTGTCTGATTGTAATCCCTGAAGAACTTGTCGATATATCCTTTCCTGTCTTTTTGATACAAATGTGCAAAGTGTTTCCTGTATCTCTTCTCCGCTTTTTGGGTGGTTAGTCTAAGGAGTTTACTGTCTGTTGTGCTTACTTGTTTGCGAATCTCTTCAACGAATTCCTTGTAGAGCTTGTCCATGTAAAGACCAAATTGATGCCAGAATTGTGTCCCTTCAGCGAAATCTTTGTTTGTTATGTTTCCGCTTGCGATCTCTTGCTTATGGTTGTTGATATAATCTTCATATCTTAGAATCAGATCCTGGAGATAAAAACTCAATAGCTTGATGTCATAGTTGCGTTCAAGATAGAATCTTTCTTCCTTGCTTAGTTTCTTGAGGTTATTCTTGGTTATTTCCAGTTTTTGGATGACTTCAGCTATCTTTTTTTGGTTGATATCATGTCTCTTGATCTGGGTCTTTTCTTGGAAGAAATCTTTGAGGGACTCGTCGTCCATGTAATCCTTGATCTTTTGAATACGGGTGATGAGAGTTTGTATCTCTTGTTTCATTGTGGTATGAATAAGTGGGTAGTTTTTAAATATTCGGGTTGCTTGCCTTTTTGCATGGAGCCGTATGCATTCTATAAGTCGCTTTTGAAACAGTATGGGCCGCAGGGGTGGTGGCCTTTGCTTGAGATAGAGGGTTGCAACCCGACCAAGACTGGTTCTGTCAAGGGATATCATCCAGGGGATTATTCTTATCCTAAAACCCAGCGGCAGAGATTTGAAATATGTATTGGCGCGATCCTCACCCAGAACGTGGGGTGGGTGAATGTTGAGAAGGCGCTCTTGAATCTCTCTGAACTTAAGTCAATCGGAGCAAAGGAACTGCTATTGCTGTCAGATGAAAAGCTGAAGGAGGCAATAAAGCCTGCAGGATATTATAACCAGAAGGCAAAGAAGCTTCGGATCTTTTCAGAGTTCTTTGTTCACAAGAGGGGTACACCTACACGAGAGGAACTGCTTTCTTTATGGGGTATCGGGGAGGAGACTGCAGATTCGATGTTGCTTTATGCTTATTCTGAACCGACGTTTGTGGTTGATGCGTACACAAGGCGGATATTTGATATGAAGAAGGAATCATACGGGCAGGTAAAGGAGTATTTTGAAACGAATCTTCCAAGGGATTACACGATCTATCAGGAGTATCATGCTCTTCTCGTGGAACATGCAAAGGTTTTTAAGGGAGTTGCCAGTGAGAAAAAAGGATGAGGATACCAAAACGATACGGAGAAAGCAAGGTCGATAAGTGCCCTTTTTGTAATGAGCGGGCTATTGCCATGAACAAGCAGGGAATTCCGGTCTGCAGGAAGCATACTGGTAAGGAACTTGGCCTTATGCGTTGCATCTGCGGTGAGATACTTGACCTGAAACATGGCAAGTATGGGCCATTCTTCACGTGCATGAATTGCGGGCCTGTCAATATGCGAAAGGCCTTAGAGATAAATAGTTCAGATGTTGGTTATAAGGTTAAATCTTCAAAAGCTGGTTCAAAGGCCAGGTCAAGCAATCCAAAATCTGATCCAAAGCCTGATTCAAAAACAAATTCAAATGTAAATTCGAAAAATGCAGGTAATTCAAAATCCAGTACAACAGGCTCAGAATATTCAAGTAAGAGATATCCTATTACGATGAAAGAGGAATATATCCGGTCAGATGACCCCAGATATTTCGATTAAAGTCAATAGCTTTAAATAGGACAATTATTCATAGGATATCATGAAATGGTGGCTTTTGCTATTGCTCCTTATTCCTGTCTATGCTGATATAGATGAGCTTAGGCCAGAAAAAGTCAATTGTTATGAGAATGGGGTTGTAGAGCTTGTGCTTTCCAATGGAATGGAGAAGCTGAAGATCGATTCTGTTGTTAAGGGAGTAGGATACCAGAGAAATCCTGGTGCAGAATATACTCCAATTGAAGGTGCATGGTTCGGAGAGGATTACAAGCCTATTTCTGAAAGTTCAGAGCGGGAAAAGATAAGGTTCATCTCTGAGGAATTCAGTATAGTGGAGAAGGACAATTATACATTCACTCTGTCTCCTAAGCCTATAGAGATAACCAGGTTCTATCCGGATGCTACGTTGATAAGATTTGATACTTCGTGTCCAGGATATGTGCATAGCTGTGAATTTGTCAATATTACTGTAGATGAATGTTACAGGCAAGAGGATGGATTGCATGTTGTTTATCATGGTCTTGGTGCGAATGATTACAGCAAGGTTGAACAGGACAGGGACATATCAATATATCTTAATGGAAAGCTTGGAAAAGGAGGTCATCTTGTAGGAGATGATGCAACAAGCTATTCTAAGGTAGGCAATGATACCTATGAGGTGGTCATCGATACTGATCTTTCGCATGTGATGTCTGTTGTCATGTCTATCTCCGGGTGTAACAAGGCGTTGTACAAGACAAAAGATTATCGCTCATGCGGCGTTGTCATCGGGCATAAAGAGAATGCTACAGCAGAGACACCAGAGAATCCTGAGAATATAACAGAGAAAGAAGAGGATAATCTCACAGGAGTGCAGCTTGAGCAACCTAAAAAGACCCATGTGGGGTCATTACTTGATTTCCTGTTGTCTCTTATTCCCTATTGAAACTGAAATATGTGTCATGGCCTATTATCACATGGTCAAGGATTGGTATCTGGACTGTATCTGCTGCTTTCTTGAGTTTGTCTGTTGCGATTCGGTCCTCGTCTGAAGGATTAGGGTTGCCTGAGGGGTGGTTGTGGACGAGGATTATCCCGTTGGCGTTCTCTTTGATTGCAGCCCTGAATATCTCCCTGGGATGGATTATTGAAGCGGTAAGGGTTCCAATGCTTACTGTCTCTTCTTTTGTGACCTGGTTCTTTGCATTAAGATGGAGGACAATAAAATGTTCTTTTGTGAGTCCTGTAAGGGATGGTGCCATGCGCTTGTAGACGTCATGGGCGCAGGTGATAGGCGCTTCCTTTATCCTTGATATCCTTATTCTCCTTGCAAGTTCGCCTATGGACTGGAGCTGGAGTGCCTTAACCTGTCCTATGCCCTGAATCTGGGTCAATTCGTTTATTGTCGTGTCTGCAAGACGCTCTAGTTTTATTTTCCGGATGACTGTGTTTGCGACGTCAATTACATTAACTTTTTGTGTGCCGCTCTGGAATATGAGTGCCAGGAGTTCTGCAGTAGACAGTGCCTGGGGGCCTGATCTGATACATCTCTCGCGGGGGCGGTTCTCGTGGGGGACTTCTTGGATCTTCATAGCATGTATCAGAAAAGAGATGGTTTATATCTGTTGTTGGGCATATATTGGAAAGTTTTCAATCAGAATATGTGAATTTCATGATGAGAAGTGCAAGGCCGCTTAGGAAGAGAAGGACGTTTGTCACGAATATGATAGTGTTTCCGATGCCTGCAGAATATATCATCCAGAGGATTGTTGTCAGGATTACCACAATAAAGGTTGTCAGTGAGAGGTCTTTTGCCCGTTTGGTCTTGAATGTCTTATAGACCTGTGGAAAGAACTGGCTTCCTGTGAAGATTGCTGCTATCCATCCTATGATTTCTATCATGGATTTTTATGTGAGGCGCTTATTTAAATAATTATAGGTTCAGGGATTCAAGGAGTTTTTCCTTGTCGAAAATCTCGAGGTCATCGTATTCCTGGCCGTTGCCCATGAAAAGGATGGGTTTTCCTGTGACATACGATACAGAGATTGCGGCTCCGCCTTTCTCGTCTATGTCTGCCTTTGAAAGAATAATACCGTCAATTCCCACTGCGTCATTGAACTGTTGTGCTTGTTCGATGCAGTCGTTGCCTGTTATCGACTCACCGACAAAGAGTTTTATGTCAGGCTTGCTGACGTTTATTACTTTTTTCAGTTCATCCAACAGGTTCTTGTTTGAGTGGAGTCTTCCTGCTGTATCTATCAGTACCACATCACGGTCTTTTGCTTCTGCGTGTTTCACTGCGTCGTATGCTACGGCTGCAGAATCATGGCCATAGTCATGCTTTATGATCTTTGTATTGAGATTCTGTGCGTGCTGGGTGAGCTGGTCTATTGCTGCTGCCCTGAATGTGTCTGCAGCGGCCAGCACGACACTCTTGTTGTTCTTCTGCAGGAGATGTGTGAGTTTTGCGATTGTTGTTGTCTTTCCTGATCCGTTAACACCGATGAAGCAGATGACATAGGGCTTCTTCTTTTCCATCTCTTTGAATATGTCAAATGTTCTCTGGTCGAGAATCTCTTCTATGGATGTTCTTAGGGTCTTTAGGATGGTTGATTCTATCTTATTTCTTGGAATCGGCTTTTCGACTAACTCTTGTTTAAGGTCGTCTTTTATCTTCTCGATCACTTCAACTGCCACGTTGTTCTCGAGCATTGTTATCTCAAGCTCCCAGAACAGGTCTTCAAACTGGTTTTCAGAAATCTTTTTGGTGACAATGCTTTGATGGATCCTTGAAAATAATCCTTTCTTTACAGGTTCTTGTTTCTCTTCAGTCTCTGTTTCTTTTGTCTCTCCTTCCTTTTTCTCTTCAGGTTCTTCTGTTATTTCTTTATCTTCAGTCTCTTGTTCAGCTTTCTTTTTGTCTTGCTTTTCTTCAGTTGTCTCTTCTTTTGTTTCCTTACTCCTGGGTTTTTCTGTTATCTCTTCTTTCTTTTTCTCTTCAGTTTCTGGTTGGGTTTTCTCTTCTTTAGTCTCTTCTTTCTCTTCTTCTGGTTTTTTTGTTATCTCTTTGTCTTCACTTTTTTCTTCTGGTTTTTCTATTAATTCCTCAGTTGTCTCTTCTGTCTTCTCAATCTCTTCCTTGTCTTCCCTTTTTTCTTCCTTCCCTGTTACTTCTTGCTTTTCTTTTGTCTCTTCTTCCTTTTCTTTAGTCTCTTTTTGCTCTTCTTTCTTTTTCTCTTCAGGTTCTTCTGTTATTCCTTTATCTTCATAAAAAAGAACATCTTCCCAAATAAATGTCAATATGCTAAGGTGTTAAAAGAATGGATTAGACCCATTTCATCATGTAAATTTCGATATAAATTATATATTATTTTCCAGTCGCGA
>JAWOGQ010000054.1:0-20310 GCA_046496745.1 Candidatus Woesearchaeota archaeon | reverse complement strand
ATCTTATCCGGTGTCAGTATCCTCTTTTTTTCAAGCTCATCCTGCCAGCGGTATGTCCTTTTTGATAGTGCACGGAAATCATCATATACCGGAGGGTCTGACCTGAAGAGTTCAGCAAGCCTGAGTTCTATGCGCTTGAAACCAAGGCCGTAGAGTGATGCGAATGATGCTGCGGCCTGGTACCCTGCCTCGTCTTCTTGGCGCAGATCGTCAACAAGGTCATCCAGATTAGGATGGCGTCCGATGCAGGAGGATTCTATCAGGGCAAATGGATGCCTGGATGATTCATAATCAACAGGAGGAATCCGTGAGGCAGGCTTGATCCTTTGACGCTCTTCACGACAGGTGTTTACGATGAAACCCAGCAAACGGCCAATTGCTGTCGGATCGCATATGCCAAAAGATGATTTGTTGGTTCCTGAGAGTATGCCCTGCCCGATATGGGCAAAGGGTAATCTCTTGGTGGTATAGTCATTGACAGATGCGATGACTGCGCTTGAATCAGCGCCTTTCTCCATGTAAAGGGGAATCTCTTTTATGCCAAGCTCTCTGAAACGGGGCATTGCTGAGGGAAGGAGTTTTTCCAGAAGCACTGCATGCTTGAATGCCATCAGCTGGCGATTCAGGTATACCTCTTCAGGGCGCTCATTATCCTTTCTCAGAAGAGAGGGATTATATGAGGATAAGGGAATCGAGTGCTTGTGTTCCCCTTTAGTGTGTGAACCTACCAGGTCTTCAAGGCAATTATTGGGGATCTGAAAGTAGGTTGTGGGCTGGACATACATGAATGCAAAGTTTGAAAGGCATTGTTCTGAAAACCTGGAAAGATGTTCGAGGAGAATGTTTGAGAAGATATGGTTCATGGAGTAAGGGTCAATTCCTTTTTTCTTGAAGAAGTAATCATCCACCAGGGAGATGCCGTTCACAAGGATCGGGATGCGGTCGAAGCCTTCAATGCGCTCAAGGACTTTTGCTTCTCTTGCGCGGAATCTTTCCATGCGCCTGAATCCTGGAAGAGCCTCATATGCCTTTTCTATAAAAGGAGACAGGCGATCTTTCCTGATCGTTTTCCTGAGATCATCAGGATCATTGATACCTCTCTCTTCAAGGTAAGGCTGGAGTATGTAGAGGAGGGCACCTGTCTGCTTGATGCTGAAGATGGTATCAGCTTCCATGTACGAATAAAGTGGCACTATATTTATAAATCTTGGTTGTTTTTACTACTCCATGGTCAAGTATATCGCCACATATCTCAAGACAGATAAGACCCGGCAGGGAAGGCTTGATTCAAGGGTGAGGATCCTTGGATGGTCAGGGGAAATCCATGAAGAGATAGTTATCTCACAGCCGCACAGGATACCTTCGCGGTGGATGAAAGGTTACAGTGACAACCTTGGGCCATACCGTAATGCAGTAAAAGATGAGCTGGATTCGCCGGAGGAGATGATAAGGGTAGAGAAGGCATATTCCTCAAAAAGTGCTGAGATATATCATATCGTGCTTCCTTTCCTGAACAAAGAGGTCCAGAAGCAATACATCTCAAGGGACTTTCTTGTTGATTCACCCTATAATTCTTTCCAGAGGCAGGCTGAAAGAGAGCTTGATTTTCCTTTCTTCACTATCGAGGATGGCGTGCCTGGCGAGCGTGCATCGATCGAGGAGCTTGTAGAAAAACCAGGGCTTGCTCTTGATTTTGAGACCCATAACTGGGAGACAATCAGGCTGCGTGATGAGCTGGAGTCACTCACTGATCAAGAGTTATACGAAAGGCTGGGGGATGCAGATTTCATAGAGTGGATGGACAGGGATGATTATATCCGGGCGATTGAGGAGGCGGAGAATAAGAAGCGTGATGAGAGGATAACAACTGCAAGCATCATAACTTTTGGATACGATCATGTCGTAACCACCCTTGATCCTGGAACAGATTCACTTACAGTAAAGTCACCTTTGGATGGAAGCCCTTATGAGATAAATGTTGTGAAGGTAGAAGATCAGGAAGAACTGATAAGCTCAATGAATGACATAATAAACGAGTTCAATCCTTTCTTTGTCTATGGGCATAACCAGATGACCTTTGATTACAGGAAAGCAGAAGAACTTGCACAGGGACTTAGGATAGGGTTGTTCGAAAAAGGTCCTGAAAGGAGAGCTGGTATCGCCGGCAATTTCATCGAGCAGAGGATAACTCCGGGAAGGATCGATATCGACCCTGCACTATATTCTCAGAAAAGCATGTGGAATTACAACAACAAGCTTGACACTGTCTTCCTGCATGTCACTGGCGCTAAAACCCAAAAGACACTGAAGCATGAGGATATAACTGAGATGACTGACAGGGCAGAAAATGGGGATAAAGAGGCTGCAAAGGTATTGCTTGAGTATGCTGTGGAAGACAGCATGAAATCCTATATCATAGGTGAAGCATTGAAACACGAGCACCTATTGCTTGGATACCTTTACTCAAGCCTTCCTGCAAGGATTGACAGCACAGGCAACAAGACATTATGCGAGGAATACTGGGTGAACCAGCGTTACAAGAGGGTAAGGACATATCCAGCTCCAATCAAGGATGAAAAGCTGAATGTAACGCCTAAACTTGCTGAGATGAAGATGAAAAGAACAAATTTTGACAAGTTCAGCTCAATGGATTTTTTCTACAAGACCCTTAAGCATCATTGTGATGTGAAATTACGGGCCCGCAATGGAACATTCCATGCTGCATTATTCGCTCCAACCCCTTATCTTACTGCATTTGAAGAGATAACAAAACAATCGTTTAACAAGAGATACATGGGTGCTGTCTTTGAGGAGATCGAAAGAACAGAGGACAAAAAGAAGAGAATAAGGCTTTCAAGATTCATTGAATCTATCCTTGAATATCCTTTGTTCAGGGCATTGTCATGCCAGGATGAGGCTGATGAGAGAAGATACGCGTCATTCTTCGAGAGAGGATTCAGCAAGAGGACAGCGCAGGAAGACAAGGCGAGAGCCTGGAAGAACATAAGAGCAATTGCTGACACACTGAAAGATGAGAAGATCATCAATCACAACAATAATTTCATTGTCCTTGAACATAATGCTTTCCTTGCTGGAAAACTCAATTCCCTTGAAGAGGCATGCATGGGTGTTTACCTGGGAGACGGGATCTGCGCCTCGGGAAGGAAAGGGCGTTTCAGTATCAAGATGGAGAATGAGAGGATAATGCAGGGGATCGCAGACCCTTGCTCTAACAGGGGGGAGAGATGTTCTTTAGAGAAGGAATTATACAGCATGGCATTACTTTCAGATGAAGGCGTGGATGAGTTCCTGGAATTCTGTGATTCAAGGATAAGATCATTCTATAATGGAGAGGAACTGACTTTCTCAAGAACAGCAAAAAGGAATTCTTATGATTATTCAATCAATGCAACTCAAAAATACATAGATAAGATGCGGGAAAAAGGAGTGCGGAAAGGTGATGAGTTCTCATACACTTATTCGCGTGATGAACTGCGTGAGAAATTCTTCGGGAAGGATGGTACAATAAGGGAACTGCTGAGATTCATTTTTCCGGTGATGAAAGGCTCTAGAAAAGGGATTGCGCTTGAAAGGCTTATGGCAGGAGAAGCAAGTGATGAGGATAAGGATTTGTTACTAAGCTGATTTCTTCTTGGTTTTTTTTGTGGATTTCTTCTTTGTCGCTGCTTTCTTAGCGGTCTTCTTGGTTGCTTTCTTGGTGGATTTTTTGGTTGCTGTTTTTGTGGAAGTCTTTTTTGTGGATTTCTTGGTGGATTTTTTAGTAGATTTGGTTGCTTTCTTCTTGGTCTTTTTGGTTTTCTTGGTTGCTGTGATAGGGGTCGTGTCCACCTTGCCATCAACAATGCGCATCATTGTCTTGCACTTGGGATAATTATCACAACCGAGGAACTGCCCATAGAAACCGTTCCTGAGAATCATCTTACCTTCGTTACACGCAGGACATTTCATCCCTTCCTCAGGGTAGTGCTGTTTCTCTTCCTTGGTCGGACAATGGGGATTGATGCACATGTCCTGGGGACCTCTTCTTGGCTGGCGGATCTGCACCAGAGGCATGCCACAGGATTCGCATTTCTTTTCAGTTGGCTTTATTGTGCCTCCGTTCGGAAGATTGTATATGGTCCTGCAATCAGGATAATTGGAGCAACCGATGAAACGGCCGAACTTTCCTTTCCTTATGACAAGCTCACCATCACAGTTAGGGCAAGGGCCTACTGTTGTTGCCTGCCGGATTGCCTCATGGTTTGCTTCTGATAATTCATTTCCAAGATTTGATTCATGATTCCTGAAGTCATCTATTATCTTTGTTATCAGGTTTCTTGCTTTTTCGAGAACCTGTTCAGGAGAGTGCTTGTTCTGCCTGATAAGATCCATCTCCTCCTCGAACTGGCGGGTGAGGGCTTCATCAAGTATGCTGGAGCAGTATTTCTCCAGGGTCTCTATTGTTGTTATGCCAAGCTCTGTAGCTTCAAGGTTGGAGTCGCCTGTAACATAACCTCTCTGGAGAAGGGTCTCTATTATCTGGGCACGGGTCGCCTTGGTGCCAAGATTCTTCTTCTCAAGGGCATGGATTATAGATGATTGGGTGTAACGGTTGGGTGGCTTTGTCTCTTTTGAAAGGCAGTTGATCTCAGCGATGTTCACTACATCTCCTTTCTCCACTACCGGAAGGATTGTCTCTTCAATCTTTACATAAGGAGAGTAGAACTCGTGCCAACCTTTCTTTAAAGTGACAGTGCCTTTGATGATAAAGGGTTCACTGTTCACATCAACAGTGAGGGTATTGGTCTCCCTTGTTGCAGGTTCTGCAAAGACTGCCATGAAACGCTTGACTACAAGGTCGTATATCTTGTAATCCCGCTCGCTTATATCATCAGGAGCAAGACCTGTAGGATAGATTGAAGGGTGGGCGTCATCTGTCTTCTTACCTTCATTTGGTTCAAGCTTTGTCTGGAGGATCTTTTCTGCAAGTTCCTTGTAGTGTTCCTGGCGCTTTAGGTGAGTAAGTATGTTCTTGAAGCCTAATTGCTTGGGAAGCTTTTGTGATGATGTCCTTGGATAGGATATAAGCCCTTCTGTGTAAAGGCGCTGAGCAATGTCCAGGGTCTCTTTAGGCCGTATCTTGAAACACCGGTAAGCCTCCAGCTGCATACTGGTGAGGTCAAATGGGATGGGTGGCTTTTGCTGAAATTGCTTTTTTGTTACTTCACTTATCTTTCCTTCCTTCTTTCCAGCCACATTGTCCATTACCTTGTCAGCCTTCTCCTTATCCCAGAACTTGTCTTCCTTGTGAAGCCCGTTGACTTCATTGCCTTTGATTGCTCCTTTAAGCTCAATCTGCCAGAAGGGTACAGGAATGAAAGCTTTTATCTCTTTTTCACGGTCAACGATTATCTTTAATGCGGGGCCCTGGACACGGCCTGTGGAAAGTACCTTGAATCCACCGGCTGCCTTGTTTATCGCATGAGTCAATGCACGGGTAACATTGATACCATAGTAGAAATCAAGGATGTGGCGGGTGACACCTGCGTTTGCAAGACCCCAGTCGATGGTCTGTGACTTGTTCTTGTATGAATTGACGAGATCCTGTTTTGTAAGGGTGGAAAACTTCATCCTGGCTGCATCCTTTGCCTTGCAGCACTGCTGGACAACGTTAAGGCCTATGACTTCGCCTTCTATATCATAATCGCATGCTACTGTTAATGAATCTGCGTCCTTGCAGAGCTTCTTGAGAGCGTTAAGGTATTTCCTGGAATACTCTGCATTCTTATCAACGTCAGCAGTGGGAATCCAGGATACATCAAAGACAGGAAAACGGGACCAGGGCGTCTTCTCGGTCTCTCCAACTGTATACAGATGACCAACAGCGCAGGCCACAATTATATCCTTTCCATCATGCTTCAAGAGATAGTATGGTACTTTATTGTGGTTCTGCTTTTTAGGAGATGTATCGGCAAGTGCTGCCGCAACTTTCTCAGCTGCATTTGGCTTTTCTGTGATGATAAGTTCAGCCATTCATTCTGCAAAACAGGGAATTGTTTAAAAAACTTTGTATTTCACAATTCGCGGGCGAATTCTGTGACCATGTCCTGCACTTTCTTGCGGGCAGCCTGGTGGTACTGGAGAAAATCGTTGAGCTTGTCTATCAGTTTTGCCTTGAGTTCGCCTGATAGAAGGGTTCCTGCACGGTAGTCATCCCTTACTTTTTTCAGGGTCTCGTCATCCTCTTCAAGGAATGTCAGCCACTGGAAGGCTATGTCTATATCAGGGTCTCCTCCTTTTTCCCTGTGCTTCTCTACTGTGTCCTGACCGCCGGAGAAGGCGTACTTGTTGACTTTCTTCCTGACAGTCTTCTCATCATCTGTAAGCGCAATATAAGATGTTGGATCTGATGATGACATCTTGTCACCTGAAAGGCCAGGGACAAACAGATGATAGGTGGAAGAGAGCTGGACAAAATTGTATGATTTTACCCTCTGGGTTATGTCGCGTGCCAGGCGGATGTGAGGGTCCTGGTCTATTCCAACAGGCACAACAACAGGCATCGGGCCTTCCAGTTCAGGAAGCTGTGGATGAAGCATGTCTGATGCCTGGATCAAGGCAGAAGTCATCTTGCCGGGACTTATCTCTCCGTAGACTGCGCGGAATTCGTTGAATGTGACGTGGCGTGCCAGGATGTTTTGCAGGCGGTAATAGGCGTTTGCAATCTTTGGGTCAGAAGAGCGGTTGCTCTGGAAATATATGTTGCACTTCTCAAGGTCAAGGCCGAGCGCTGCATAATTAAGCAGGTATTCTTCTATCGCTATCTTGCGGCTTTCTTCAAGGGACTGGCCGCGGGCGTTATAAGCTTCGATATCAGCAACGGTGATGTATACTTTTGCGCCTAACTTTTGGTAGAATAACATCTGTTTTGCCAAAATCATGTGCCCTATATGGAATTTTCCTGAAGGCATGAGGCCTGTCATCATGATAAAGGGCTTTTTCTCTCTTATCGCAGAGAGTACACGATCGAAATCACGATGGGCAAAGATCTTTTTTCTCCTGAAAAGGAGATCATTAAACTGTTCCGGAAGCTCTTCTATGGGAGATACACCAAAGTCCTTGATGATCTTCTCATAATCTATCTTTCCTGTCACTTCCCAGGGTGTTACTGTTCCCATGATAAAAACGGAGAGGGTTTTCGTTTATAAATCTGTTGCTCTGCTTTGGGGTTCTCAAAAAATGCATCAGACTTAGTCTTTTCCCAGGAATTAGGTGGCAGGGCAACCAGGGAGGTCTTTTTAGAAAGATATGGGCGACGTCCTAAGGGAATTTGGGAAAGCTTTAAAAGAAGCCATTGTTTCCTTGATTGCAATGATGAGAACACATACTTGCGGAGAACTCAAGCAGACAGATATTGACAGTGAGGTCACTTTATGCGGCTGGGTGCATTCAAACAGGGACCATGGAGGACTTATCTTCATTGACTTAAGGGACCGTTATGGGCTGAGCCAGATCGTATTCAATCCTATCAACAAGGAGAACCATGCAATCGCAGAAAAGCTCAGACGGGAAGATGTGATCCAGGTAAGCGGGACTGTAATAAAACGTAAGGAAGGTATGGAGAACCCTAACCTTGTGACAGGGCAGGTTGAGGTTGATGTACATTCACTGAACATACTTGCAAAGGCTGAGACTCCGCCTCTTGAAGTCGATGATCGGATAGTCGCAAATGATGAGATGCGGCTGAAGTATCGTTACCTTGATCTTCGAAGACCAATAATGCAGGAGAACCTGAAGAAAAGGTTCAAGGCTGCGCAGGTCGCACGTGAGTATCTTAATAACTATGATTTCATGGAAATCGAGACACCCCATCTTGTAAAATCAACACCTGAGGGTGCGCGTGATTATGTGGTGCCAAGCAGGGTGAATCCTTCAAAGTTCTATGCTTTACCGCAAAGTCCGCAACTCTACAAGCAGCTGCTGATGATCGCAGGCTTTGATCGTTATTTCCAGTTCGCACGATGTCTCAGGGATGAGGACCTGCGTTCTGACAGGCAACCTGAACATACCCAGATAGACCTGGAGATGAGCTTTGTTGAGGAGAAGGATATCCGTGACTTTGTTGAGGGGCTTTTCAAGGAGATGACAGAGAAGGCTTTCGGAGTAAAGATAAAGGAACCTTTCACTGTGATAAGCTTTGATGAAGCAATGGAGAAGTATGGATGCGACAAGCCTGACTTAAGGTTCGGGCTTGAGCTTACTGACGTGACATCTATTGTTGGGGATAGTGATTTCAGTGTGTTCCAGAACGTTGTCAAGTCAGGAGGGTTGGTGAAATGCATCAATCCAGGGCATGATTTCTCGCGAAAGGAGATCGATAATCTTATAGAGTTTGCAAAGAAGCAGGGCGCTAACGGGATGGCATGGATGCGTGTCACTGATGAAGGCCTTGAATCCAATATAGTGAAATACTTCAATGATGATGTGCAGAAACGCCTGCTTGAAAGAACAAAGGCAAAGCCTGGAAGCGTGCTGATGTTTATCGCTGATAAGCCTGGTGTCACAAATGATGTGCTTGCTGAGTTGCGCAAGGAACTTGGTAAGCGTCTTGAGCTTTACGACGAATCTGAAATGAAATTCTGCTGGGTTGTTGACTTCCCTTTATTCGAATGGAATGAAGACGAGAACAAGTGGGATTCAATGCATAATTTTTTCTCGATGCCAAAGAAAGAGCATCTGAAATACCTTGATGAGGATCCTGGAAAGGTCTATGGTGACCTGTTTGACCTTGTGCTCAATGGTGTTGAACTGGGAAGCGGTTCTATACGGATCAACCAGCCGGATATACAGGAAAAGATACTCTCGATAATAGGTTTTGACAAGAAGGATGCAGAGGATTCATTCGGATTCCTCATGGATGCATATAAGTATGGCGGACCTCCTCACGGAGGCATGGGGCTTGGTTTTGACAGGTATATTGCAATGCTTACAGGGACACATGATATAAGAGAGGTCATAGCATTCCCGAAGAACAAGGCTGCGCAATGCCCAATGGACGGATGCCCAAACCCCATAACCCAGGGACAGCTGAAAGAGCTTCACCTGAAACTTGATGTGGTCAATACCAACTGATGCCTATATCCATGGCTTCATAGGACTCATCTGGTTTTTTCTCGGAAGAATCTTTCGATGAATCTTCCTCTAAGACAATATTATCAGGGGTGCCATCGACCAGTTGCTGGAGAAAGGTTATGGTCTTCTTGATATCTTCAGTTGAGTCTTTTTGTGTGTCTATGGTTATTTTCATGGGGTTGATTCTTGCTTTGTACTATAAATTATTTTTGGCAATAAGTTTAAAAAGAATCTTTCCTTTTTGTATGGAATGAAAAAGCCAAGTGCAGTCCTTACAATACTGATAGTAAATATTGTATTGTTTGTGATGCAGATAATATCAAAGTCTGTTGATTTTCCTTTGACAGAGATGTTGTGGCTTGATAGTGCCAAGGTCATTTTCCAGCCCTGGATTATTGTGACTTCAATGTTTCTGCACGGAAGTTTTGAGCATATCCTTTTCAATATGTTCGTCTTACTCATGTTTGGTTCATTGATAGAGCAAAGGATAGGGACAAAAAGGTTCTACATGATATATTTTGCATCAGGAATATTGGCTGCGATCGCTTTTGTAGTGACGCCTTTCGGGAATTATGCTGTGGGTGCAAGCGGCGCAATAATGGGGATACTTGGTGTGACAATAATGCTTTTGCCTCATCTCCAGGTGCTCTTCTTTTTCTTTATACCTATGTCAATGAGGACTGCAGGGATAATAATAGCAATGGTGGATATCCTAGGTGTACTGGGAGTTGGACCAGGGGGTTTTGCTAACATATCACATCTTGCAGGACTTGCCTGCGGGCTTGGGTACGGGTATTACCTGAAATCCCAGAAACAAAAAGTGATGCAGCCGGAAGTGCGAAAAAAGAGAACAAAGAGAACAGAGATGAACGATGATGATATCGAGGCTTACCTTCGTTATGGAAGGCTATGAAAAGATTTATAAGATTCTTTATATTTGATTAAGACATGACACAACTTGTAGCACTTCTTTCCACAGGCAAGGGAACATGGGGGCAGGTTGCAAAAGTATTGAGATCGCAGGAATGGGAGAAGATATTCCTTATCACTAACCAGTTCGGAAAGGAGAAGTTCCAGCCTGACGCGAAGACTGAACTTATTGTTGCTGACTTCAATGATGACATAATGAAACTGAAGAAGGAGATACTTTCAAGCCTTAAAGACAAGGTGACCGGAATTGAGGTTGCGGTAAACATGTGTTCTGGCTCAGGCAAGGAACACACCGCGCTTGTCACCGCACTGCAGGAGCTGGGTGTGGGTTTCAGGTTTGTTGATCTTTCTTGCGGACAGCTGGAGATTCTCTGAAACTGCGATAGACGCGAAAGCCACTCTTTTTTGCAAGGACATCCACATTGCCGAAGACGGATCCCATGTACTCTGAAAGTGTCTTTCCGCCTATATTGTGCCTTGCCACTATCTGGAGCGAGCCATTCTCCTGCAGGTGTTCTATTGCTCCTGCAATCATTGCCTGGCATATGGCTTTGCCTGCGGTCTGGGGAGGATTTAGAAGTATCTCGCTGAATTTTCCTGTTATTCCCTGGTAGATATCGCTTTGAAGGACTGTAACATTGTGTATGCCGTTGTCTTTTGCGTTCTTTCTTGTGATCTTTACAGCGCGCTCGTTGACATCAGAAAGAGTCACATGGGCAGAGGGGTATGCTTTTGCAAGGGAAAGGCCTACAGGACCATAACCGCAGCCAAGGTCAAGGATAAATGATCCTTCAATGGATGCTGAAGCTATGAGGAGATGGGTCCCCTTGTCTATATGATCTTTTGAGAATATGCCTGAGCCTGTGGTAAGTCTAAGGGACTGACCCCGGAGCGTTACATCCAAATGCTGGTAGCGAGGCTTTGATCCGGGAGTCCTGGAAAAATAATGATCAGTCATATGATACCTGCAAGGGCATAACCAAGGCGGTTTGATGCGCGGATGACATCCTGGTTGGTTGCACCCTGTACTATTATGCAGTTATCTTCCAGATCGATACTGGTCTTGTTGGTGACGCGGAAATCAAGCACAACGTTCTGGGATGTTGCATTATCACAGGTTATGACTGTTCTTCCTGCATCATTCTCTTTTGTGAAGGCAGCCTCACTGGGGATGTTATAGAAATCATAAGTCTGACCCAGGAACTTTCCAACCTCTACCATGCCAATAACACTGTGTGAGCTTGCATCAGGGTCAACAGTAAGGTAGACTTTTTGTGTCCTGAATATTGTGGGAAGGGCTTGCGGGTCAAGAGGGATGCTGTCAACCTCCATTGGACCGTAGTGCATCTCGATTGTGTGGGAGCGGTTGCGCCCTTCTACATTCACGGTGGTGAACCATCTTCCACTCATGTTCAATATATTGAATCCATTATACTGGTATTCCCTTATTGATTCCTCCTCTTCCATGTTAAGGAAGATTGCGAGAAGTATTACTGCAAGTATGCCTACAAAAAGCAGGGAGACGATGATGAATGAGCGGGTGTGTCTTTTGCGTTTTTTCTCAGGTTCTTCGGATTCTTTTGTGTCTTCGCTATCAAGGGTGTCTTCAGACCTTTCGGTTTTTTCTTCAGATCCTTCCCCGTCTGTTGACTCCTGATCAGATACCCTGGAGTCTTCACTCTTGGAGTCTTCCATCTTGGAATCTTCGACCTTGGAATCTTCAATCTCTGATGCCTCAGATTCTTCTTTTTCCAGATCCTTTGGTTTTGCGACCACTTTTCTTATTTTGCGTCTCTTCATCATATAACCCCTAGCATGCCATAGACAAGACGTGTAGTCATACGCATGAAACTGTCTGCGCCACTTCCATAAAGATGTATGCAGGACCCTTCGTTTGTGATCCTGGTCTCATCAGAAACCTGGTAGACCAATACCGGAACCTGGGAGCTGCAATTGATTATGGAAATATTATGTGGATTCTCTTTTGTGAAACCGTTCCTTACATAGGTATTCATGTGTCTTGATGCAGTATCTGTAAGGTAGAACTGCGCCACTGCAATATCCCTTGCAGCAGGTGAATCAGGGTCAGAGGTCACATCAATCTGTTTTGTTGATGCAAGAGACTGTATTATCTCATCTGACACGTTGATAGATTCAACCTCCTGGGGAAGATAGTATGCCTTGAAGGGTTTTTCGTTTATTGTTGTCTGGAACCCATCGTTTGTGCGTGTGAATGAAAGGTCTTTGTAGGCCTGGCTTTCGGTTTCAGAGGAGAAACCGCTGAACATGATACCAAAACCACTGCTGGCCATCAGGAAAACTATCAAAAAGCCTATTATGAGCTGCTTCTTGGACTTCTTGTTCTGCTTGGTCTTTTTTGGACCTCTGGTTTTCTTCTTGCCCATGCCTTTGCAGAATCAAGGTGAATTTAAATGTTTTTCTAAAAAAAGATAAACACTCTGATTATCCTGAAAACCCATGTCTGAAGTTCTGGAAAAACATAATGGAGGGATGCTGGATATCGCATCCAAGATGCCGATAAAAAATCAGCAAGACCTCTCGATAGCATATACACCAGGGGTTGCCGAGGTCTGCAAGACAATCGCAAAAGATAAGGAGCTGGTTTTTGATTACACAATCAAGAAGAACACTGTTGCGGTTGTCACTGATGGCTCAGCGGTGCTTGGATTGGGGAACATAGGGCCTGAAGCAGCCATTCCTGTAATGGAGGGCAAATGCATGCTCTTCAAGGAATTCGCAGGGATAAACGCGTTTCCGATCGCGCTTGCAACACAGGAACCTGAAGAGATCATAAGCCATGTCAAGTCGATTGCGCCGGTGTTCGGGGGAATAAACCTGGAGGACATATCAGCCCCCAGGTGTTTTGAGATTGAGGAAAGGCTAAAGGCTGAGCTTGATATACCTGTTTTCCACGATGACCAGCACGGAACAGCGATAGTGGTGCTTGCAGGAATCATGAATTCACTGATCCTTACAAAAAGGGAGATAGGAGATACCAGGTTCATAATAAACGGAGCAGGTGCTGCAGGGATCGCGATAGCAAAATTGCTTATCCTTGAGGGAGCAAAAGAGATAATAATGCTTGATTCAAAAGGTGCGATCTACAAGGGCAGGGACTCGCTTAACAAATACAAGGAAGAGATAGCAGAAAAGACCAATCTATCAGGAAAGAAGGGTTTATTGAAGGATATAATCCCAGAGGCAGATGTTTTTATAGGGGTCTCGAAGGGAAATATCCTTACAGGAGAGGATATCAAATCCATGAACAAGAGACCTGTGATATTTGCACTGGCGAATCCTGAACCTGAGATAGAGCCAGGGCTCGCATACGAGGCAGGGGCGGCGGTTGTTGCAACAGGAAGGTCGGATTATCCTAACCAGGTCAATAATGTGCTGGCTTTCCCCGGGCTTTTCAAGGCGGTTCTTGAAACACGGACAAGGGATATTACCGATGGAATGAAACAGGCTGCGGCTTACGGGCTTGCAAGAGCTGTACGTGAGCCTGTGTTTGACCACATAATCCCCGGACCTTTTGAGGAAGGAGTGGCTGAAATTGTGGCAGAATCAGTAAATTCCTTCATCAAGAACCAAAAATTTAAATAGGTATACTCCTAAAAAGAGATAAAAGAAGAACGAGGTGAATGTATGTCATTTATTGTAAAAGCAAAAATTAAGGAAGCGGCAATTGTTGATGGTAAACAACTTAATGTAGCAGGAGACTTTGCAGAGGCACTTGACGAAAAGGTCCAGGCACTTGTAAAAGAAGCATGTGAGAGGGCTTCAGCAAACGGGCGAAGCACTGTCATGGCAAAAGACCTTTAGACGATATCTTCTTCCTTTAATTGATTTATTTTATTTACGATTGCGTCCAGGCGTTCCTCGTCTGTGGGGCCTTTCTTTTTCTCGAGTTCCTTTATCTTCTCTTTTTGTTCCTTTATGATTGATTCTTCGACGTCGCGGCTTGCTCTTTCGAGGTTTACATGAGGTACTTTCTTTGTTTTCTTCTTCCTTGCTTTTTTCTCAGGGACATTCAGACGCTCGCTTATGTTCTGGATCTGCTGGAGAAGTGATTGAAGAATGGATTCTTCCTCTTCGCCTTCTATGTGGCCCATCTCTTTGAGATGCATTTCAAGCTCCTCAAGGTGCTCGAGAAGCTTTTTCTTGTTCTCCAGATTCTTTGAGCAGGACTTGATGCGTTGGAGCTTATCCTTAAGAAAACGTTTCTGTTCGATGGAATTGACGTGCTCATCATAGCTTTTAGCAAGGAGCATCAAGTAGTCATGCAACCTGCGATGATTCGTACCACGGAATAAAGGCTCGTCTGAGATCATTTAAACAAACCCTTCTTTTTCGGAGAAGGTGGAGGTGGAGGTGCCTGTCCGGGAGGCGGGCCTTGTTGCGGACCCGGTGGGCTTTGCTGTCCAGGAGGGTTTTGTGAAAAACCTTGTTGCTGCTGACCCATGGGAGGTTGTGGTCCCGGCGGAGGGCCTTGCTGGCCTGGAGGAGGAGGCATCCCTGGATTGAATGGAGGGAACTGCTGATTGCTTTGATCTGATGGATATGATTGTCCGAATGATTGTCCAAATTGGCCTGAATCAAAACCTCCTTGTGAGGAACCCATTGAGTTCCCCATCGAATTTCCTATATTGGAATTTCCCATGTTGGCCATGGAAGAGAACTTGTCTTCAAAAGAGGGTTCTGATTTTTCTTCCTTTTGTTTAGGAGATTCCTGGTTCTTGTTGATAGTATCAAGGGAATCTGCAACAGAAAGTATGGCTTCAGCAATCTTTTCGTTCTGGTCAATGATCGTGTCAAGCTTCTCATTGAGATTCGCAAGTTTGCTCAGACGGGATGTGATCTCTGAATCACCCATCTTAAGCTCCATGTTAGCTTCCTTGAAGATTTCCATCAGAGAATTGATTGTCTTGTTAAGCTCTTTTATAGAACGGTCTGCAGGTTGCTTGTCTCCTGAATTGCGCAATTGGCTGATCTCACTCCTCAGTTTAGAGATCTCACTGTGAGGCATCAATTCATATTCATCATCTCGGGCAACCATACGGTAATCCTCTTTTTGGAGGAAATGGGTCTTTTGTTTTTATAAATCTTTCGTTAAGGGATTTTCGAGGGGAGGAATCGAGTTATGACTGGAGAGTGAATCCAAACTTATTTAAAAAAAACACACTACAAGGCCTTTATCCATGGATGAAAAAGAGGGGTCTACTAAAGATAGTTCTCAGGAGGAGAATGTAAATCGTCTCGAGAGAGGGAGCTATTACCTGAAGAAGCTTTATGTCCTTCATGAGAAGAAGAAAAAGGCAATAGTAGAGAGGCTTGACCGGGAAAAGAAGGATGGAAGCGCGTTTTCTCAAGTAAAGAAGTATTCACATGATCAGCTGGAGATCCTGGAAAAGGACCTGGGACTGCTGGAGATAGACTGGGACCAGATAATATACACGAAAGAGACAGAGGATGAGCTGAAGCAGACAATCCTCAGGAAACTACTCAAGCTTGAAGAGGACAGAAGCCTTACTGAAGAAGAAGAGAAGATGGTAGAGAATCTCCTGATCTATCTGAAGATGTATTACTTTCTCATAAAAGAAGAGCAGACCCATGTGCAAAAGCAGGATGTCGTGCAGCTGAAAAAGATAGTCTTTGAACAGGCTAATTACTTATTGAGAATATTCTCTTCCCTGAACGAGAACATAAAGAAAGACAAGCACAAGGTACTGGAGACTTATACCTATCAGTCAAAGAACATGCCTATCACGATAAACATAATACAAAAAAGCGGGGAGTACGTACCAATATATGAGCTCAATATCGCGAGCATAAGCCGTTATACAGAATATTTCCTGGAGAAGATACGAAGGGAACTCATCAAGAAGGTGAATCTTGGGATAGTTGACATAACTGATGCGAAAAAGGGAAATGTCATACACAATAAATTCTCTGAGGCAATAGTCACGCTGATCAATAAGTATTTTCCTGATGTGGACGAGGAGACAATAGGATTCCTTACTACATACCTGATCCAAAAGAGCCTGGGGATGGGAAAGATAGATATCCTCATGACAGACCCGGAGATAGAGGAGATTGCAATCAACTCAGCCAACGAGCCGGTGTGGGTGTATCACAAGAAATACAACTGGCTCAAGACAACAATCCAGCTCGAGAGCGAGGAGCAGACAAGGCATTATGCGGAGATGATAGGGCGAAAGGTGGGAAGACAGCTCACAGTGCTTGAACCATTGATGGACGCTAGCCTTAATGCAGGGGACAGGGTCAATGCAACGCTCAACCCGATCTCAACAAACGGAAACACTATCACTTTACGTAAGTTTGCTGCAAAACCTTTCACAGTAACAGACCTTGTGAAGACGCGGACAATATCACCGCAAGCCGCTGCAATGATCTGGCTTGGGATGCAGTATGAGCTTTCAGCGCTCATAATAGGGGGAACTGCTTCAGGAAAGACTTCGATGCTTAATGCTGTTGCCAACCTGTTCCCACCAAACCAGAGGATTATCACAATCGAGGATACAAGAGAGATCCAGTTGCCTTCATTCCTGCACTGGGTGCCGATGAACACGAGGCTTCCGAATGCTGAGGGAAAGGGAGGGGTCACTATGCTTGACCTGATGATAAACGCCCTCAGGCAGAGGCCAGACCGTATCCTTGTAGGAGAGATCAGGCGTAAGAAGGAGGCAGAGGTGGCTTTCGAAGCTATCCACACAGGACATAGTGTATATGGTACATTCCACGCCAACAGTGCTGAGGATGCTGTGACAAGGCTTGTGAGCCCGCCTATAGAGATCCCGAGAAACACGCTTCCAGGGATTTCCATGCTTATAGTGCAGTACAGGAACAGGAGGAGTGGACTTAGGAGGACTTTCCAGTTTGCAGAGGTCACTGATGAGGGAAAGCCGAATGTCTTGCTCCAGTATGATCCAAAGAAAGACATACAGCTGCAGATGAACAGGTCAAACTCAATAATGAACAATATACACCAGTTCACAGGGATGACGCAAAGCGAGATAAAGGAGACCATTGTCAATAAGACCAATGTCTTGAAATACCTGGTAAGGAACAAGATAAACAGTGTCGATGGCGTGGGAAAGGTCATGGCAGAGTATTACACCAATCATGATTACTTACTGAAATGCGTCAAGGATAATGTGGTCATAAAATGAGCAGCACAATAATCCCAAAGATCACTCAAAGATTCCCTGAACTACCTTCACAGCTCATAATTGCAGGGATGACAGAGACCCCTGAGGAATTCGTGAAGAAGTCGCTGATAAGTGCGGGATATCTTACTGCAGGGCTGTCATTCATAGTCATCTTATTTGCAACCAAGAATCCCAGCCTGTGGTTTGGAGTTTTAGGCATGATCCCTGCTTTCTTCGGGCTATTCCTTTTTTTCATGCAGGCACCTGTGGTGAAGATACAGAAGAGAGCAAAAGAAATCAACAGGGAGATCGTGTATGCGGGAAGATTTATCGTGATTGAGATCGAATCAGGGGTTCCGTTGTATGATGCGATGAAGAACCTCATCTCTGCTTACCCAGGGATAGGAAAATATTTCAGGGATCTTATCACAAAGGTGGATTTTGGTACTGCAATGGAGGATGCGATCAATGAGACCATCCTGTACAGCCCATCTGACCAATTCAAGAAGATGCTGTGGCAGATACTCAATGCAATCAATACAGGAGGAGACATACATAAATCCCTCAATTCGGTTGTCGAGCAGATTGTACGAGAACAGCAGATAATGATGAAAGAATACGCAAAAAAGCTTAATCCATTAGCAATGTTTTACATGATGATCGCTGTCATCGCTCCCACTCTGGGGACAGCTATGCTTGCTATTGCAACCAATTTTCTGGCTGTTGATATCGGAAAAGGGGTGCTCACGATACTTGCAGGAGGAATCCTGTTCGTCCAGATAATGTTTTTGCAGATAATAAGATCACAGAGGCCTGCGGTAGTATGAGCGAAGAAGACATGAAAGCCAAGGATATCAAGAAAGAGGTATCCAAAGGTATGTCTTTCATGGAAAAGCTTGCGCAGAAAAAGCGTGAGCGGGCACAGAAAAGAGAGCAGGCAATAAAAGAAAAGAAACTCAAGAAAAAGATGAAGCCGAAACGGAATTTTCGGCAGTTCTTTGAGCATTATCTTCCAAGGGCTGGCCTGGATGGGACATTGGATGATTACAAGCAAAAGATATTCATCGCAAGTATCATACTTTCTTTCTTCTTATACATTGGGACAATCATATATGCTTTCACTGACGGGCTATTCAACATATGGTACCTTCTTTTCATAACTATCGTGGGAATCCCTGTACTTTTTGCTTCATCAATGGTTATAGTGATAGCGATATTTGTCATATTCATCGAGACGCGGATATACAAAAGGAAGGCCCAGATTGAAGAGGTATTTCCTGATTTCCTGCAGCTTGCAGCGGCAAACTCAAGGAGCGGGATGACAATAGACCGTGCCTTGTGGGCGGCAATAAGGCCGCAGTTCGGTGTGCTTGCAAAGGAGATCGAGCTTGTTGCAAAGGAGACAATGAGCGGGGTAGACCTGCAAAAGGCGCTACGTGATTTCTCCGAGAAATACGATTCTCCTACAGTGCAGAGGTCTATACAGTTGATGATAGAAGGGATCAATGCAGGAGGGCATATCGCTGAGATACTTGACAGGATCGCCCTTAACCTGGAGGAGACTGCTGCAATGCAAAAGGAGATGGCTGCAAATGTAACAAGCTATGTCATGTTCATCCTTTTTGCGACCCTTGCTGCAGCGCCTGCGATGTATGGGCTTTCTAAGCAGCTTATCACAATCGTCACCGAGATCATGGGCCGCATGGATACAGGTGGAGGGTCTTCAGGAATGGGGCTTTCTATCGGCGGTGGAGGAGGGCTCAGCGTGGAGGATTTCACGTTCTTTGCAAACCTGAGCATCGCTGCAACAGTGATATTTGCAGGGCTAATAGTCTCAACCATCAAGACAGGAACTGTCCGTTCAGAACTGAAGAAGATCCCAATATACCTGCTGATAGCATTCGGGATATTCAAGCTTGCGGATTTTGCATTATCAAAGATGTTTGCAGGTATGTTTTGAGAGTATAATAGTAGTGAAAACCATATATTAAGAGACAAAACCACAACATTTATATAAAATAAATATTGGAGAAGACTAAAAAACTCAAGATAAATGAGGTGAAATTATGAGGAAAAAAGGACAAGCAGCAATGGAATTCCTTATGACCTATGGATGGGCAATCCTGGTTGTTTTAGGAGCGATTGCAGCATTAGCATATTTCGGAGTTCTCAGCCCGCAACAATTCATACCTGAGAAGTGTACAATGCCCCCAGGGATAGCATGCCTGGACCAGACAGCAAATACATCACATGTCCAAGTAGTCTTAAAAAACGGGCTTGGTCAAACACTTAACCTAAATAATATTACGATGAGCGAGGACGGTACACCTGAAGAATGTGACTATCCATCAGCCATTGACAACGGTGGTAATGCGATAATTAACTGTTCAATCACCAGTACAGTCGGCAGTGGAGATAAGGTAATGGCAGATATTGAAATTGCTTATGACACAGATTCAGGCCTTACCCACACCAAGACAGGGGATGTTGTTGTAAATATACCATAAATTTTTTTTAATTTATTAATTTTCTTTATTATAATGCGAAAGCCAATAGTTGCAGGGCAATTCTATGAGGGGTCAAAGGAGAGGCTGCTCTCTCAGATCTCTGAGTGTTATTCTCACCCTTTCGGGGCAGGAAAGCAGGAAAGGCGGGCTGTGAAGCTCATGATTCTGCCGCACGCAGGTTATCCTTTCTCAGGTCCGTGCGCTACGCAGGGGTATGCACGGCTGGCGCGGCCTAATAAGATCATTCTCCTGGGGCCGAGTCATGCAGGGTTTGCAACCTGTGTATCAGAGGATTCATGGGAGACGCCTTTGGGTGTTGTAGAGACTGAGAAGATTTCTGAGAAGACAGGGATCCCTGTTGATGAATACGGGCATGGAACAGAGCATTCGCTGGAGGTGCAGATTCCTTTTCTCCAGGCGATGTTTGAGGAGGTGCCGCCAATCGTTCCGGTGATGGTGAGTTCTGACCCTGTTGATACGGGTCGCAGGCTGTCTCAGGTCTATGAGACAGGTGATACGATCATTGTATCGTCTGATTTCACACATTACGG
>JAWOGQ010000006.1:0-14186 GCA_046496745.1 Candidatus Woesearchaeota archaeon | reverse complement strand
GTGGAATTTTTTCCTGTCCTGTACAATGTTTTCAATCGATTGGTTTTTCCTTAGTTGGCATGGGACATACCATAGGTTTCCTTTGTTTATGAGAAATTCCTCTTTTTGCTCTGACAGATGACCTTTCTTGGCCAATCTATTGAGAAGATCATCATATGACCATGATACATCTGGTAAGAGTGCAGTTGCTGTGCCTGCTAATATCCCTTTCAGGAAGGTCCTTCTGTCCATGACCTGTAAGAATCAAGAAAGGTATTTAAAATTAATCATTAATTAGTAGTATCAGGAAGGTAAATGTCGATGTTGAGATAGTCCTGGCCTTCTTCAATCTGGAAATCTTCATATATTCCCAGGATGAAGTTTTGCATATCTGATTCAGGTTGGTATTTCTCCCATATCTGGTCTATGACAATCTCTCCTCCTAACGAACTGATTATGCGCTTGAGATATTCCAGGTCATTACGGTGTTTCCTGAAGCTGTGAGTCTCTTCATCAAGTGATTCTTTTGATGGGTCCAGGAAGAGGACCAGCACTTTGTGTCTTATCTGGGCAAGCACCTGAAGGTGGAGATGCTGATTTTCTTTTCTGGCACTTATTATTATGTTTCCACCATCAGGGCAGCTATAAAGGCTTGCATCAATAATTATCTGCAGGGCTTTCCTGATATATGAGGCGTTCTGATGTATCTTTATTCCTGGTTGATCATAAAAAGCAATCCCGATCTCACGTTTGAGGATGGTGTGTTCGTGGCTGAAAAGGCTTTCTTTTATGACATTGTGGATGTTTATCGGTTCTTTTTTAGCTATTTCCTGCAGGTCAATCTTTTGATATTCTTCAGGTTTGGTTATGTCCTGTATCTTTTTCCCGTAGATGTATATTGTTTCCCATAATAGGGTCTTTTTGCGCTGGATGCCTACAAGAAACCCGTTCCTGCGGAAGATATGCTTGATCATCGTATCGTTTCCGATCCATTCTAGGTTCGATATGATGTAGAAGAACCGGTCGTATTCTACGAAACATAATCTTCCTCCTTTCTCTAGGCGCAGGTTCATGTCATACAGGATGTCATCAAGCTTTTCTATCCTGTCCAGAACTGAGATGGAGACTATCTTTTCCACTTGTGGTATGTCAGGGTGTACACGTTCTGTGTGGCGGTGGTCATGAAGGGTTTTTACATGTTCATGGCCTTTTCTTTTCATGCGTCTTTCGGTTATTGCTATGCTTTTTGTGGAGATGTCGGTTGCATAGACCCTGCCTTTTGGACCAACCTCTTCTGCAAGATGTTTTGTCAGGGTCCCAACAGAACAACCGAATTCAAGGATTGTCTTTCCTTTGATATCTCCTAAGAGATGAAGTATGTCTTTGCGGATGGATCTTGGAACCAAAAGCTCTTCGAAAAATAGGGTTATATAAGCCAGAAGATTGTTGAGGGTATTGACTGCATCAGGGTTGTATTGCAGCTGCATGAGGAAATATACGGGCACGCCCATCAAGATGAAGGTTGCTGCCAGTTGCAATGATTGTAAGGCATTATGGGCATTTGTGATCCAGAAATAAAAGAGGACTCCAAAGAAACCGATCATGACAAAAGGACCAGTCCGGGGAAATGGGGCATTAAAGTATCTTTTTGTGCCAGGTTGCTTGAAGCGGAGTATTGCAACAAGGAGGATTACGGCAGAATAAAGGAGCATGAGAAGAGGAAGAAGCATTTCCAGTAAAGCATGATAGTTCCCTGACCCGATGAAAACAAGGGCTATCGATACAGTTGCCTGAAAGATTATGGCGTTATGCGGTGTGGAATTTTTCGGGTGGATCTCTGCGAACTTCTTGGGAAACATCTTATCCTGTGCAAGAGAAAGTATCAGACGGGGAGATGTTGTTATCCAACCTGCGACTGAACCTATCAGCGAGACATAGATGAGTATTGTGAAGATTCCTATTGCCTGTGCACCGAAATTATTTCCTGCAAGAGCAAGCAATGGCGCTTCTGCGGCTGCAAAAACCTGCCAGTCAAGTGAACCCAGTGAGCTCACAACCAGAAGAAGAGAGATAAGGGTGATAAAAACTGTACCTATCACAAGAGCTCGGGGGACGACGATGTGTCCGTTCTTTGTCTCTTCTGCAAGGAACAGTGGAGATTCCCAACCAAAGAATGTTTCTGCTATCATGAAGATTGTTACCAGAAGGATGGAGATGTTCCAGGGAGTTGGTGCAAGCTTTGAGGGATCAAGATTGATAAAATTGGAGATGATTATTGTGGTTAGGGTGCCAAGGGTAATGAATGCAAAAGTAACAAGCATGGTTGATGAGGTCTTTATACCCTTGAATGAGATATAATTGAAGATCAAGATAAACAGGACCGAAACAAATTCTTTGAGGTAGAGTATCTCAAAAGGCAATAGGTACTGGATAGCACCAATCGTGAGCATCGCAATAGTGATGTTAGATGCGACAAGAGCGCTCCAACCAATAAGAAAGGAGATCGGCTTGGGATAGACATGCTTTGAGAACTCATAGATACCTCCAGCTTTTGGAAACATTGAGCATAGCTCTCCAAAAAGGGAAGCTATGTAGATGGAGATTATCGAGAGGATGACCCAGGCAAGAATAGAAGACGTGCCCATGACACCTGCGCCAACTGCAGGAAGAAAAAAGATTCCTGTGCCCATTATGGAATTTACTGTAAGAAAGATAACGGTCTTGAAACTCAGGCTCTTTTTTAGTCCAACTGAAGATTTGGTTGGCATAAAAATATTTCTGGATGGCTCATTTATAAACTTTGGGACTCGGCTTCAATGAGAAATTCTATGCGGCGTCTTTCGCACCTGCTTGCAAAATCCTTTCTGGTAGCGCATCTTTCGCTTACAATACCTTCTTTCTCGTGTGGAAATCTCTGGCAGACAGAGGGTCTGATACCATAGATTGAGCATCCATCAGCATAGAAGATGCAGTGTCTCCCTTTCTTCTTGAGAAGGACAAGACCATTCTTTTTTTCAAAAAAATCTTTATGCCCGGATTCCTTGATCAGATTAATGTCTTCCTCGCTGACTGTAACATCAAGCTGGCAGCAAAATCCGCATCTTTTGCATTTGAAGGGTTGCATGACCCGGGTAGGCGCTCTTTGTTTATAAACTATACAGTTTTCCTGTCTGTAATTCGTAGTCTTTAAACAATAGTTTTTTATATCTTATATGTCCTATTTATAAAAAAAGGGGTTGGCAATGCTGCAATTATATGATAATCTTAATGTAGATATTTCTTCTAGTGAGCTGATAGAAAAAATCCAAAAAAAAGATCCGCCTTCTTTTGTAAACTATAAGCCCCCTTTTCCATCGATAAACCGTAAGGCATTCAGGTACCGACCTTATACCAATCTGATAATAATAGGGTATGGTGGCTCAAGTTCAAGTTTCTATGCCATGTATAAGGCACTTTATCAAGGAAAGAAAAATGTGGAATTCATCAATACTGTGGATCCAGATGAGCTGGATCGTGTCAAGCAGCGCTGCAGAAGGGATGATACAATTGTCATTGCAATATCCAAGTCAGGTAATACGGCTGGGGTTTTGCAGGCTCTTTTCTATTTTGATCATTATCCTATGTTTATCATAACTTCAGAAAATGAGGGAGCGTTGATGAACATTGTCAATCGGCGAGGGGTGGATTATATTGCCCATCCTGAAATAGGTGGTCGGTTTTCAGCCAGGACACCAAGCGGATTTTTTCCTGCGTCAATCCTTAATCTTGATATTGAAGGGATTGATTACGGGTTTCGTAATATATACTCTTTGTGTAATGAGAAAGTCCCTTTGCAGAATAACCCGGCTCTGCATCTGGCTCTTGCGTGCCATACTCTCGAAAAAGAGGGATATTCAGAGATATATTTTCCCATGTATAGTCCATTTCTGGATGGGTTTGGAAGACTTATCACGCAACTAATGCATGAATCAGTTGCAAAAAAGGGAAGGGGACAGACGGTAATAACCGCGTCTGCTCCTGAAGCCCAGCACCATACTAACCAGAGATTGTTTGGAGGGGCAAAAAACATGATTGCCTTATTCCTGAGAGTGGAGAACTATGAGCGTGATATGCGTGTGCTTGTACCTCCTGACCTTGCTATCGTGAATTATAAGGATACCCGGTTGTCAACTTTAGAGGGCTTGCCTTACAGCATGGCTATGCATTTTGAACTCATGGGGACCTATCAGAACGCTGTAAATGAAGGGATCCCTGCAGCACTGATATCAATAGAACGTATTGATGCGTTGAACATAGGAGAACTAATCGGATTTTTCCAGTACTTTGCAGTCTATTCAGCTTATCTGCGGGAGGTCAACCCCTTTGATCAGCCTCATGTGGAACAGAGCAAGAATATGACTTTCCATTATATTAAGGAGTATAACAAGAACCAATAGTTTTAAAAATAAAAAATGAAGGATGGTATTAATGTCGGATGGACTCTTTGGTAGAGTGAAGGATATCTTCAAAAAAGAGGAAACCACTAATAAGGAGGAACCCTCGCATAAGAATGATCTTACTGAGAAGATTGAAGGAATCTCATTTGGCATGTCTAAGCAGGATTTCCGTAAAATAGTTCTTTTTAAGTTGAATGCGCAGGAATATGGTCTTGATATCAGGCATATAGAGGAAGTGTTACCTTCTCCCACCTACCAGAAGCTGGTCACTTCAGACCCGAACATAGAAGGGGTGATCCCATTAAATAATCGTATGATCGGGGTTATCAACCTTTCTAAAAAACTTGGTTATGAGAACAGTGGTGTATTGTCAAGGGTCCTTGTGACAGATTTCAATGGTGAGCTTTTTGGTCTGAGGGTGGATGGTGTGGAGGAAGTGATTGATGTCTTGCCAGAGGATCTTGGTGAAATCAAAGGACAAGAGGAATTGGGTGGTTATTGTGAGGGCATCATAAAAAGGGATGGCAAGGATGTGCCTATCCTTGATCTTGCTAAGATTGTTTTCACAGAGGATATCCAAAACCTGGAGAAGGCCATGGAGACTGTTTCTGAATCAAATGAATCTGGCACTTCTAACAAAACTGATCCTGAGAAACCAGATACTGAGGTGGGTGGGGAATCCTCCGATTCTGATGAATCAAGTCCTGATGAGGATTATACTGTTTTTGGTTCTTCTGCTAAGTCACCTGAGGCTTCTGAATCAAAAGCTGGAGCAGGTTCAGAAAATAGCACTCCTGGTGGAACAAAAGTTCAATCAAGTGATGACTCTGGAAAAGTTGGGGATATAAGTGGTCCAGAAGAGCAAAAACCTGAAGGTGATTTAAGTTCAGAAAAGTCTGAAGAGGCAAACTTTTCAAAAACCGATGATTTGGGGTCAGACGCTAATTTGCCTGAAGATGAGGTCTCAGGTGTGAAAGCTTCGTCTGAAGGAAAAGAGGCTGAAAAAATACCTGAAACAGAGCCAAAAGGTGAAACAAGCGACTCAAAAGATTCAGGAGAACAAAATATATCTGAGGTGCCAAAACCAAGTGCCTTGAATGATGGTGAAACCAAGCCTGAAGAATCAAACAATGAATTGAATGATGAGTCAACAGGTTCAGAAGGGGGAAATTCTGAAAAAAAGGCGGATTCAAAAAAAGAATCAGGAGATCTGAGTTCAGGAGAGATTAAAGCTGAAACAGAGTCAAAACCCGAAGCAGGTGACTCAAAAGATTCGGGAAAGCAGGATTCTGAGGAGACTGTTGAATCAGAAGCACCTGAAGCAAGTGATATGCAGGAAGATGATTCTTCATTTGATGATGTTGATCCCTTCTCAATGCTGAATGAGGATGAATCCGTATCTGAGACTAGCGAGGAGAAAGGGGAAAAACCAACCGATGCCCGTGAATTGTTCAAAAAGCTAAAGGCAGAAAAGGAAGGAAAGGTTGCTCCAAAAGAGGAAAAGCAGGAACCTGAAAAAGCCAAAAAAACTGAAGAGACTAAAGCTGCAGATTCTCCTGACTGGGATCAGGACATAGACCTTTTTGGAGATTCTGAACCAGCAGATAAATCTAAGGAAAAATCCCCTGAGAAAGCTGAGGATGAATCTAAGCTAAAAACTGAAGAAAGCACACAGGTAAAAGATGAACCTCAAGAGGTAACAAGTCCTGTGAATTCGCAAGCAGATGCACCCCAATCTTTACAACAACCTCAATATCAGGAAACTTATAAGCTCAGGTCTGATCTTAACGAGATCAAGGAGACACTCTCGGATATCCATTATCTTATCAAGAAGGAATCAAACAAAATCAAAGAACAGCTGTTAGATGTAAAACCAACTGATACAACTAATCAACAGGTCGTGAATGAATCCGGCCAGCCAAGGGAGCAGGGTCCGCAGCAGATACAGGCTTTGCAGAATGACCTGAATCTCTTGAAAGAGCAGTTGCTGGATAAAGCCTTTCGTTCAATGTCTGAATCTCAGGATACACGGGAGCATTCCGCTCTTAAACAGAATGAGTCAACTAAATCTGAGGAGTTGAAAGCTTTGCGTGATGAGATAGCTTCACTTAAGGATAAGCCAAGGTATGAATCAGAGTTGCGTGCAATCCGTGATGAGCTCTCTTCCCTGAAAAAAGGTAAAAATGAAGATGAGTTGAAGGCTTTACGCGATGAGCTCTCTTCTCTTAAACATAATGGAGGAGCTGATGACAAAGATTCTGAGCTGAAGGCCTTGCGTGATGAGCTCTCTTCTCTTAAAGAAAACGGACGAGCTGATGACAAAGATTCTGAGCTGAAGGCCTTGCGTGATGAGCTCTCTTCTCTTAAAGAAAACGGACGAGCTGATGACAAAGATTCTGAGCTGAAGGCCTTGCGTGAGGAGATTGCATCCCTTAAATCTAGTGGATCCGAAGTCAGAGAGCTTCGTGAAGAGGTTGCGTCTTTGAAAGAAAAGCAGCCTGCTCTGGCTTCTCTCCAGTCAGAGTTGGGATCCATCAAGGAGACAAAGGATACCATCATACAGACAATCAAGGATTTACGGGATGAGATTGTTGCTTTGAAAACCGCTAAAGAGGTTCCAGAAAAAAATTCTTTTGAAGCGGGCAATGATCCAGAAGATTCAAATAAGCAAGCTTCAGATGAAGCTTCTTCAACTCCTTTAAATCAAAGTCCTACAAGTCTTTCAGACCAGTCTTCTATAAAGGATTCAAGTGAAGCTCCTTCAAATGCTGATTCAAACAAACAAGCTCCTAAGCCAAAAGAGTCTGATCCTGTAGGGGAATTCAATGCTGTAAAAGAGGTGAATACACTTTCTGATTCTTTACAGAATTATGGGATAGATTTTGCGTCTCTGGATAATGATCTGTTTGATCTTGACAGGAAGATACGCTCCAGCCTTCATCAGCTCGATCAGATCAATGATTGAGGTAGTCTGCAATCTTTGAAAGGTTCCAGATGTTGTTTCTCCAGTCATTCTTCCTGCAGACCTCTTCATGAAGATTTTTTACTTGCAGGCAATAGGTGTAGAATTCTTTCCAGTTCCTTACAGTGGTTATTTTAGGGTCACTGGTCCTTTTATCACTTAGATAAGCAAGGTGTGCGGTTGTATGTTTCATCTCAATAAGCTTTTCCAGGGAATCATCCAGCAGGATTCTTGCTTTGAGTTTTCTTGTGATATATGATTTTGGTGAATAGGATGTATTATGGACGTATTTGATAGGCAGGTGATGCTTGTCGATGAATCTTTTTACAGGTGGGTAGATCTCGTCAGGTCGCGATGTGATAATTGCAAACCTGAAGCTTTGCTTGTAGAGTGCATGAAGGGTGTCTTTGACATAAGGAAGGAGTGTATAATACTTGTTCATGTATTCCTGGGTGCCTGCAAGGGTTGTCATCTCGGTGTATTGCTTCTTGTCCAGGGGGCTTGTGTGTTTTGAGATCTGTTTACTGTTGACTTTTATACCAGATACAGCATAGGTTGCAGCTATTCGGGCTTGTGTGAGATCGGCGATAGTTCCGTCAAAGTCAAGGGCAACGATTATGTGTCTTGCGACGTATTTGTTGAACATGTTCTATGCTGAATTGTCTGAGAATTTAAGTGTTTGGGTTGTTTTAATCTCGGTTTAATTATTTGTATGTATCGCCGTGGCCCGGATGCAAAAGTGACTTCGCACTTTTTATCCAGTCAGAACGGCGACGTACCCTTACGCCGTGGCCCGGATGCAGAAACAACTTACGTGTTTCTTATCCTTGCCAGGCTCACTTCGTATCGCCGTGGCCCGGATTTGAACCGGGATATCCCGAAGGAAACTGGCTCTCAAGGCCAGCGCAATGCCAGATTATGCGACCACGGCATAGGATTGAGAATTAATCCCCTCTTTATAAAATTATCCCAGGAAGGCTTCCTGTTTTAGGGGTTCTATTATATGGATCTCTTTCTTGGATTCTATATATCCATCAAGTTCCTCATAGAAATCATGCATGCCTTTCATGTCAGGAAAGATGCATTCAGCAAGAAAATCATAACCTTCAACTCTTCTCAGGTTATTGAGGCACTTGCTTGAGTTAAGGAATTCAAACAGCTTTCCAGGTTCTTTTCCTTTGAGATAGAGGTGGATATGAACATGATGGTTGAGTTTTGAGAAATCGATAAGGCTTGTATGCTTGATTATGCATTTCTCAAGCTTTTTTATGCGGTCATAGACTGTTGATACAGGGGTGTTTGTTTCCCGGCTTATAGCTGCAATGCTTTTGCGGGCATCATTACGTAGTTGCTTTATTATCTGTTGCATAATTAATTACTTTCAATTGAAATTTAAATAGTTTGTTGCTGGATTTCAGCGTTTTTTTTATTCATTTCGGAATACCTTTATCTTCGAAAAGCAAAATCTTTAAATAACCATATCCGTTGTTTGAGATGATGACAGATAAAACAGTGGTAGGGCTTGTGGAAGATGTTATTATAAAAGGCAATAACGGAAAAAACAAGACCCTTAAGGCCAGGATTGATACTGGTGCGACAAAAAGCTCTATTGATAAGAGTATTGTTGATGAGCTTGAATTGGGGCCTGTGCTCCGGAGAAGGATGACTCGGCAGGCATCGGGGGTTACCTGGAGACCTGTGATTAAGGCACGTATAGAGCTTGCAGGAAGAAAATTCAAATTCCAGTTCACTGTTGCAGACAGGAGTGATATGACATACAAGATCCTGATAGGACAAAACATACTGAAACGTGATTTTTTGATAGATCCTTCAAAATGAGAGCCGCACTTATAAGTTTGGGAAGCGTAAGCTCGCGTTGGACACACAATGCGATGAACAAATATTTTGATCATGTTGATCATCTTAATATAAAGAAGATACAGATAAGTCTTGGAACCAAGACTCCTACTGTGCTTTACGAGGGAAAGCCTGTTGAGCAGTATGACTGCATCTATGCGAAGGGTTCTTTCAGGTATTCTGATGTACTGGGTGCATTGCGTAATATATACCGGGATTCAGCTTATATGCCAATCAGTTCAACTGCTTTTGCGGTGGGGCATGACAAGGTGCTTTCACAGATAGAGATGCAAAGATACAGCATACCAATGCCTGTGACCTATCTTTCCAGTAGTGTGAAGGCTGCAAAAGAGATTCTTGAACAGATAACTTATCCAATCATAATGAAGTTGCCAAAAGGGACGCAGGGTAAAGGGGTTATGTTTGCGGAATCATATGCAAGCGCATCCTCATTGCTTGATACCTTGACTGCTTTGCGACAGCCTTTTCTGATCCAGGAGTTCGTTGATACAAGCGGTGAGGATATAAGGGCGATTGTTGTTGGAGATAAAGTTGTTGCAGCCATGAGAAGGGTTGCAAAAGAGAATGAGAGCAGGGCAAATGTGCATGCTGGGGGAACCACCCAACCTTGTATCCTTGATACTAATACGCAAAAGATTGCTGTGAATGCTGCAAAAGCAATCGGTGCTGAGATCTGTGGGGTCGATATCCTTGAGAGCGTGAAAGGACCTGTTGTTATAGAGGTAAATCTATCTCCTGGATTGCAGGGGATCACGAATTGCACTAATGTTGATGTGAGTGATTATATAGCAAAGTATCTTTATGAGCGCACAAAAGAGAAGATGGAAGGAAGCAAGAAACAACAGGCTGATGAGATCCTTCAGGATGCGGGCATTTCAGAACCAGAGACAGGAAAAGAGATAATAACAAATCTTGATCTTAGAAACAACAAGATTCTTCTGCCTGAGCTATACACGAAGATAACCCATTTCAATGAGGAAGATGAGGTAATCATCTCTGTGAAGAAGGGGCATCTTGAGATCAAAGGTCTTTAGCCCTGTAATCTGCGGCGCTTCCATTCTCAGCTCTTTCCATCATGAGCTCAGTCTGGATATGGATATCCAGGCGTAGTTCTTTCTTTTCAGGCCTTGCCATTATGCACTGGAAACCATTTGGTTTTGGGACTGCTATGTAATCATAAAACTGGTCAATACTGCATACCTTTGAGTTGATAAGATCAAGCAGCTTGTAACAATCTTCAATCCTTTTGGTGACAAATTTTATCCCGTTTATGTCATGGATGTTCTGGACATTTACCAGGGGGTCTCTTTGTATCTTTGAGTAGGCGCTTTCGAGTGTCTTGTGCCTTTCCTTGATCGTGAAATCGATACCTTCAGAACTTGCCAGCTCCTGTAATGGGTCTACAAGGAACCCAAGGTCAAAGGACTCTTCCCTGATAAGGCGTTCAAGTGCCTCATATGTGCCGGGGTCATTCTCCATTATCTCTTCTTTGGTATATTTCTTTTTGGGGGGAAGGCCCCATCCTATTTTTGCCTTGTTGTGGTTATGGATCTTCGGGAATTCGCTCGCACAGTACACGTCTGATCTCAGGTAATCTGGTATAAACAGTTCAAGATCCCTGATTACACGGTGGTATATCTTGCCTGATTCAAAGTATTTGCAGAAATATGTTGTCGGATCTTCCTGATGGACGAGATAACCTTTATCCTTTCTTTTCACTTCATCTGCTTTGTAAAGAAGCAGGTCGTAGTGATAGGTTCCTTTTATTATACCAATCACTTTATTGTCTAAAGAATCACAAGTGTGAAAATTATCTGGAAGGCTTTTCCTATCATTATATAGGTGCGACTTCTCTTTCCAATCTTCCATATTTATGGAGAATTAATGGGGCTTTTTAATTATTTGCCCTTCTGCGCTTTTCTTTTTTCATGCGCTTACGCTGCCATTTCCAGCGCATTTGCCCTTTCTTCTTCCACCGTCGTGAACTTCGTTTCATAAATATCGCTCCGTATGCCCCGAACGGGATTCGAACCCGTGTCCTCGCCTCGAAAGGGCGAGATGATTGGCCGGACTACACTATCGGGGCGGCTTCTATCTGTGAATAAGCTCCCCTTTTTAAAGCTTCCCCTTTATGGAGCTATCTCTGAAAATGTTTGGAGTTTACTGGTTAAGATTGTGGGTGATAGCTTAAACGCTTTTGGCTTGGATTCTTATTGTTCCGGGGAGAAGGCAAAACTTTAAATAGAAGCTAGGCGCTTACTAGAAGGGAGGGGAAAATGAAAGCTAAATTAATCATATGCTTACTTATGCTGGTTATGGCTGTCCAGGCTGTGGAGCCGGTCATGCAAGAGGATTTTGTTGTTGAATCTAAGCCTGTACAAAATAAGGTCTTTATGAATGAGACTGCGGTTTTTGAGCTTAATATAACTAATAACATGGAAGATGATGTGGATTATCTCATCTATTCTGGGGATGTGGAGTGGTTGCTTTCAACTGATCCATCAGAAGATAGGCACAAGCAAGTCCCTGCCCAAAGCAGTGAGCCGGTAACACTTAATATAAGACCTTCGGTGCAGTTTCTTCCAAGCCTTTATGGGGTATCTGTCAAGGTGAAGAACCTTGAAACACAAGAGGTCGTAACTAAAGAGGTATTGGTGCAAATAAGAGGACGACCGGATGATTTGCATGGGCAGTATCTTCCTGCAATAGATGCTGAGGTAAGGATGCCTGAAAAGGTCGATCCTCGTAAGCCGCTCAATATCTCATTGAGACTTTCCAATAAGAATCGGCTTGATCTTGATACTGTGACAATAGTCTTTGAGAGCAATCTTATAAATAAGGAATACGAGACGTCTTTGAAAGAGCTAGAGGATAAAACCTTGCATTATTCATTAAATCTCGATTCGATGCTTTCTCCACAGACTGATGTATTGAAGACTGAGCTTATTACTAATGTGGAAAATGAAACCTTTGAGTTTAAGGCACCTACTTTCCGTTATGAAATAATCTCATATGGTGAGGTTGATGTTGTCGAGGATATTGATTCTTCATTCCTGAAAAAAGATGTTCTGGTTGATATCGAAAATACTGGGAATGTGCCCAGGGAGTACGTGTACAGTTTCCCGCACTCTTTTTTCAAGACAATCTTTATATCTACTAATCCTGATTCAGAAGTAAAAAGGGTGAACGGGACATTGAAACATGTCTGGTCGGGTACTCTTGCTAAGGAAGAATCAAGACAAGTGCAGATAGTGACAAATTATCGGCCAGTTCTTTATCTTGCTATTGCTGCTTTATTGGGGGTTGTGCTGTATTATCTCTTAAGGAGCCCAATCGTACTGCAAAAGAATGCTGCAGTCCTTGGAAAGGCAGAAGGCGGTGTATCAGAGCTTGCTATCCAGATACATGTGAAGAATCGGAGCAACAAGAAGTTCTATGATGTGGAGATAAAAGACAAGGTGCCAAATCTCTTGTCAGTAAAGCAGGAGTTTGATCTTGGAACATTACAGCCAAGCAAGATCCTGAAGCATGATAAGCGCGGAACAATAATCAAGTGGAATGTGGATGAACTTGATTCGTATGAGGAGAGGATTCTCTCATATAAGGTACATGCAAAGCTTTCCATCCTGGGTGACTTCAGCCTTCCTCAGACTGCTGTGAAGTTCAAGAAAGAGAGGATTGGAAGGTATAATTACGCGCATTCAAACGTGTACAGGATGAGGTACGATGCTTGACTTTTTAGTAGCAGTTCTTTTTACAATCTTTTTGATTTTCTTTTTTTTACTAGTGCCTTCTCTTCTAGTTTATTATTTATTGGGGCGGCGTTGGATGAGTGAACGTGTCAGGATTTTTTTCGGAACCTGCATGATTATCAATCTTTTTTTTGTGATTTTTCTGGTCGGAATAAAGCTGTTGCAGTAAAATTTGTATCTTTTTGACCATTTAGGATACGAAAAGGTATATTTTCTTCGGGGGAAAAGAGGGCAAAACAAAAAGCTTTATAAAGGAGTGGCTTATCCCAACACATTACGCTTGTATAGATGACCACCATTCTTGAAATGAGTGCACAAACGAAGTGTTGTGCATGAGAAAGAGTAATGTGCTAAACCAAATAGTGCAAACCTAAAAATTGCGACCATACCAAATTAGCCAGTTCCCGTTGATCCTGCGGGAGATTGCTGCTATTGGGATTCGACTAAGCCATGCAAGTCAGGGGGGTGCTTCGGCACTACCGGCGAAATGCTCAGTAACACGTTGCTAACCTGCCTTTAGGTTCGGGACAGCCTCGGGAAACTGAGGGTAATACCGAATAGGGGAATTCTTCTGGAATGATCTTTCCTCAAAAGCTTCGGTGCCTAAAGATGGGGCAGCGGCGGATTAGGTTGTTGGCGGGGTAATGGCCCACCAAGCCTACGATCCGTACGGGCCGTGAGAGCGGGAGCCCGGAGAGGGACACTGAGATACTGGTCCCAGCCCTACGGGGTGCAGCAGGCGCGAAACCTTTACAATGCACGAAAGTGTGATAAGGGAATCCCAAGTGCTCATACACTGTATGGGCTTTTGCCAAGTGTAAATAGCTTGGAGAATAAGTGGTGGGTAAGACTGGTGCCAGCAGCCGCGGTAACACCAGCGCCACAAGTGGGGATCGGCTTTATTTGGCCTAAAGCGTCCGTAGCTGGCCTGGTAAATCTTTTGTGAAATCATGAGGCTTAACTTCATGGCGTGCAGAAGAGACTGCCAGGCTCGAGACCGGGAGGAGCTGGGGGTATTCTGAGGGGAGCGGTAAAATGCTATAATCCTCAGAGGACCACCTGTGGCGAAGGCGCCCAGCTAGAACGGATCTGACAGTGAGGGACGAAAGCTAGGGGAGCGATCCGGATTAGATACCCGAGTAGTCCTAGCCGTAAACGTTGCGAGCCAGGCGTTGCATG
>JAWOGQ010000093.1:0-53881 GCA_046496745.1 Candidatus Woesearchaeota archaeon | reverse complement strand
CCAAACCTGATATCCTCCTTGTCTTTCTCTGTCAGGAAAGGCAGTTTTGCATCATGTTCCTTGAATGTGACACTCTTCTTATTTCCCAGGAATCCATCATTAAGAACTTTGATCTGCCCGTTATTTACTTTTGCCGAGATCAGCCCATCATCAAGATACACGATCGTCCCATCAGCGATCTCACCTACAGGATAATTTATCCGTATGACATCAGAAGAATTTTCAGTACTTTCCTCTATAGCTATCTCGTCTCCTTTTTTTAGTTGCATGCCCTCACCATCAAAAGGGTTTGTCCTTATCTCAGGCCCTTTAGTGTCAAGCATTATGCATATGTTTTCATCGACTTCCCTGATCCGGTCAATAATCTTTGAGAAATATTCATAATCTCCATGAGAAAAATTGAGTCTTGCAATATCCATCCCACTCTCATGCAGTTCTTTTATGGTCTCCACGCTGTCAGATGCGGGTCCTATAGTTGCTATTATCTTTGTTAATTTTTGCATCCCGGCTGGAGACAACAGTTCATTTAAGAAGATTTGTATATTCAGCCCTCGAGAATTATCCTTTATTAAATAACTTTCAGTGCCTTTCTGTCAGGGGTAAACATGCCCAGTAAAATATCAGACCAACCTCCCCCTATAAATAATTGATAAGTAATGGTAAGTTAGAGATTAGTATACCTATGAAAATTTTCCATTAAATCTGTAGCTCCTACGGAGTTGTTGCCGATATCTTTTTTAAGATGGTAGCCTCTAAATAAATTGACCTTTTAAGCAAAAAAGGTGATAAATGAGGAGGTAGCGATAGCTATGGTATCCCATATAATTGATGAATTCAGGAATAAGGAGAATATTGAGTATATCATTGGATTCTCCGGCTCCAGTGATGAATCCAGTAAGGAAGAAGCTGAACGCATAATAGAGGACAGCATGCTATATTTCAAGAATAAAGACATTGCAATTTTAACAGGGGGAACAAAGTTTGGGATTGTAAAGACAGCAAACGAGATAGCAAAAGACTACGGACTGAAAACCATAGGCGTGCTTCCTGATAGTGGAGAGAAATACAGTCTTCCTTACCTTGATTGTAAGGTGACAGTCCCATCTGATTATGGAAGAAGTGAGTTTGGAGATGAGTCAGCAACCTTCGTAAAGGCACTTGATGCAATGGAGATTATCGGTGGTAATGCAGGCACAGCAATAGAGTTCTTTCATGCAATGAAGATAAATGAGCGGAAAATAAAGCCAAAATATAATGAGCAACCTATAGTGATTGCACCTTTGAAAAGTATAGAGGGTTTTGGCCAGATGGCTTATGGTATTCCTCAGGCACGTATGATGCCTGAAGCATTTCCTCAGGAGCCTATAATGTATGGTGGAGATGCAGCCAAATTCATATTGCACAAACTACGGTGTTAAAAAATGGCCATTGAAGATATAGTCGAAGAAAAACAATATACTATAAGAGAATTCCAGCAGGAAGATATGTTTTCAATTATTGAGGTATACCAGAAGGCCTTTGCTGGTGAACCCTGGAATGAGTATCGTATTTGCAAGAATTGCGAGACAGAGTATTCAAAGCCAGAATTCTTGGATGCAGTTAACAATAATCAATGCAAAGATTGCTTAGAACCTCTTAATACAGAAGAATACTGGAAACCTGAAGATATTATCAGCAACTTGAAAGGCACGCTTTCAAATAAAGAAGGCATAGTCTATGTAGCTGAAAACGGACAAGGAGTTGTTGGATTTGTCTGGGGTAATCCAGGTTATCCTGATAATAGAGAAGAGAAGTTGGGAAATATCATTAGACCTGATAGTTTTTACTTAAAGGAGATTGCAGTCTCTGCAGATTGTCAGGACAAGGGAGTTGGTAGCAAACTTGCACAAACCTTTGTAGATGAAGTTAAAGAACGAGGATACAACGGAACTTACTTAAGAACCAATTTGAAGAACCAACCTGCAATCCATGTATTCCGTAAAGTAGGTTACAATCCAACCCGCTTGCATGACCAGGGGAAAAAGGACTGCTTTTACATGATGCAAGGTGATTGTTATGTTTGAATGGAAAATGAACACTGATCAATACCTAGATGAGATATTAAGTGTCAGTGTAATCCCATCTTTCTTTGAGAAGGTTATGCCAAAAAATGGTGAGAAGACAATTGGATTTATGGCATGTGGTCCTGCTATGGAAATAAGAACCATAGATAAAACTATGCCTGGTTATTTTAGTGATAAGCAAACCTATCTCACTGATTTCTCTTCAAATTTCATAGGAGAAGCATTAAATAACATTGATGGTATTGAAGGTGCTTTTTACTTTAAGAAGGCTGATATGACAAATACAGGTATGCCTGATGACTTCTTTGATCTCATCATGTGCATAAATGGACTTATTTTCGAGGACCTTATACCTGGAGCACTAGAAGAGGCAGGGAGATTGCTCAAGGAAGGAGGATTGTACATTGCAAACACCTATCCTCCATACGAACAGATGAGTGGAAGTGATTTCACTAAGCTACCTGAATTCAGGGATTTTGAAAGAAAAAACCAACTCAAATATTTGCCTACTATTGGAGAGAATGACAATGCATATTTTGAGATATATAATGAGGCAAACAAGCAAAAACAAGTGCTTATCAGTGATAACAATATGGAAAAGCTGATAATAGAGTCTCCTTTGAATGTACAGTCAGTACAAAAGTATGAATTACCAAAGGATCTTGTGGCCAAAGTGAGAAACTTTCCTTTAGATGAAATTAAGAAAGGATACTCTTATGAGACCACAGTCTGGACTTTAAGGATGTGATACAGATGAAAAAGGAATTTAAAGTTGCAAAAGGAGTTGTAGATTGGTCAGGGAAAAATGCTTTGTTGCGTAATCAAGTAAGAACTACGCTGCAATCAATATTTGAAAGGTATGGATATACACCTCTTGAGACCCCAATCATTGAACGGATTGAAACCCTTGGCTTCAAGGGAGGTGGAGAGATTCAAAAAGAGGTTTTTCAGTTGAGTGATCAGGGAAACCGGGACCTTGCCCTTAGATTTGATCACACTGTTCCTTTGGGCCGTTACATGGCAACAGAATCGCAGATGAGATTACCTTTCAAGCGTTATGCTATAGGTCCAGTATTCAGAGATGGGCCAACACAGCCTGAACAAGGTAGATATCGGATTTTTAACCAGTGTGATGTTGATATTATAGGTGTTGGGGAGATGAGTGCTGAAGCAGAGATCCTGGCATTATCACGTGATGTTTTCCGGGAATTACAATTAGGTGATGTAGAAATCAAAATCAACAATCGAAAGCTACTTGATGGTGTACTAGATTATGCAAGTATACCTGATAAACAAAAGACGCCTGCAATTATTGCACTTGATAAAATTGACAAAGTGGGATATGATGGTGTTGAAAAAGAACTTGTATCTTTGGACATTCCTGTGCGATCAGTACAGAAAGTTATGGATGCAGTGAAAATGCGCAATACAAACACTGAGACTCTTGGTTATCTTAATGATTTGATAGATTCCGATACTGGTCAAGAAGGAATAAAGGAAATACAGTCCTTGCTTGAATATTCATCCGCAATGAATATACCTTCGGTTCAGTTTGACCCATGCCTTGCGCGGGGACTTGACTATTACACCGGAACGACCTTTGAAGTTTATCTCAATGATAGAGATATCATGAAATCAGCGATTACAGCTGGTGGAAGGTTTGATAACATGGTTGGAGATTTCTGTCAGGATGGGAAATCTTATCCAGCAGTAGGTATTTCATTCGGACTTGAACGCCTCTGCGTAGTCCTGGAGAACTACTATCAGAACCTTGACATCACTAAGACTGATATCTATCTGATACCTATTGATTCTATGGGAAAAACAATGGGATTTGCACAGAATCTTAGAGAACAGGGGCTTAACGTTGATCTTGACCTTCAGGGTAAAAAAGTAGGACAAGGAATCCGTTACGCTGATGGTCTTGGAATTCCTTATGTAGGAGTAATAGGTCAGAATGAGGTTGAATCTGGAACCATCCAGGTAAAACGCTTAAGTGATGGGAAGCAGGATCAGATGAGATTAGAGGATATTTATGCAAACATTAAGCGCTATTGATTTGTAGATTTGCCGGTTTTTATTCTATTCACCGGAAAATTTTCCTTTTCTTTTGTAAAATCTTTAACATTCTACCAATAATCCACTTATAAAGTATTCTCTTCATTAAACAGATGATTTATAGAAATGATGGATGGACCAAGTACTCTGGTTTTGGAGCCATTATCACAGATACAATAATGAAAGACAAGTATCATTCATATTTGGAAAAGATAACCAATTCTATGTACATAGATGCTAAATCTTATAAGTATGGAGAACATAAATATAACCTCGAGGCTGATTATATAATTGGTTTAGGAGGTGGAACTAACCTTGATTTGGCTAAACTATTCGCCAAATACAATAATATCCCTTGGATTTCAGTACCTACCAAACCAACGGCGGCCATTATTTCAAATGTGGCAAGCAAAGCTAGTCTCCATAAGAGAACAACTGTTCAAACGCCTGCTCCTTCAGCAATTTATCTTGATCCAGCGCTTCAAGATATACCTGTACAATTCCTAAGTGCTGAATATGGCGATTGCCTGGCAAGTATTACTGCAGTTGCAGATGCCTATCTTGCAAAGGAGAGAATGGGTGAAAAAATACATGAAGACATTATGAAAAAAGCATACCATGTATCCAAGGATCTTTTATTATTGGAAGACTTTCTTACAAGGGAAGGAATAAATACCTTATACAATGCTACGATTGAGAGTGGAAGGTTAGTAAATGAATATGGTTCTACTAGGCCTGTATCTGGTGTGGAGCATGCACTTTCCCATGCAATGGATACAATTGATTGCTATGAAAAGAAGTTGCATGGTATACAAGTTGGATTTGCAACCTATGTAGGAGTACTCCTTCATTGGAAAAATAATACAATAGATATGGAACCAAGCAAGATAAGGTCATGTTTAGAAAGGAAAGGGATACCAGTAAACATAAGTCAACTTGGTATGGATAACAAAATATTCAGAGAGATATTAGGATTAAGCCGAAAAATAAAGAATAGAGTAGAGTATACTATTCTAGATGAATTCACTGATGATGAGATCTATAATTGTCTTGTAAAGGAAGGTGTTATTGATGAATGAAACCGGAATCTTTCCGGGTTTTTTATCCAAACATTTAAATATTCTGCAGCCTTCCACAATACCATGGTTAAAGAATATGGGGCTAAGGCACTTACAGGTGCTGGTTGTATTCATCATACGTCCTGTTAATTCTCTATTTATCATTAGAACCTTTTTCACAAGAATTATTTTCACATATTCAATTTCTAGGAGGTCTAATAATGATTAAGTTGGCTCTACCAAAGGGAAGACTGACTGAAGGTGTAATTGAATTGCTTTCAGAGGCAGGCTTAAAGATACAAAAAAAAGACAGGAACTATAGGTTAACATCCAATGACCCGGATTTGGATATCAAGATGTTCAAGACCCAAAACATTCCAAAACTGGTTGAACTGGGTTCTCAGGATATCGCATTTACCGGAGCAGATTGGATGATCGAGCAGGATGCAGATATCGAAGAACTATTGGATCTCAGTTTTAATCCGGTTAGGATAGTAGCTGCTGTTGCGCAGGAGACAGACAAAGATAGTCTAAAGCGAAAAACTATTCGTGTCGCTTCAGAATATGAAAATATTACAAGAAATTATCTTGAAGAGAAAGGGTATAAATTTGTCTTCATCAGATCATACGGTGCAACTGAAGTATTTATACCTGAAGACGCTGATATGATAATCGACAACACATCTTCAGGTTCTACACTTAAAGAGAACAATCTCAAAGTTATTGACACTGTGATTGAGTCCTCAACTCGTTTCATTGCCAACCGTGATTCCATGCGTGACTTGCAAAAGAAGAGAAAGATAAACAATCTGTTGATGCTCATGAGAAGTGCAATGGAAGCACGAAAAAGGGTGCTTCTTGAAATGAATGTTTCATCAGAAAAGCTTGATTCACTCCTACCAATCCTGCCATGCATGAAATCCCCTACTGTTTCAAAGCTTTTTTCAGAGGAAGGATACGCAGTAAAGATTGCCATCGAAAAAGATAGGATACCGAGGCTAATACCTCTTCTGAAAGAAAAAGGAGCAAGTGACATCCTAGTCTTCAATCTCCAGAATGTCATAGTATGAGGTGAAAAAGATGATACAACCAAGAAAATCCATCCAGATATTAAGGAAATACACTCCTCCAAAAGAGGGTAGAAGAGAAATGGTCAGGCTTGATTTCAATGAGAACACATGCGGACCATCTCCTGGTGTTATTAAAGCAATTCAGAATGTGTGCAATGACTCCATTGCAGTATATCCTGAGTATGACGATTTCATGCAGGATTTGGCAGACTATCTTGATATTAGCACAGAACAATTGGTAATCACAAATGGAGCGGATGACGCTATAAAATGCATCATTGATGCTTATCTTGATGATGATGATGAGATTATTATACCGGTTCCTACCTTTGATATGTTTGCCTTTTATGCACAGGTTGCAGGAGGGAGTATCAAGGAAGTGCCATATAATGATGATCTTTCTTTCCCAAAAGATCGGATCCTGGATAACCTCCCCAATGCTAGAATCCTTGTCCTTGTAAATCCTAACAACCCTACAGGTACAAGGATAAGTGAAAAGGATATCAAAGATATCTGTTCTAAATATCCTGGCACCTTGGTTGTTCTCGACGAGGCATACACTCAATTCTCAGACAAGAACTCAATAGCATTAATTAAGGAATGTGAAAATCTTGTGATTATAAGAACCTTTTCAAAGGCCTTTGGACTTGCAGGATTAAGGTTAGGCTACATAATAGCAAATGAGAACATTGCTGAGAACCTCCTGAAAGCAAAAAGCCCTTACAATGTCAATACTCTTGCAGTTGTTGCTGGTAAGGCTGCTCTGAGGGATACTGAATACATCAATTCATACGTTAATGAAGTGAAAAGTAACCGGGAATTCCTCTCAGCAGAGCTCAAGAAACGTGGCTTCACAGTATACCCGAGTTCCGCAAATTTTATACTCGTTAACTTTGGAGAAGAGAATGATCGTATATGTGATGGATTGAAACAGAAAGGTATTCTAATCCGGAACCGTACGAAAAATCAACTTCTTAAAAACTGCTCAAGGATAACCATTGGTACTAAGAATCAGGTATTATCAGTCATAAGAGAGATTGATAAACTGAAAAACCCTGCTATTCTCTTTGATATGGATGGTGTACTTGCAGATGTATCAAACAGTTATCGGGTAGCGATAAAGGAAACTGCTGAGTTTTACCTTAAAAAACCTGTTGAACCATCACAAATCCAGGCATTGAAAGAGGAAGGAGGATTCAATAATGACTGGAAACTTACACAGGAACTTATAAGAAGAAATGGAAAGAAAGTCTCATTTGAACAGGTAAAAGATAGATTTCAGAATCTTTACAAGAACCGCCTTATAAGGAATGAAAGACTGGTCCTTGAGAAGACACGCCTTGAAGGACTCAGGGATCGCTATGAGTTAGGCATAGTGACTGGAAGACCAAAGGATGAAGCCGAATTTTTTCTGAGGAACCAGGGTATTGACAAATTATTCAATGTGGTTATAACAGCTGACGATGTTGGAGACCGTGGAAAACCCGATCCCTTGGGTATTGAAACTGCACTTGAGTTAATGAGAAAAAAGAATGCATTCTATTTTGGAGACGCCGTGGACGACATGATTGCAGCACGAAAAGCTGGGGTAATACCCATTGGCGTTATTCCCCCTGGTGCAGATAAATCTCTGGCAGTCAACCTGCGTGAAAAGGGAGCAGAAAATGTGCTCACTTCAGTCAATGACTTAGGAGAGGTAATTCAATGAGATACGCAAAGCTGAAAAGAAAGACAAGCGAAACAGATATTACAATAGAAATCAACCTTGATGGTACTGGAGAACGAGCTATCAATACAGGTATTGGGTTCTTCGATCACATGCTAGACCTGTTTGCAAAACACGGCTTGTTTGATCTGAAAGTAAGATGCCAAGGTGATACATGGATTGATGATCACCATACTGTTGAGGACGTGGGTATTGTGCTTGGTAAATGTTTTGCCCAGGCTATCTCTGACAAAAGGGGGATAAGACGTTATGGACAGAGTCTTCTTCCGATGGACGAAGTACTATGCCTTTGCGCAGTTGACCTTTCTGGAAGACAAGTGCTTGTATTTGATGAGAGGTTTAGGCGTAATGAGATAAATGGATTTAGCACGGAATGCGTCTATGAATTTTTTTATAGCTTTGCTATGAACAGCCAAAGTAATATCTGCTTCAAGATATTATCTGGAAAAAATGATCACCATAAGATCGAAGGAATATTCAAGTCTTTTGGCAGGGCATTGCGGGAAGCCAGCGAGTATGATGAACGCCTGAAGGGAGATATTCCTTCAACAAAAGGGATGTTAGAATGATGGAAAAAGTGGATTTTTCAAAAGGTTTGGTGCCTACAGTGATCCAGGATCAGACAGGACAGGTACTCATGGTGGCTTATTCCAATAAGGAAAGCTTTGAGCAGACAAAAAAAACAGGGAAAGTGACTTTTTTCAGCCGTTCAAGACAAAAGCTATGGCAGAAAGGTGAATCCTCTGGCAATGTGCTTGAGGTAATTGATATAAGGACAGATTGCGACAATGATGCTTTGCTCATACGGGCAAAACCAAAGGGACCCACCTGCCACACAGGAAAGTATTCTTGTTTTGGTGAACAGGATTTTTCCCTGCCTATGCTATACAAACACCTGGAGGGAAGAAAAAAGGCGAGCGGATCATATACCTGGAAGCTGCTTGAAAACCCAGAACTCCTCATAAAAAAGATCCGTGAGGAAAGTGAGGAGGTTATTGCTTATACTGACCGTGATAACCTTGTTTGGGAAATCTCTGACCTGACCTACTTTGTGATGGTACTCATGGTACGCGAGAAAATTGAACCATACGAAATATTGAAAGAATTAAGGAGGAGAAAATGATAAAGGAACTACAAAAGGATTTTTATGAATACATGAGTTTGGGACTTCCAAATGTAACAGACATATTACAAGATGTAAAAACTAATGGAGACACTGCGGTAATGCAATATACTAAGCAGTTTGATAACCAGGATTTAAGCAGGTTTAGGTTGACTAGTGATGAGATAAAACAAGCATACGAAAAAGTAAGACCAGAGGATATTGAGGCAGTAAAAGTAGCGGCTGAAAACATCCGTCTATTTGCACAGGAACAACTCGAGAGTCTCAAAAGTTTTCAGGTAGAGCGTAATGGTATGATACTGGGACAACGTATCGTCCCTTTGGAGTCCGTAGGCTGCTATGTGCCTGGAGGATATTATCCCCTTCCATCGTCTGCACTTATGAGTGTAATTCCTGCAAAAGTTGCAGGAGTAAAAGAAGTTATTGTGTGTTCCCCAAAGATTAAGCCAATAACTATTGTAGCAGCAGATATTGCCGGAGCTGACAGCATTTTCTGCATAGGTGGGGTCCAGGCAATCGGAGCAATGGCGTATGGCACCGAGACCGTTCCCAAGGTTGCAAAAATTGTGGGTCCTGGCAATGCATATGTTACTGCAGCAAAAAAGGAAGTATTTGGTATTGTAGGCATTGATTTCATTGCAGGTCCAAGTGAAGTGCTCATCATAGCTGACCAAACTGCAGATCCTGCATTGATTGCGGCAGATATGCTCGCACAGGCAGAACATGATCCTGATGCCAGGGCAGATCTCCTTACTGATTCCAGGGAAATCGCAAAAGCAGTGGAAGCAGAGGTTGAGAAACAATTGGAAGAACTCAAGACAAAAGATATAGCAAAAAAGGCACTAAGCAATAGTTCCATTGTTCTTGCTGAATCATTACAGGAAGCGGTGAACATAGCAAACAAGAGAGCTCCTGAACACCTTGAATTACAGGTGAAAGAATCCGACAGACTGGTCCCTCTTCTGATAAACTATGGTTCCCTTTTTATAGGAAGCTATAGTGCAGAAGTCTTTGGAGATTATTGCGCCGGGACAAACCACATCCTCCCTACTAACGGTGCCGCCAGATACACAGGAGGACTTTCAGTGAAGGATTTTGTGAAGGTCCTGACATTTCAGCAATTCACAAGAGAGGGTGCTCAGAATCTTTCAAAAGTCTGCCAGTCATTGGCAGAGATGGAAGGGTTGGATGCTCACCGTCTAGCTGCAAAACAGAGAGAGTAAATTATTCCAGCACAATCCTTCGTAGTTCCTCATTCAGCTCATTGAGGGTTGCGTGGGACTTGGCTGGTGTTTCATTATCCTTGAGGAACTCTTCAATATATGAATCCATCTCAACAATGTTTTGTATTATGTCTTTCTCTTTTCCCTGTGATTTCAGATCGATTATCTCATAAAGCCGCCTTATGATGTGGTCTGGGATGATTCCCTCCATAGCACCCAATGCCTCAGAGAATATGATCGGTGGCACAGTCCCTTTGTTGATGACCCACTTTGCGTTGATAAGTCCCCTGTAGGAATAAAGATACTTCTTGTAGGTCACATAATCCCCTGATTTCAGGTACTTGAGATAATTATTCTTGCACATTGATTTATAATGATGATACAGTGAGACCGGGTTGAAATTCTTGAGCGCAAAATCCCTGAATACCTCGTTTTGTTTCCCGTAATATACAATATCACTAATCAGCCATTCGATTGAGGTAGGGTTAGATGAAGAGAGCATCTTTACGTACTTGAAGATATCAAATCCTGACATGTCAATAAAGGAACCTTCAACCGCACAAGGTTTACCCTCCTTGTCAAATGCCGCAGATATCACTTCTCCAGGCTTGTTGATCTGTATATACTCACGAAGAGGCCTTACAAATACGAACCTGACATCATAATCACTGTCCTCGCTATGCATGCGCCATGCCCTGCTTCCGTTCTCGACAGCAAACAATATACGCACATTGTGTTTTCTTTCAATATCCTTGCAGAATTCAGATATCATAAGTATCTTTTTATAACTTCACTGGCTTTCTTGCCATCAACTTTGCCGCCGAAACGCTTCATCACTTCTCCCATGACTGCTCCGAAAGGTTTCCCCTTTAGTTCACCCACTATCTCCCTGACAGCTTCCTCAAGTTCAGAGTCATCAACTGTCTTGAAATCAGCAAGTGAGAATGTATCATTCTGTTTTGCAACCAATGCATCATAGACTGATGACTTTGGGATCTTACCTGAATCAACATGACCTATTATCTCTTCGAAATCAAGTTCCCCAAGATTCATTTCTCCTTCATTCCTTCTGAGTTCCCGGGGCATTGAAACCAGTATCTCTGCGATGTAAGCTGGTTTCTGGCTGGTCTTTGCAACCAGTTTTTCAAATGCACAAAGAAGATCAGACCTTGTTATAGCCTTTGCAAGATCTTCCCCAAGACCAAATTCCTTCTCGAAACGTTTTGCCTTGTCATCAAGAAGCTCGACCTGCTCGAATGATAACAAAGAAGGTTTTATTGGAAGCACATCTGTCTCAGGATACATCCTGTCAGCACCAGGTATAGGTCGCAGGTAACTGGTTGTTCCGTCAGGATTAGCCTTTCTGACCTCTTTTATTACTCCTTCCTTGAAGAATTTTATCCTGTCGATTGCCGCTTCAAGGGCAGTTTGTGCCCGTTCAGAAATATCAGCAACAAGGATGAATGCATCATTCTTCTTGCACGATACCTTTTTTCTTACCGCTGAAACATCCTCTTGTGTTATTCCATACTTTGGAAGCTCATCAGAATGGAAAAGTCCTCCCACACCTGCACGGATCTTAGCATAATCACTTATCTCAGTTCCGACCCTGCGTCCTGGTTGCACTTCTTTTCCAAGGAGACCTACGAAACCTGAAACTTTGATTGCAAGTACGACTCCTTTTTTCAGGGCTTTCTTTATGACCTTTGACTCACTGTTTGTAAAGATCTTGGTCACATCATGGATCTTCTCATCTATTGTGAATTCTCCGAGTTCATCACGCAGAGCAGTAAGGGTTTCCTGGCGTTTCACTTCGTTCTCCACGAGAGTAGGGATCATCTTAAGGTCCTGCGCACCTTTTATCTCTATACGGTTCCCGCCATTGGTGGATATATTGATGTCCTGCCTAATGGTTCCAAGCCCTCGTTTGACCCTGCTTGTTGATCTAAGGATCATTCCTATCTTTTCAGCGCATTCCCTGCACTGTTCAGGTGACCTTATATCAGGAGCAGTTGCAATCTCTATAAGAGGTATTCCCAATCTGGACAGATTATAGACTACATGATCATTTGCCTGCGCAATTTCTTTGCATGCATCCTCTTCAAGGCATAATGTCTCTATACCAACATTCCCTTCTTTGGTCTGGATAACCCCATTCTGTGCGACTAGAGCTGTTCTCTGGAATCCTGTGGTATTGGAACCATTCACGACAGTCTTTCTCATGACCTGTATCTCATCCACCACCCGCGCATTCAAAAGTTCACTTACCTGGAGACAGGTCTTCACAGCCTCCTGGTTTATAGGATGAGGTGGTTCTTCATCAAGTTCTACAAGGCAGGACGTATTTTTCTCAGCCCTGTATACAAAGTGTTTTTTCTTTGCCATCTCCTGCTGTGCTGCGATATCAACAGAACCAGTCTCTCCACTCACTGCACGAAGAGTTCTCATGACCTCATAATCATACAAGTCATCCTCAACTATCCTTGTAGGGCAATCACAGAAAAGTTTTTTCCCCTCAAGCTGCTGATGTATCTCAATACCGCAAATCATAGGACTATAAAATCCAGAGGTATTTATATCACTTTTGGTCAAGTTCGAAATAGAATGTAGTGCCTTCCTCAAGCTTGCTTTCAACACTTATCTTGGACCCATGCATCTCCAGTATAGACTTCACTATTGACAGTCCAAGTCCTGTCCCGCCGTATCTTCTTTCAACTGACTCGTCAACTTGTGTGAACCTGTCAAAGATATAATCAATCCTCTCTTTTGGGATCCCTATTCCTGTGTCACTTACCCTGACGATAACTTTCTTGTCTTTGGTTTCCACATTTATATGCACTTTTCCTTTTTCAGTAAATTTGATTGCATTCGCTATAAGGTTCAGGAATACCTGCTTTATCTTGTCAAAATCAACCTCGACATTCACTATCTTAGGCCCGCTATAGGAAAGCTCAAGGCCTTTCTTTTCAGCAATCAGTTTTTGCTCTTCAATGCATTCATTGATAAGATAGGAAAGGTTGATATTCTCATAGTTTACATGCACTTTTCCAGCCTGTATCTGCGTGTATAGCAAAAGAGAATTTATAAGGTTCTGCAGTCGTGTCAGGTTGTTGAAAGATATCTCCAGGCCTTTTTTCTGTTTCTGGGTAAGCTTTCCGAATTTTTCAGATAAGATGTATTCAGTATATCCCCTTGCAGCAACAAGCGGTGTTCTTAGTTCATGGCTTATGTTTGCGATAAATGCAGATTTTGCCTTTGCAAGTTCCTTGAGTTCCCTGTTCTGTTCCTCTTCCTCCTCGAAAAGTTTCGACATCTTCGCGAATAAGAGCGAATTCGTGAATCCGACTGTGATTGAATTCTTTATCCTTTCAAGAAGCTCAATATCAAAATGAGTATAACGCTTATGATTCTTTCTTTTCTCAAGATTGATGACCCCGATCAATCGCCTTTCGAAGATAAGGGGCACGCATACCTCTGCATCAGTATCCTGGAAATATTTCTGTGCTGCTGCAACCGTTGCCTCGTCAAGCTTTTTATCTCTTAATATTCTCTTGTGGATTGTTTTTCCATGGGTTTCAAGGTAAAGATAGAACAGCTTGTATTGATCAAAGTTGGTTATCCCTTTCTGCATATCTTCAGGGTTCATGAAGCGATATGCTGATTTCTCATCACTGTATAGTATGATCGAGACATTTATAGCATCCATATGCTTTATGATTATGTTTTTGATCTTTGCAGAAAAACTGTCTATCTCTTCCAGGAGCACAATCTCCTGGCTCATCTGTGAAAGGACGTTGTTCATTGCTGCATGCTTGCGCCTGAACAAGAATTCATTGTATGCAACCCCGGTTATTGCAACAAGCGCGCCTCCAACAACTAACTCAACAATCATTTTATCAGTTTTCTCATGGTATCAACAAAATCCTTTGCATCCTTGTAATGCTTGTCATAATCTGTCCCTGAGATTGTATGTATCTCCCTTCGCTTTATGTGTTTTGCCAGGTGGTAAAGGTTGCGGAATATTGATACATATTTCTGCTGTATTTTTCCTTTCCTGTAAAGCTTCTCCAGCAGATCACCCACATGAGAAGGGCTTGGAGGTATCTCTCCATTTGTCATGAGGGCAGCATGCGCTGAATCAAGGGCTGCCCAGTAAAGGTCAAGTACTCCCTGCATTATATGCCATTGTGCATTATGCAGGGTCTGTGGAGCCCTTGAATAATAAGCCCATACAGACTCCCAGCTAGGCCTTATGCGTCCCTGGTAAAGCAAGGTCTGCAGAGGCTCGAATACCCCTGTATCGATTATGGGAAATCCATCCCTCAGGATGTTGATTACAATAGGGTCCCCATTCCTGACAAGGTCCCAGAAGTTTGTGAAAGCAAGTGTTGTGACATGCAGTTTATCCGATATCTCGTTTGCATGCTTTTGCGTTATCAGGTGGTATGCTTCAGAACTCTCCTTTGTTATTTCCAGTGTTAAGTCATTTATGATAACAAGGATATCTATATCGCTTTTCTTGCTTCCTCCTTGCTCTCCATGGAATTTTTTCGCATGGCTTCCGAAAAGGACAACAGATTTGACAAACTCTCCAAGTTCCTCATATAATTTGCGTGTAAAATCTCTTGCTATCTTAAGTTCGTCCTGATCATAATTCTTGTGAAAATGAGACTCTTTTTTACGTACATTAAATTCCATACCTACCCCAGGCTATTTTCATGGTTTGTCCCTTTTTATATGTTTTTAACTATTCCTTGATAGTAATCTTCCACAGGCTATCCCTGCTCCACAAAGAAAGATACTCCCTGCAACCATCATCTTCCAGGGAACAGGTTTTCCGGGATAATCTGCACTTTCTATATAGATTGGTGCCTGCATGGTCACATCCCCGTGTCTGGCAGTAACCTGGAATCTTGCATCATCAGTTATGCCGCTGATTCTTATTATCTTCTTTCCGAAGGGTTCAATCTCTGTATTCGCAAGGCTTGAATTAACCTGGACAGGCCATGGGTTGGGATTATGCAGTATGACATGCTGTGCCTCATAGGAATTGTTGAAATAAAGGTGGCTGGGGGATATCCCCAGTCCTATCCCGTGGGCCATCCCTACTAGAAGAATAAGGATAATGATCCTCATTCCGCAATCACCATCAACTCCCCATCATGCCTTCCTGTCAGGTTCTCACCAACCCTTAGGCTAATGCCGAATGATTCCCCCACATCAAGCGGGAACTGGTGCTGTTCTGCAAGTGAGAACCAATCATAACCCTCTACCTTGTAATCAAGGTCTTCAATAGTAATACCAGTTGTAATCAATGATATTTCTATCTCTACATTTCCTGCATTCTTTATTGTAGGCCTCATATCAGTTGAAAAGTCACTGTCTCCTCTTATTTCATCAGAAAACTCAAGAAAATCAGTGTCTATCTCAAAAGCCCGCAGGCTTAGCACCTCATATCTTAAGGTTGCATTCGCTTGCATCTCCTCATTCTCTGCATGTATCTCCAGTAAGTATTCACCTGGTGGCTTTGAATAAGGCACTGCCAGGCGAGCCTCAAACTCACAACTCTCATTGCTTAGTTCTGTCTCAGGCACTGTGTAGACACTGGTCCCATTGCAATTAGTCACGATGAAATCTATCTTCACCTGGCGTGTTTTTCCTGGCAAAGGTGAAATCTGGATGCCCTCTCCTGGGATGTCATCCTCCATGCTTATGTTTATAATCTCAACTCTGTCCCTTTTTATGCTAAGCCCTATGCTCTGGCTAAGCCTTGAGTGCGGAAGGTATTCCCTATAAGAGAAATCCTCTTCATTATTGCCTGTATTGCCTTCTCTTACCAAAGGCCCTTCACCTTTAGGCGCAGGGTCTCCTTCATAATATTCACTGAATTCGTGTTCCCCCCATCCAACAACCTGGACCCGGTCTTCATTTGTAAGCCTTATTGCATCCGGCCCATTCTGCAGGTCAAGGCTTTTTATCACGTCTGGCTCAGGAATCACCTCTTCTTCTCCTATTACAAGATATTCTCCTTCTCCTATCCATTCTGAACCCTCCCATTCAGTATGCCACTCATCCGCCATTATGCCGTTTCCCATTTCAATGCTATAGTTATCAAGCCAAACGCCATCTCCATCATTGTATATCTCGATCCACTCATATCCATCGTCAGCGCCAGAGGGGTTATAATTCACTGCAGAGATAAATACCTCTGCTGAAACTATCTGCACCATAAAAGGTATCAAAAGTAAAAATAAATATTTCATCAATATCACCTCTTACTAGGTGAGAAACAGTCGCTTAATAACACTTAGCCGGAAACTTTTGAAAAAGATTCAACTCATCTGGAATTCCTTGGCTCTGCGTAAAAAACATTATGCTTCGTTCTTGTCACACGCGCCTTTACCCTTCCGGTCCCATCATAAGGGACTACTGTGACAAGCCAGCCCTTACAGACACCTATCTTCTCCTTTGGAAGCCTTCCTTCCGCTACAATCTGCACCTCTATGATATCCCCCTTCTTGAAAGGTGTATCATAACTCGGTGCTGGATGGATCCCAAAATCCTCAGGGCCCATTATGAGTTTCATGTCATATCTTTTTTCAAGGTTTTCAAGATGCTTATAGAATCTTTCAAATTCCCATGGCTTCGCAGGATTCTTTCCATGCTTGTAAGAGAGGAAATTCTGGATCCCTATCCTTGCCCCCAGCTTCTTTGCAAGTTTCACAAGCTCTTCCATATCAGGTTCATTGAACCCCGGAACAAGAATAGGCGCAATCACAAGCTCAGCTTTCTCTGAGATATATCTTATCATCTCCATCACATGCGAAATCTTGTATGGGCACCCTGCAAGTTTTTCTGCCTTTTCCTGAGTAACAGCATCAATGCTTACATTGAACTGGTCCAATCCGCAGGACACCAGCTCATCAACCTTTCTTTTGGTCAGAAGCGTTGCATTCGTATCCATTGAGACCCTGGCGACCTCGCTTGCTCCTTTGACAAGCCTGGGTAGATCAGAATAAAGGAGAGGTTCTCCCTGTGGACCTATATGTGCCTCGCAATCAGTATCCTTGAATCGAACCAGGCGCCTGAACTCCTCAATGATAGAATCGCAATCTACAACAAAGTCCATCGTCCTCTTATCCTGGTTTACAGAACAATATATGCAATCCAGGTTGCAGCCAGTGATAGGCCTTAGTTCGATAAGATTTGTCCCACGATCAATCAGGCCGAATGCATTAGAACCCATTAATGGCATGTCATGCACAAAAAATGCAGGCCTTCCTGACCCTTTTACCTTCAGGCTTGAAAGCCCGTTTGCAATAGCATTCTCTATCTTTCTTTCAGCCTTTCCCGGAGCATGAAGCACTCCATCCTCAACCTTCGCATCTGTAGGTTTTGGAAAGGTGAAAAAGAATCTTCGCATGAAGACTGCCTCTATATCTGAGCCAAGATCCGAAAAATCAATGTTCTCATATGAAAACTCCATACATCCTGAGATTAATTGTATCTTTTTAAGGCTTATTATTGAGCAATATCGCAAGCAATATCTTCAAAATCAGGGCAACAAAAAACTTTATAAATGGTGCACCGCTTCTCATTTCTTAAGGGGACGTAGCTCAGTCTGGGAGAGCACTAGACTGAAGATCTGATGAGGCTCCTGCCAATGACTAGCAGAGATCTAGGTGTCCGGGATTCAAATTCCCGCGTCCCCATTTAGTTAGTAGTCCGTATTCTCCGAAAGAATTAAATAGTAGAATCTCCATAATCCTTAAAAACTATATAGGTGATTGTGCATGGGAAAAGTTGTAGCAAAGGCTGGCATCAAGAAAGAGCCTGGTTATCTCTACTTTTTGGACAAGAATGGTAATGTCTCAAGGGTTGAGATGGCTCGTGCAGGAAAAAAGACCAGCAGGAAAAAAGAAGTGGTTGCAAAGGTTGGCGTAGAAAAAGAAGAAGGGCATCTCTATTATATTGATAAGAACGGCAACGTTGCATCAGCTAAGATGGTCCGTGGTGGAAGGAAGAAAAAGACCAAGAAGACAAAAAAGAAAGCTGTCAAAAAGGCCACCAAGAAAGCCACCAAAAAAAGTACTAAGAAAGCTAAGAAGAAAAGGAGATAATCATTCTCCTTTTAATTCATTCAATTTTTTTTCATTCTGCTTTATGAGACGAAGTTGTCTCTGTATTACATCCCTTGCATCACTCTGCAGGCTCAGTGAGTGTGACTCTCCTCTTTCAATGCTAAGTATGAGGTTTTTCAGGTCTTTATACATCTTGTATGGATAGAAGTACTTTACTGAATGGTATTCCTCTGGGAACATTCTTATCTGGTTTTGCAGCAGAAAAAAATTCCTGCTGAAATATTCAGCGGAGTAATTCTTCAGGAAGTTGAGACGGAAATCTATTGCCCTCTGTATTCGCTCGAACTCATCCTCTTCAAAATAGTTCCTTCCAGCAAAAGTCATGTATTCAAGCAATGCCTTGAACTCATTCCTCTTTTCCTGGTCATCAATCACCCGTAGCCTCAGCACATCAAGAAGTATGTTCGGATCATAGGCTTGTTGAAGATATTCCACAAACTCCTGGAAATTCTCCTTGTTCAGTTCTCCATTATCCAGCTTACCTGACAGGTAATTATGGACTGTTGTCTTAAGTCCCTCTTCCAGGTCTGTGATGATGACTCCTGAAAAATCTCTGTGATTCAGTAATTGTGATAGGAAATCAAAGGTTGAGTTCAATACCTTCTTCAGCTTATCAGAAGGTGAACCAAGGTATTTGTATTGCTCATCAAAAAGATACGCCTTTATATCAAGGTTATGGGAGACTGTATATAGCGTGACTGCAAGTACTATATCCTGAACTTCGTCATCACCCTGTTCCTTTATGACCTCATAGGTCTTAGCTTTAAGCTCTTTAGAATAGGTTTTTACGACAGATAACCCCATATACACCCTCTTTTTTAATCGTATGACTGTTTTAGTCTATTTCATATATAAATGTTTTCATCTAAACGAGTTTTTCGAAAAAATGACTAGCATCATTATTACGAAGGCCGATTAGTGTCTCTATATAAGGTGACAGGGGGAGGTCCCTTACGGGGATGTCACCTCTTTTTAAAAAGGAATTCAAGCCGAAGTCGATGCTAAAGAAATTATTCGAAAAACTCCATCTACACCCCTAGTGTTGAACCCAGGATTGCAGAAGCTATGATATTGAACAACAGCATAACAATGAATGTTATCACTGAATACAGCAAAGTGCTGTGTATCATATTCTTCCCTAAGTTATAATTCAGTATGACATCATCCTCTCCCTCATCTATTCCAGTCATTATTGTCGTAAGTATATAGGCCAATTGCACGACATATATCCCCACTATGATCTGGAAATAATAAGTCGGAAGCCCGGTCCCAAACATCTCCAGAAGTCCTCCTGTAGCTCCGCTTCCTGACATCTCTCCCATATTGCTCATCTGGGTTGTCAATCTTCCAAGGATGCTCGTGATCATGGAAGTAATACCCACAACTATACCTGAAATTGCAGGTGTAAGAAAACTTACCTGTGATGACATAGAGGATACGATCTCTGCCATAAGGTCTTTTAGTCTTTCATTCACCTTATGGATCTCTTTCACATAACGCGCAACATTTGACATTGCCTGTGCAGCTATCAATGGGCCTTTCCTTATACTCTGTATAAGCACTTTCATTGAGCTTTCTATTAAGTTTGAAGGGTATAGGTTTGCAGCACCATTTTTTGGGTTGAATATTGCATCATAGATACCAAGCCCCATCTTCTTTATGTTCATGTTCACAACAGAGAAGAATCTTCCCGATACAGTATCCTGCATGACATCTGCAACCTTTCCGAAAACAAGTTCAGCAGGGTAACCATCACCTAGCCTGTTTCCAAGCTGGAAAAGAGCAGAAGAGAATTCAAGCTCAAGCCTTTTGGCCTTGTTCCTTATCTCGATTACATTCCCTGTCTTCATCTTGAAGTATACCCCAAGTCCAAGCCCTAGTCCAAGAGGTATGCATACGCTGAGTAATGATGCGCCAAGCCCGAAAGGGCCTATCAGTTCCTCCCCGTCCTTCTGGTAATCCAGTAACTTGTATGGCGCATTCTGCACATTGCCTTGCTGGATACCCAACGGGTCTAATGTGAGTGACAGATCAAAATCAGGATTCATGATATGCATCATGATCGGGGTTAGTCCAATCAGGAGAAACACTACTCCCACAAGGATTCCCAAGGTTCGGGCGTCAAATGAAAGTTCAAAACCGCCTATAGAAAACTTCTTCTCTTGTTTTGCAGAGACATTAAAAGTAGTATCTCCCGAACCTCCTGGTCTTGTGACAAGGATTGATTTTCCTAAGAGGTAAACTGCAACAGGTATTCCCACATTATATATCGCTGCTATGTGATACCAGTATACCCCGTCCATGAAACTTACAACCAGTGGCAGGATCACAAGCCCCAGGATAGGAAGTATCACACCAAGCATGTTCAGCGCATTGATAGGCCCTTTCAGGCTCTGGGCGAAATGCAGCATCCTCTCGTATGTACCGTCAAGAATTATGTCAAGGCTCTTATCAAGCATCTCCAGCCTTCTTTCCTCATACCCTTCATAGAGTGATGATTGTATCATGTGGAAAGCTTCTACAAATTCCATGTTAGTATCCCGCCATTGTTCAAGGTATTCATCAAGGGATTCCTTTATGCTTGCTGACTTTTCAACCTCCACATTCCATAGGATACGTTTGAAATCAAGAGAAAGAGGAGGGGACAGGTGTTCAGCCGCAAAATAGATCGCCTTCTCAAGGTTTGATGTATGCCGCATGTATGTTACGACATAAAATATTGAGATGACCATCTGCTTGCTTGCCTGCATCCTCCATTTCTTTTCGAAATACTGTGGCAGATTAGCTAAAGGGTTCAGTGCTGCAATTCCCATGAATGTGAAAAAACCCATCAGGAATAATGATTCAAGGAGTATGAAGCTGGGAAGACCTAATACAAGGACTATCATCATTGGAATAAGGTATCCGAGACTGACAGCCCCTGTTGGTGTTATTGAAAGATGGCATGTGTTGATCGCTTGCTGGAGCTCTTCTGTTTTCTTTGGGTTTGGCTTTATCTTAAGTATCTTTTCAGCCTGGTTGCAGGCCTTTTCGTATAAGGTCAATGAAGAAGGAAGATTCTCATCCTTGAACTGCTCATATTCCCTGGTCTCAACCCTGTCAGGGACATCTATCTGCTCATCCTCGCTTGTCTCGATTATCTTGTCATTCAGAGATTTATCTAGTTTCTCGAGATATTTTGCAGACAGTCTTTTCTCATCCTTTGTCATTTGAGTTCGATCTCCTTGACTGCACGGCGAAGCCAGTTCTTCCATTCAGTAAAGAGCAATTCATAATCAAGGAATCCTGATTCCTGTTTGATTCTGTCAGAAAGGACATGGAACTGATCGTTGCAGCGGATAGTGAACTCAGCCTCTAGGAGCTCCTCACGTTCTGCTTCTTTTGCAGCCTTAACCTGCTCTTCCTTTATCCTGCCACGCAGTGTTATGTTTTCCCAGACAGCATCCCAGTTTCCTGCAAGTTCGCTTATGTTACCTGCCACAGCTTTTATGATCTCGCTGTCCCCATTGATAAGGTCTGCTGTCGGTTCAACTGTATCATTTGTGGAATTGTACTTGAGTAGATCAACAAATCCCCCTTCCGTAAACGGATCATCAACCCAATGCTTTCGCACCTCAGTGATCTCAGTTATTCTCCTGAACTTGTGAATGCCGTCAGCTGACCTGACCGGGTTTGCGACTATGCAAACATCAGTTGCTTTGAATGACGTCTTTGGAACCCCAATATCATTGACCACCCTGTCATAGATCCCATAGGGAGAATCACCGTGGATAGTTCCTGCTACCGTGTTTGCAGCAGCACCAACTCTCATTGCCTCGTACAATGCCTTTGCCTCAGTACTCCTCACTTCTCCTACAATGAGTGCAGAATCCCCAAGCCGCAATGTTGACCTTATTCCATCATCCGCTCCCATCTCACTTGATGACCTTGACAAAGCTGATGCGACTTTCATTGGCTGGATATTGAAACCAAGGTCACGCATCGCTTTTGTTGGAAGTTCCAGCGTATCCTCTATTGTGATGATCCTGTATCTTCGCATGATCTCTATGAGCAAAGCGCTCAAGAACGAACTTTTCCCGCTCCCACGTGTCCCTGCAATAAGCAGGGTCCTTGTCCCGTCTATAAGGAAAGAAAGCACTCCTGCTGCGAGAGGTGAGATCATGTTGTTCCTGATAAATAATGGGAGTGTCCATGGCTTGCTCCTGTGCCTCCTGAATGAGAAAGCTAGCCCTGAAGGGTTCAAAGGCTCTGTTATGGTGGAGACCCTGATTGATGCCTGGGGCAATTCAAGGGATGAATCAAGTAATGGATTAGCCTCATCCAGAGGACGACCTGATATCATCCTGAGTTTAGATGCCCAGCTCTCCGCCTCAGTATGCGTGGGCACGATGTTTGTCATGCAATCACCATATTCTCCATGGACGATAAAGATTGGTATACGCCCCATTGGGCTGTTGATTGAGATGTCCTGCACACCTGGATCTGAAAGAAGGACTTCTATAAGCCCGAAACCCACTGTATATCTTACAAGTATCTCCCTCAATTCATCAAATTCCTTGTCAGTAAGCCTTATCTGCCTTTGTTCTGCAAGCTCATCCAGAAGGTCTGCGCTCACATTAGAAAAGACCTGCCTCATCCTTTCTGGATCCACGAACTCAGAACGTTTTGGCTTGTGCTCAGCCAGGATACGTCTTGCAGTATCCAAAAGTTCGTATCTATCCTCATCAAGCTTGAATTCCGGAGGCATTATGTGATAGAGATATCTTGAATCATTGCCTAATGAGAAAATAGTAACCTCTGTCCCGTTGATAGTATAATTGTCTATCTCATCCCCTTCAGTAGGATAAGATGCAAGAAGTTTGGTGTACATGAAATCCGGCTTTATGCTGGGTGAGAATATCTTACGGTATGCATCCCTTTCTCCCACCTTATATCCTGAAAGATAAGGCTGGGCTATTGCTATAAGCTTGGTTTCCTCAAACCCCTTTATAACATAATTCAGTATTGTTATGAACTTCTGCTGGGTTCTTGCATGCTGTTGGTCCATCCCTGGCAATGCCATCTTCTCCCTTCGGTAAAGCCTCTTTATCTCCACGTAAGCCGCAAGAGGATCACTTTTTAGGGTATAGAATACCAGGTGCTGCAGATGGCTAAGCTTGTCATTTATCTCATCTCCAGGAGGCTGGTTCTTGAGAAGGCCCTGCCTTACTATCCTGGAGAACAGATTTGCAACATCCATCAGCATCATGGTCTGGGAATAATCATATTCATAATCCCTCTTCTGGAAGAATACGATCTTTGATATGTTCTTTATGTGGATTAGTTTGTCTATTGTCCGCGCCATGCATTCCGGACTATCTTCAAGCGAGGGCGCAAGGGTGCATCCGTCGCAGTTTATGCGAAGGATCGTATCTTCCCCTTGCCTTTCTACCTCGTATCCACAGACCTTTTTTTCAACTAGTTCCATCAGTCAAACCGCTTTACCTTGCATTCGCACAATTCCTCAAACTCATCAGCATCGCTTTTTCTTCCGACCACGCTTCCATAATGCATGGGTATTGCATATTCCGGTTTTATCAGGTTCACTGCTTCCGCAGCCTCTTCTGCATCCATAGTATAAGTGCCACCAATCGGAACCATCACAATATCTGCCTTGATCCCCTCCATCTCAGGTATGCGATCAGTATCACCTGCATGATAAATCCTGGTATTATTTACTGTTATGATATAGCCTACCCAGTTATTCTCCTTTGGGTGGAACTTCTTGTCTAGGTTATATGCAGGCACCGTCTCTATTGTCACTCCTTGCCTTTCCAGTCTTTCATTAGGCCCGATAACTGTTCCACCTTTAGGCCCGATAATCTCTGTATCAGGACCTGAGATCTTTGCTATGTCCTCTTCACTGTAATGGTCAAAGTGGTCATGGGTTATCAGAATAAGGTCTGCTTTCTCTTCATTCCCTATCTTATATGGGTCTATATAGATTGTTTTTTCTCCTTTGATCCTGAATGAGGCATGCCCCAGCCAGGATATGTCTACAGGAAGATCCATTCTACCACCTCCTTTCAAGAAAAAAGAAGTAAATTGCTATTTAAATCTACTCATTTGACGCCTGACATGACCTTCACCAGATCACGTGATGTTATGATTCCCACTACCTTGTCCTCATTTGTGATAGGAATCCTTCGCAGATGGTGTTTTTGCATTGTCCTGCTTACTTCAAGAAGCGATGATGATATGTCAAGGGTTATCATATCACTGACCATTATATCCTTGACTTCCAGTTTCTTTGGCGACATCTCCTTTGCAACAATCTTCATGACATCATTCTCTGTTATGATCCCCACGTGATTCTTCTTTGAATCTGTCACGATTAGGCATCCTATCTTCTTTGTGACCATCTTCTTGACAGCCTTATCAAGAGTGTCAGTTTCCTTGCAGGTCACGATACGGCGTGTCATCCAGTCTTTCAGTTTTATCATGGTCCTTTCCTCTCTTTTTTGTTTTTATAATTTTCTATTCAAAAGGTATATTCCGGTTCACGTACCTGAAAAAGTTATGCGGGTTTGTATAATACTCACCTATGGCTTTTCCTACCTTGTCGACATCATTGATATTATGGTACTGCAGCCATTTGAGGATACGCACCTTATCATTTATGTCTTCCATTATCTCTTTCTGACTAAGCCCTGTGAATAGCTGGATTGTATTCAAGAATGTCTTTGATTTGTTAAGTTCGATCTGATTGTCTTTTTTTGCATCATACTGGTGCAGGACCTTTGCATCTCCATCAGGGCCCACTTCAGCGAACTGGAAGGTCCTTCGCATGCCGCTTCTCCTGTTCCTGTACTGTACCAGGATTATTGAAAGCGCAGGGAGCATAGTCTTTGGAAGGTCGATAGGCGGATTAGTAAGCCTGGTTATGACCTCCTCAGCAGTGTTAGCGTGGATTGTGGCATAGACACTATGCCCTGTATGCATTGCCTCAAAAAGCACCTCTGCCTCCTTCTTACGCCTGATCTCTCCCACAAGGATCCGGTCAGGCCTCTGCCTGAGTGAATTGACCACAAGGTCAAGCATTGTCACTGCTCCCTTGTTCTCGTTATTCGGAGGTCGTGTCAGCATTGGCACCCAGTGCAGGTATTTCGGCAGCTGTATCTCCTTTGTGTCTTCTATGGATATGATCCTCTGGTTTATGGGAAAAAGCCCTGCAAGAGAATTTAGCATGCTTGTCTTTCCTGAAGCAGTCCCTCCTGCGATTATCGCAGAGAGTTCATACTGCATCCCAAGCCATACAAGTGCTGCAGTATGCGGTGATATTGTCTTTGAGCGTATAAGATCTGTGATAGTCCAGGGTTTGGATGAAGCCTTCCTGATTGTGATCGTATTCCCCCTTATAGATATGGGGTTGAGTGTTGCATTGACCCTGTCTCCCTTGTTGAAGCTTGCATCCAGCAGGGGCTCCAGGACAGACAATGATCTCCCTACCTTCCTGCCAAGAGTCATCGCATAATGCCTTACCTGCTCCTCATTATCAAGCTCTATTGTTGTCTTTAGCCATCCATGCTTCTTATGGAAGATCCAGATCGGCTCTTTTGCTGAATTTATAGCAATCTCTTCTATATTGGAATCTCCCATCAATAGTTCAATCTTGCCCAATCCAAGGCTCTTTTGTATGAGATAAGTGGTAAGAAAGCTCTGTGTCTCATCATCCATGTCTGGAAAATATTTTGATATCAGGTTAACTATTGTCTCAGAGAACTTTTTTTCAGCCAGCTCATTCTTTTTGATATCTGTTATGTCTGCAATACCAAGTTTGACCTTATTGATAAGTTCCCTTCGTATCTTCTCCAGGAAATACTCTGTCTGTTTTGTGAGGCTTGCAATATTCACGTCATAGATGCTTATGAAATCTTCATACCTCTGCACAATACGCGCAGTAACAGGGATATTTTTTGACTTGAATTCATATTCATCAATAACCTCTTCTTCATCAAGATCCACCTGTTTGCTGATGAAAGTGTTAAGCCTCAGAAGATATGCCTCTTCTTTTGAATGCCTTCTTTGCAGTTCCTCACTGTCGCTGTTTTTTATATCGTCTTCCTCTTCCCTGATAGAAAGGTAGTAAGTCTTGAGATAGATAAGGATATGGTTGATAAGCTTCTTTTTTTCTTCGGTAAGTTCCTTCTCACCAAAAAGCCTTTGGAGTATGACATCTTTCCCCTCGTCAGTATAGACCAGCTTGTCCCAGTCATAATCCACAAGCCCAAGCTTATGATCAAGCACCTGTAGTTGCTTGGCAGATATGTCCAGAAGCTTATTCTTGTTCTTGTCAAGACGGCTGTATATGAATTGTTGTATGACTTTTTCCTTCTCCTGATGCAGCTTGAATAGCTCACTGAGAAAAGGGTTCGTGAATTTGTAATGTTCTGGCTGGAATTGTGCCTTGTTTGCAGGACCTTTTGATTTCTTGGAAATCTTAGAATCCTTAGTGGCACTTGTTTTCCCTTTACTCTCTGATGCCTTACTCTTCCCGGCAATCTCTTTCTTTGTTTTCCCTGTACTTTTTGATTTTTTTATACTCTTTTTCCCTGATCCCTTGGTCTTTCCGGTAATTTCTTTCTTTGTTTTCCCTGTACTTGCTTTTATACTTTTTTCCCCTTTGATATCCTTCCCGGCATTTCCTGGTTTTGTGCTCTTCCCAGTATTTTCTTTTTTGGTACTCTTTTTAGTACTTTTCACAGTCTTATTGCCAGTTTTTGAAGCCATCAGAACCAACGTTTCTTGCTTGTTCCAGCAATCTCTTTTATCTTTTCGTCATAGGCCTGCATCTTATCGTTTGCAGATTTCAGCCTTTGCTCTATCTCTTTAATCTGTTTCTCAATATTCTTTGATTTGAGGCTTGCCTTGAATGCCCGGGATTTCTTGATCAGGTCGACAAGTTCTGTCTCGACGAGCTTTTGTTCATTCTCGACATCCTTGATAAGCTTTTCAATCTGCCTTTTCCTATTGAAGAATTCCTTGAACCGGTCTTCTTTGAAATTCTTGCTTTTCTTTTCGATTGAACCGGTCTTTTTGGAGATACTATCCAGGATCTCCTTGTGTTCTGATTCAACCTGTTTCTTCTTTGCATTATTCTCTTCAATCAGGTTCTTGAGTTCCTGGTTCTTCTTACTGATCTCTTCCCCTATCTTATCAGCTTCCTGCAGGTCATTTTGCATTGATTTCCGCGATTTTGATATCTTTGATTCTGAATCCTGTATACCTTTATTGATCTCCTTGAATTCCTTGAAAAGCTGGTTGAGGTTCTGCTTGATCTCATTGCTCTGTTTCTGGAATCCATCTATCTTGCTCCTCTCTGATTCGATTCTTTCTTTTTCCTTATCTACTGATTCAGTGAGCTTCTCATATTCCTTCTTTCGTGATATGATATCATTGCTGATTGAGTCAAACTTTTTTGAGAATTGGGAATCATACTTGCGAAGCTTTTTCTCGACTTCTTCCTTGAAATTCTCGTATCTCTCAAGCTCGCTTATATCGACCTTCATGGCCTTGAATTCCTTGGATATATCTGATTTTAGTTTTTCGAATTGCTCTTTGAAATCCTGGAGTATGGCACTGTCCTTCTTGATCTTTTGCAGGCCGACTTCTGCCTTGTTTGCAAAGCCGTCTTTCTTCTGGTCTATCTCATCAGCCTTTTCAACAAGTTTACTGAAATCGATATCCTTCAGGACAAAATATACCTTGGTAAGTTTATGCTCCTTTCTGATATATCCTTCATCTTCTAAGAAATCGCCCCACTCTTCAGTCATGGTGGGAGATACACCTAACGCTTTCGCTGCATCCTCTACAGTGATCCTCTTTTTTTCCTTGATTATTGAGAGCAGCTTATCGATCCCTGTCTCAATTACCCTTTTATCACTCATAAGATTCATTTCATGTATGGATTCACTTATTTAAAAATCTTTCTAGCCCCATCATGAGAAAAACTTAAAAGGAGACAATTGCTTTTTTTGGAGAGGTGATATAATGGATACATTCGACACAAGTCATATTGATCTGATGGAGGTTAAGAGCATCTCGTCAGACAGCATAGTACTTGATTGTCCAATTGCAAAGGATAATGAGGAGCATAGCTGGAAAGCGAAGCTCACAATTGATCTTCCCAAAGACATAGCTATTGAAGCTGGAATGCCTGAGAGCGTTTTTGAGCTGGATGAGTTCCACCAGGAAGAGTATGCTGGAAAGAAATTCAGCGAATTGATGGATCTTGTAGAACACAAGAAAAATCCGGTGCTCAAGTTTAACCTGACTTTCTAGTTATGGAGGTCACACCTGGGCACTCTTTGGTGCACATGAGTAAGAAAACTATAGATATCCAGTCTTTTTTGATTTAATTTCTTGTGGATGCAGGTCCTGCAAAAGCAAGGTCTTCTTGCAAAGGCATTGAATCCCACATTATAACCTCTTATCTTTTCCATCTCTTTAAAAGGGATGTGCTTGTAATCTGTTTCATACTGAAGCCGGGCACTGAGTAATCCTGTTTTCCCGCTCATCATGCTAAAACCCATCACATCATCATTGGTTACAAAAAGTGTCCATCTCTTTCTCTGAATCGAGAGATCAGTAGGTACATTTTCCACGTATCTCTCACGGAATACAACCTTTTTTTTCTCTTCTTTGAAGAAATCTCTTATCCCTTTCTTGATGCCTTTAATCGCTTCCTCTGAAGCATCCTTTGATATGATCATGTCCATGTATTCTGTCTTCAGGACCCGGGGCACGCTTGTGAAATCAGCCCGGCTTATGTGGTATATCATGCTCAGGGCCTCTTTGCTGAAAAGCAGGCCGAAACCCATCTTTGCAGCCATAGCCTCAGACCTTAGGATCTTTGTGTGCTGGAATAGTTGGAATGCCTTGACAAACTGAGTAACCTTTCCAAGTCTCAATGCCTTGAATATCCCTACTAAAGGGAGGATCGTCAGGATATAGAACCAGTTCTGCTTAAGGTATTTCTTTTTATCATCTGTATGTGCAAGCTGGACACCTACTTCCATGAGAAATACTGTCACAACACCTCCCTCTATTATTTCCAGCCCGTGATGGTGAATATCAATAAAGAAAGAGGATATGAATATTGCCAGGCTTATCATTAATGCAACGACAGCACTTGCTTCAAAAAAGAGTACCACCTTCTTTGGGACGTGCATAATATACAATTAACTATACCAATATATAAATATTTTCCCTCAAGTTATTTAAAACCTTGTTAATCCCTTCCCTCTCATGAAACCAGAACTCATGGCTCCTGTATCAGACTGGCCAAGCCTCACGGCCGCAGTAGAGGCTGGAGCAGATTCAGTCTATTGCGGGTTGAAAGAACTTAACATGCGCGCAACTGCAAGGAATTTTGAAAGGACACAGCTTCCGAAAGTAGTTGAATTTTGTCATTCACGATCAGTCAAGGTATATCTGACACTTAATACAATCATATATGAGAAGGAAATCCCAATAATCAAAGAGATTCTTGATATGGTAAGAGTTGACGCCATCATCTGCTGGGACATGGCAGTAATAACTGAGGCAAGGAAAAGAGGTATCCCTGTAATCCTTTCCACCCAGGCCTCTGTAAGTAACAGTACCGCCTGCAACGCATACAAGGAGCTGGGTGTTAAAAGAGTTGTATTAGCAAGGGAATGCACCCTTGAGCAGATCTCCAGCATAAGAAAAGAGACTGACCTGGAGCTTGAAGTGTTTGCCCATGGAGCCATGTGTGTTTCAGTGTCAGGCAGATGCTTCCTCTCCCAGTTCCTGTTCAACCGCTCCGCAAACCGCGGTGATTGCCTGCAACCATGCAGGAGAGCATACATTGTAAAAGACCCGGAGGAAGGCCATGAGTTATCAGTCTCTAATCACTACATTTTTTCTCCCCAGGATCTCTGCATCCTTCCCTTCATTGATGAAGTCATAGAGACTGGCATAGACTGCCTGAAGATAGAGGGCCGTGCCAGAAGCCCTGAATACGTGAAGACAGTCACATCAGCATACAGAAAAGCTATTGATGCCTTTCATGATAATACTCTGACCACGGAACTAAAAGATTCCCTTGTTGAGGAATGCAGGACAGTATTTAACAGGGGATTCTCCCCAGGATTCTTCTTTGGAAGGCCTGCAGACTGGACAACCACTTACGGTTCCCAGGCAACCACACGTAAAGTCTATCTTGGTGAAGTGAAGAAATACTATCAAAAGATTGGTGTTGCTGAATTCACACTAGAGACAAACCCTCTGCAGCTTGGTGAAAGGATCATGTTCCAGGGAAAGACAACAGGAGTCAAGGAACAGACTGTAGAATCTCTTCAGAAGAATCATAAGCCTGTTGAAAAGGCAGAAAAAGGCGAACGCATAGCCTTAAGGACAGATTTTACAGTAAGACCAAGGGATAAAGTCTTTCTTATCAATTGACTTTTCTTAGATGCCTATTAATGTCTTTATCATCATACCCTCTTTTCAGAAGCTCATTCCTGATAAGAATCTTACGATGCCCTTGTTGTAGCCTTTTCAGGATATGGTTTTCCAGATGCTTGTTTTTGGCGATATGACGGGCGTTCTCTATTCTTTTGCTGAGGTGTTCTTTATCATAACCTTTCTTATGGTAATGCTCGATTATCTTCTTCTCATCATGCCCGTGGAAAATATGCATGGCAAGTTCATGCTCAAGTGCCTTGACATATGAAAGATGCCCTCCCCTCCTGAATATGAAAAGGACAATGATAACAGTAGAAAAAAAACTGATGACAAAAGCTTCTGTCAGGTGCTTGAAGAAAAAATAAAGTCTCTCATCACGCCTTATTGGTATTTCCTCAGCTTGTTCTATCCCAGGTTCAACTGTTTCGACAGTATTATTTCTATCAGTTTCATTCTCTGTCTGGTTCTGCGTAACATTTTTTGTAGTATTGATCTGGACTTCTTCATAATCTCCTGCGATCGCAAAAGTTGAAAAACTAACAGTTGTTATATTATAGGTTCTGGTTTCGTTATCTGATGCAACCTCATCCAGCTGGACTTGTTTCCAGTTGACACCCTCTTGTTTGTAGCCCTTTACCTGGTCATATCTTTCTGTAAAGCTCTTATTTACCCTTACGGTGATAATACCAATCACCATTGATTCCATTTCATGCTCTACCGAAAAGAAAGTATATGCATCAGGAAGCGTACCATTGAGGTTCTCTTTTTTAATTTCCTTTATCTCAAGGCTTATATCTTTCTCAGCCTGCCTGCTTTTGAAGGCATAAGATTCAACAGGTATGCCAGTATAGACTGAACCGCTATACATCACATAGGCTCTTATCTGCGGAAAATAACGCCTGTAATGATCCACCCTTGCAAAACCCCCTCCACCGCTGCTGCTTCCTCCACTGCTTCCTCCGCTACTGCTTGGTTCTTCAGGACAAGCCAGGTCATGGCCTGAACAATCCTCATCTATCCCGTTTCCGCATATATCTTTCGCTCCTGGATTGATTGAGGCATTCATGTCATTACAGTCATCCCCCCCAAGTTCAGGCGGAAGATATCCATCATTGTCATAATCATCATATACTGCAAATGAGAAATTTGAGGTGATATCATCAGTACCATCACTTGCATTTATGGTAAAGCTTCCGTTCCCGGTCCAGTTAATTTGTGTATTAAGGTAAAGCATGCTTTTATTGACACTTGCCGTAAGATTAGCATCAACTGAATATGAAAGTATATCTTTATCAATATCATAGAAAAACTCAGAAAGGTTCACTTCAGTTGCATTGCTTCCATTAATCTTCATGTACCACCAAATTTCACCTTCTTTTGATTGCATGGGCGGGGCATTAGTATGGTTGACTGTTATGTTCCAGTAAGCTTCTGTTCTGAACCCTCCATCATCTATAACTGCTGTTATATTATATCTCCCTTCCATGGTATAGTTTGTAATGAAAGTATAATTGCTGTGAGTACTGTTTGTAAGGCTGCTCTCTTTTAATCTTGAATCAACAAACCAGCTCACATTGAGTGTGTTCTCATCAGAGAAATTGACCCAGAGAGTGATGTTTTCAGTTTCCATGAGGCTTACATTCTGTTTGCTCCTGTTCAGGATAACAGGGGGTGTATTGTTTATTGTGAGTATCCTTCTTTCACTTGTTCCGGTGTTATTGTTCCCGTCTTTTGCATGGACCTCATAGAAAAATCTTCCAGACCCCACAAGAGACCAATCAGTAGAACAGGTCTCATTGGCAAGGTTCATGCTTATGTTTTCTGAATTGTTGGTATGAATCCAGCATTCTTTGATTTTATTAAGCCTGTCCCATACTGTTGCATTGATTGTGAAGGCATGCGATCTCAAGGTTTCATTATCAGGACCTGCGGTAATATTTACGACAGGCCTTTCATTATCGATAGATTGAAGTGCAGAAAGTAGGTCGATCCTCTTAAAGCTCACATCCGGATTATTCCAGCTGCTTGTCCTTTCTGATCTTATAAGCACAGGAGTATATGATAATGCATCTTTCAGTTCAGAGGGAGTGGGAGTCCTGTTGTACATGTCATTGAACGCCTCTACCAGCACAGCTGCCGCCCCTGCAACATGCGGAGTAGCCATGGAAGTGCCAGCCTTTTCAGCATAGCCTCCTGAAAGGAAGGGTGAGTTGGTATAAGCACCAGGCGCAAGAAGATCTGGAAAAAAAGGGCTGGTCTCATTCTCTATAGTCAAAGAACCGTCAATATTCGTAAAGCAAGTAAGGTTATCAATTTCACCATTTGCATCCGTGCAGGTGTCGTACTCAAAAGGTCCATTCCTGCTCTCATCGTAAGTAGCTCCAACTGAGACCACATCACGTGCGCAGGCAGGAGAAGACATGCCATTATTAATCCCGGCGTTGCCTGATGCTGCAACAACAAAAAGCCCCTGGGAATAAGCATCATTTGCAAATCTTGGTAAAGGAGTACTGTTGCAGAACCCTCCATAAGTGCCATTAATCCCAAGACTAAGGGATATAACAGATATGTTATACTTTTCCTTATTCTCAATACACCAATCGATCCCTTCTATTATATCGCTCTCAAACCCATGCCCTCCATCATCAAGAGCCTTGATTGCAACAATCTTTGTTTCTGGAGCAACACCTTTTATGCTTCCATTAGCAGCAACAGTCCCTATCACATGGGTTCCATGGCCATTCCCATCTGTTGCATTATCATCTGTGGAATTGCCGTTAGGGCAGCAATCATTCTTGCAAAAGCACTTCTCAGCTATGATCCTCCCCTCAAGGTCAGGGTGATCATCTATACCAGTATCGATTACACATACAGACGTTCCCTTGCCTGTATATCCAATCTCCCATACATCTGGTCCATTGATAAGCGGCACACTCTCCTCTAGCGCAAGACAGGTTAGACTAAGAACAATGAATAAAAGTAATCTTCTCATTGTAGCTTGATTCCCTTCTGGGTGAAAGTGCTTCCGATGCCTTTTCCGATCCAGTACGAATTGCTGCTTGTTGCAGCACTCAATGCCTCAAGGAAAGTCATCTTTTGCTGGTATCTCCTGAAGCTTATAGTCTCATTGAGCTCTTTCTCAAGTATTCCTCTGACTTCATCCTCACTTCCCAAAACATCAACAAGACCTTTATCCTTCGCATCTACCCCGAGCAATACCTCTCCTGTGGCTATCTCTTCAACATTCTCTCTTGAAAGGTTCCTGTTTGTTGCCACCTCTTCAATGAAAATATCATGGATTGTATCAAGCAGATGCTGGTATCGCTCTTTCTCTTCTTCTGTCATCTCCTTGAAAGGGGATCCCATATCCTTGTATTCTCCTGCAACAAGCCTTCTATAAGTCACATTATAGTCCTGCAGGAATCCTGCAAACTCAAGATATGAACCAACCACTCCTATTGAGCCTGTCAATGCCATTGGATGAGCAATTATCTTATCACACCCGCTCGCGATGTAATACCCCCCAGAGGCTCCTAATTCACGGATCCATGCGATCGTTGTCTTGTTCGCATTCTTTATTGCCTCAGTTATCTCATCAGAAGCCACAGGACTCCCGCCGGGTGAATTTATCTCCAGCACAATAGCCTTCAGGCTCTCATCTTCACTTGCTTCATCTATCATATCCACTATTTCTGGCGAACTGATTGAATTGCTTCCGAAAGATGATACTTTCTCAGAGACAATCTCTCCTTTTATTGGTATGAGTGCAACATTCCCTCCAATAGCACCTGGTCCAGCACTAAGCATAAGCCCCAGTATACTTGCAGCAATTATGCTGAAAAAACCCAGCACAAACAAAACCAACACAACAATGATCCATCTGTTTTTCATAATTTTCACCTGGTATATGTCTTACTTAAATATTCGCTTCCTCTTTTGCCCTTCCATACCATCAGCACAGGATCCAGGATCCATAGTATTGTGAAGGGAAAGAAAGGGATAAGGACAAGGTTTCTGACTATCGCCTGGAAGAAACCTATCTCTCCTTTCTCTGATTTGACCTTCAGGTCAAAGAGTATCTTTCCTATGGTCTGTCCTATTGCGTATTCCAGCAATATGAAATAAGCAAGTGCAAAAATGGTCCAGAAGAATAACGTTACATAAAGGACAGGCATGTTTGCATCCATTATCTCTCGAAAACTTGTTGATGGTAATACATTTATAAGGAGAATATGGAATGGACGCATCACGACTATGTCCAGGAGAATGATATCAATCAGGAAAGCAATACTTCGTCGGGCGGCAATCGAGCTCAGCATTGGTTTCCGTCGTTTCTTCATAAGCATCTAGATAGGATAAGACTATAAAAAAGTTTAGGTCTGAAGGGAGAGTGAACCTGCTCCCAACAAAAAACTTTATAAACTATTCTCAACCCTGATGACTTGGGCATGACCAAGATAAATAAAATAGTGATGCAGGGCTTTAAGTCATTTGCAAAGAGGACAGAGGTCATATTTGATGACCAGTTCAATTGTATTCTTGGTCCTAATGGGTCAGGCAAATCAAATGTTCTGGATGCTCTCTGTTTTGTCCTTGGAAAATCCTCTGCTAAAGGTCTGCGCGCAGAGAAATCATCAAATCTTGTCTATAATGGTGGAAAGACAAACAAGCCCGCAAAGGAAGGAAAAGTAAGCATATACTTTGATAATTCTAACAATACATTTCCATCTGATGAGAAGGTAGTGAAGATAACCCGTATTGTTCAGCAGAGCGGTTCCTCGAAATACAAGATCAATGACAAGACCCGTACAAGGACCCAGGTCCTTGATACCCTTGCCATAGCAAAGATTAACCCCGATGGCTATAACATAGTCCTCCAGGGAGACATCACTAAATTCGTAGAACTCTCCAGCCAGGAGAAAAGAAAGCTTGTAGAAGAGATAGCAGGGATCTCCATCTTTGATGATAAGAAAGACAAGGCTATGAAAGAGTTGGATAAAGTGGACAACAAGCTGGGAGAAGCAGAGATTGTACTCAAGGAAAGGCACTCCTATCTCAAGGATCTCAAGACCGAGCGGGATCAGGCACTAAAATACAAGGAACTCAATGACAAGATCAAGCGCAACAAGGCCTCTTACCTCAAGATACAGATAAATCGCAAGGAAGATGAAAGAAAGGAGAACCAGGAAAAGCTTGACAAGGAAAAACAGGCCTTCCAGGAACTTCAGGACAAGATTGCAGCCAGCAAGAAAGACATTGATACACGACGCGGTGAGATCGAGCAGATTTCAAAACAAGTCGAGGAAAAAGGCGAGACAAAGCAGGTATCAATGCAAAAGGAGATTGAGCAGCTAAGGATAGACATCGCCACAGCAAAGACCAAGATCACTTCCCACGAGACCGAGATCGGCCGCATCAAGGAACGAAAAACGAATCTGGCTGAGAACCTAAAAGACATCAAGGAAAAGATAAAGGAGCAACAGGATCAGCTGAAAACACTGGAAGAACGCAGGAAACGCAGGGACGAAGACAGGAAAGAGACTGAAAAGAAGATTGAGGATTTCAGGAAAAAGCATAATCTTGACAATGATACCGCTGAGATGGACACTCATATTGATAAGCTTGATTCTCAAGCAGATGAGATACAATCAGAGATCCAAAAGCTCCGGGAAAAGCAGCAGGAACTCTTCCGTCAGCAGGATAAGATCGAATTCCAGATGTCAAGCATTGATGAGCAGATACAGAAAGTAAAGGAGATAGAGAAGGAGCACAAGAAAGAATTGGATGATCTCAAGAACAAGCGTGACAGGTTCAAGAAAATAACGCTTGAACTCAACAAGAAACTGGACCAGAACTCAAGACTTGCCGCAGAGATAGGCGATTCTGAGAGCAAGCTTCACAAGGCAAGAGAAGAGCTATCAAAGCTTGAAGCACGAAACGCAAGCATCAAGGAGAAGGTATCAGGAAACATTGCCGTCCAGAAGATCCTTGAGCAGAAAAAACGTATCCAGGGCATATACGGCACAGTTGCAGAGCTTGGTAATGTAAGTTCCAAATATTCCCTTGCCCTGGAGGTTGCAGCAGGACCCAGGGTAAAGAGCATAGTGGTCAAGGATGACAGTGTAGCTGCAAAATGCATAAATTATCTCAAGCAGAACCGGTTAGGTACAGCAGGTTTCATACCCCTCAACAAGATCAAGGGTCAGGACGAGAATGCAGGGACCTATGCTAAAGCCAATGGAAGCCATGGCAGGGCGATTGACCTTATCAAGTTTGATCCGAAATTCAAGAAGGCATTCAGTTACGTTTTTGGAAACACAATTGTTGTTGATAGTGTTGATGTTGCCAGGCGTATAGGTGTTGGTAGCATCAGGATGGTAACTCTCTCCGGTGATATAGTCGAGACCTCAGGCCTTATGCAGGGAGGTTATCGTACCCAGCAGAAGAGTGGTGCAGCCTTCCAGGAACAGGAATTGAGCCAGAGCATAGAGGAATACGAGAGCATGGTTGCAGAGCTTGATTCATCCATAAGCTCCAAGCGCTCCAGGAAAGCTGAGAACGAAGAAGAGATATCAAAACTCAGGGATGAGAAAGCGAATCTTGAAGGAGAGATAATCAAAGTCGAGAAAGGGCTTCATCTCAAGAGCGATGATCTTGATGCAAATCTCAAGTATAAGGAGGATCTTCAAAAACAGGCAAAAGATCTTGAAGAGCAGGCTGACGACCTTACTGCCCAGATAAGCACCAAGAACAAGCAGCTTGCCCAGATCAAAGTTGATCGCCAGAAAACCAAAGAGAGGCTCAACGAACTTAGGAATCCCCGCCTTCTTGCAGAACTCAACAGTTTTGAGGAGCAGAAGAATAACTTGAATCAGGAGATAATGAAGCTTGATTCAGAGATCACCGCAATCAATACCAAGATCAACGACGTGCTTGGCCGCGACAAGGAAAACACAGAAAAAGTAATACAGGAGATCGAGAAAGAGAAAGCAGGGTATGAGACCCAGGTAAAGGAACTGAAGAACTCGATCAATGATAAAGATAAAGAACTGAAGGAAAAGGAAAAGAAACTCAATGAATTCTATAAGCAGTTCAAGGATCTCTTTGCAAAGAGGACCAAGCTCAATGATGAGATTGTGGCAATAGAAAAGACCCTTGCCTTATCAGAGGAAAAAGCCCGTAACCATGAGTACAGGATAAATGCCATCTCCCTTGATGATTCAAAGATAGGTGCGCATCTTTCAACCCTTTACGAGGAATTTGCAGAGTTCCAGGATGTGGAAGTCGATCTGAACCGTTCAGAGGAAGAGCTGAAAAAAGAGGTAAAGGATCTTGAACGAAGCCGCGATAAGATAGGTTCAGTCAACCTTCGTGCCCTTGATATCTATGAGAGTGTTGAAAAAGAATATCATTCATTGGTAGAGAAAAAGGAGAAACTTCTCAGTGAGAAGAACGATGTGATCTCTCTTATGGATGAGATTGAAGGCAAGAAAAAGTCCAGGTTCATGGAGACCTTCAGGAAAGTGAATGACCATTTTTCAACCATCTTTGAGAAACTCTCTTCCAAGGGTGAGGCGTACCTTGAAATAGAGGATGAAGAGAATCCCTTTGAAAGTGGGATGATTGTCAGGGTTAAACTCTCAGGCTCCAAATACATGGATCTTCGCTCCCTTTCAGGAGGTGAAAAGACCCTTACAGCCCTTGCATTTATCTTTTCAATACAAGAATGCGAGCCTGCCACATTCTATATCCTGGATGAAGTTGATGCAGCCCTTGATAAGCGCAATGCAGAGAAGCTTGCACAGCTTATCCACCAGTATTCAGAGAATGCTCAGTATGTTATAATCAGCCATAATGATGCGGTCATCACTGAAGCATCAACCCTTTATGGAGTATCGATGGACCAGCAGTCAGGCATAAGCAAGATTGTAAGTCTTAAGGTATAGAATTAAGTTCCTCTATGATCTTTTCTTCTGTCTGTTGCCAGGAGTAATCCCTGATCATTGTTTCACGTGCTTTTTTCCCAAGTTCCAGTCTGAAATTCGGGTCAAGGATAAGTTCCTCCAGCAGGTCCTTTAATTCATAACTGTCCTGTGGGTGGAACAGCAGCCCATTATCCCGGTTTTTGATGTAGTATCTAAGATGGCCTACTGGTGTTGTCACCACTGCAAGCCCTGTGGACATTGCCTCCATCGTAGAAAGAGAAGAAGTCTCTGTCAGGCTGGGCAGCACATAGATATCCATTGCCTGCAGGTAGGGTACCACGTTGTCAATGCTTCCCAGCCGCATGACTCCGCTTCCCTGTATCTTTTCCTCTTCGCTCTTGTTTCCTTCTCCAACTATCACAAGATGAAGATTGTCATGCTTCTCCCTTAGTTCTGAGAAAGCAGTATGCAGAGTGGGAAGGTCTTTTTCCCTTCCAATCCTTCCTACATATCCTATTACAGTAGAATCCTCCTTGAGCCCTATGGCTTTCTTTGCAGCTCCCTTATCCTTTGGAGGTTTGAACCTGTGAACATCAGTACCAAGATGTATCACTTTAGTCTTTGTGCTTATATGGTGTTCTCTTAGTTTCTCGCGAATCCCTTCAGAAGGTATCATGAGTAGGTTACACCTGTTATAATGATAACGTACAAGCGCCTCTGTAAATTTTGAGATCCCGCTTCGAAGCAAAAAAGACCGCGTGATGCTGCGGCTGAAAAGCTCCCATTCGATGGAATGCGTGAATGCTGCAACCTGTTTCTTCATTTTGTATGCGTATCTTATCCCAAAACAACCTAAAGGTCCTAATGTCTGTGACCATATGATACTATGTTTTTTGATCTCTTTCTTGATAAGCCTTTTAGGGACATGGGCAGGTGTATAATCTCCAAGGCTGAATTTGTATGTTGGGACAAGGATAAGGTTATAGCCTGAAGCCTCTATATTTCCCTTGAACTCTGGTGCGATAACTGTAACCTGGAAGTGTTTGGTAAGAGAAGGGATGAGCTCTGTAAGAAATCTTGAGATCCCGTCCCATCTCGGAGGGAACGAGTCCGTGATTATCAATAGTTTTTTCATCGTATCCTGTTGAATACCTCGCAATAACGGTGTCCGTGTTTCAGCCCATTCAGAAAGGCCTTGATATAAAGGTTTAATACAAGTACCATGTAAACTACTCTCTGGCTCTTGTGTGCCTTGAAAGCATTCATCTTGCTCCAGAAAGTATCTTTTATGTCAACTACTAGTTGTGGTGAAGTATTCTTCTTGAAATTGAGTATGTTCCACACGTCAAAAGAATATACATCTCCTTTGAAATTAATCTCTTCCAGCAACTCCATCACTATTGAATTGACTGCAATATGGTCTGGGTGAGGGTCATTTGATGTATGCGTGAAGATCTTCTCTGGCTTTTGTTCCTCTATTACTTTCCTTATATTATTCTTTGCCATCTCCTTATGTTCCAGGAATGTCCCTTCCTTGATCCCGAGGTATATCACGCCTGAACCTCCAAGGATCTTATCTGCCCGGTGGGATTCTTTCACACGCATAGGGATGCTCACTTTCTCTTTATAATGTGGGTGAGACATCTCTCCATATGAGAATACAATTGACTGGAAATTCTTGTTTTCCTTTGTATACTTTACAAGGGTGCCTCCTGCTCCTACTACATAATCATCGTTATGCGCACCGATCGTAAGAATCTCAATCTTTTTTCTGGCCATCTTCCCTAGCCTTGTAATACTCTTCCATCAGGTCATCCATCAGCTGCCCGTATTCGCTTGAAGGGATCTTTTGTTTCAGTTTGGAGAGATCCCCCTTGAATTTTTCGATCTCTTTTCTGATTTGTTCAGGAGACCTCTTGTAATGTTCCTGGGAGCTCATGCTAAAGAGAAACCTTACTATAAGGACAAAAGCTAGTATCCCAAGCCCTATCTTCAGTAAGAATATCAGGTCTGACATGCATGTATCATATTTGAATTAGTTTATAAAACTTGTGGCAGGCCTTGGGCAGGATAATGAAGACACTTCCACTGGACATTTACCAATAGCCTATATAAAAAAAGAACTCTCTTTAGTTTTTGAGGTGATATTAATGGATCTGAGTACACAAACAATAGAGGATTTATTTTATAGGCAGGTCAAGGCATTGACAGAACAGGCAAAGATAAGGAGTTTTGACACCCAGTTTAGTGATGCATGGTTTTGACAAGTTTAAAAAAGTGTAACACAAATTATTTAAACGCTCAAATACTACCATATAGTATGCATGTCATAACTAAAGACGAACTAAAGCATCAACGCGAACATTTCAAAAGACGCATCTTGTCGGGTGAGATTTTTATCCATCCTACTGATACAATATACGGATTAGGTTGTCATGCATTTGATGAGGAATGTGTAGATAAGATCAGGGCTCTTAAGAAAAGACCTAAAGAGAAACCCTTCTCTATCATCGCACCGTCTAAAGACTGGATACGCGAGCATTGCCATGTTGATGAGGCTGCTGAGGAATGGTTGAATAAGCTACCCGGCCCTTATACTCTTATTCTCAAATTGAAGAACGAAGCGCTTTCTGGGAATGTTAATGGGAATAGCGATTCCATCGGTGTTCGTATACCTGATCACTGGATCAGCCAGGCAGTATCAGAAATTGGAGTTCCCATAGTTACAACCAGCGCAAATATTAGAGGCCAGGAATTCATGACCTCTATTGAGAACATCTCTTCTGAACTTAAATCAAAAGTCAATTTCACAATTTACGAAGGTGAGATTCACGGGAGTCCATCCACTATAGTTAACCTCGCAAAGGTTGATCTTGAAGACTTCGGTTATCGTAAAGTGATTTGAATGAGGATCTTTGCCGCAGGTGACATACATGGAGACATGGGTCTTGCTGAAAGGCTTGCTGAGAAATCATCTGATGCGGACCTTGTCATCCTATGCGGGGACCTGGCTTATGCTGACCAGTCCTTGGACAATATAATCGGCCCTTTCAAGAAACGCAATAAGAAAGTTCTTATCATTCCTGGCAATCATGAGACGATTGCAACCGCAGATTTCCTTGCAGAGATATACAACATAAAAAATATACATGGTTATTCTGTAAAGTACGATAATGTTGGGATTTTCGGTTCAGGTGGTGCAAACATAGGTGTTTTCCAGATAAGTGAAGAAGACATTTTTGAGAACCTGAAGAAAGGATTTGAAAGAATCCGTTATCTGGAGCATAAGCTTATGGTGACCCATGTTCATCCTTCGGGCACAAAGATGGAGAAATTCTCACATTTTGTTCCCGGAAGCACAGGTGTAAGAAAAGCAATTGAAGAACTAAAACCAAAATTCCTCTTATGTTCTCATGTACATGAAGCAGAAGGTATTGAGGAGAAAGTCGGAGAGACAACTGTGCTCAATGTAGGAAAGGAAGGAAAACACATTGACCTCTAAACCCTTCAAATCGAAACCTTTAAATAAACTGAGATGTTCACCCAATATATTAGAATTCTTATGGTTAAAATGGCAGAAAACGTTATGAAAACTGGTACAACAACATTAGGTATTGTATGCAAGGACGGTATAGTTCTTGCTGCAGACATGCGGGCAACAGCAGGTAATTTGATCGCATCAAAAGACACAGAAAAGATTGCTCAGCTTACAGACAGCATTGCAGTCACGATGGCAGGTACTGCATCAGATGGTCAGATGCTTATCAGGCTTACAAAGGCAGAACTTAAGATAAAGGCTATAAGGAATAACCTGGATTCTTCAGTAAGAGAGGCTGCAAATCTTATGTCACGGATGGTCTATCAGAATATCAGGCGTCCAAGCATGATTCCAGGAGTGTCTCACTTCGTAATGGGTGGGCATGATGAGACAGGAGCATATCTTTTCGACATATTCCCAGATGGAACAATCTCTGAATGCAAGCAATATATCTCATCAGGTTCAGGAAGTGTTATGGCATATGGTGTGCTTGAAACACTTTACAAGGATAAGATGACACTTGAAGAAGGTGTTAAGCTTGCAAAGCAATGCATTAATGCAGCAATAGCAAGAGACAGCGCATCCGGAAACGGAGCTGAGATTTACACCATCACAAAAGATGGTGCAAAGAAGGTTCTTCATCAGGAGATCGAATACAAAATAAATTAAATTCTCTTTTTTGGTGTAGCACATGAGTGAAATAATCGACGAAATACTTAAGCATATCCCCAAGAACAAGGTCAGCGAAGCAGGTTTTGAAGGAGCAAATATTGTCCTTTATACAAAGGATAAGGATTTCTTTCTTGAGAACAATGGACTCATTAAAAAGATTGTCCATGAGATCAAGAAAAGGATTGAGCTCCGTCCTGACCCGTCTATAACTGTAGAACCCGAACGTGCTGAAAAGGAAATAAGGAATCTTGTTCCTGAAGAGGCAGGGCTCTGCAACGTGATTTTTGACCCTAACCGTTCACGTGTGATAATAGAAGCAGAAAAACCTGGTCTTGCGATAGGTAAGCAAGGTTCAATACTGCGGGATATCCGGGCAAAGACCTTATGGGTGCCTCATATCCGGAGGACTGCTCCTATAAAGACAGATATTGTTGACAATATCCGTATGGTTCTCTATAATAATTCCGAATATCGCCGGAAATTCCTTGACAATGTAGGTCATCGAATCTATGACGGCTGGATCAGGGGAAAGAAAGACGAATGGATCCGTGTCACAACCCTGGGTGGAGGAAGGCAGGTAGGCCGTTCCTCGCTGTTTGTCCATACCCCTGAATCACGTGTATTGCTTGATTGCGGCATAGATGTAGCTGCAAACGATCATGATCAATATCCTCATCTCGAGGCGCCTGAGTTCAAGATTGAAGAGCTTGATGCGGTTGTTATAACCCACTCCCACCTTGACCATTGCGGCCTGGTTCCATGGCTTTTCAAGATGGGTTACCGTGGTCCGGTTTACTGTACCATGCCAACCCGTGATGTAATGGGTCTTATGCTTCTTGATCTCATAAAGATTGCACGTGGTGAGAACAAGGACCCTCTCTTTTCAGTTGATGATGTAAAAGAGATGGTTAAGCACACTATCTGCCTGGATTATGAGGAAGTTACAGACATAACACCTGATATCCGTCTGACCTTGTATAATGCAGGGCACAACCTGGGTTCAGCCATGGCTCATCTTCATATTGGCAATGGACTGCATAATCTTCTTTATACAGGTGACCTCAAGTTTGCGAACACAGGGCTTCTTTCAGCAGCCCATTCAGATTTTCCTCGTCTTGAGACCTTGATTGTCGAATCAACTTATGGTGCCCGGGACAATGTCCTTCCTCCGCAAAAGGAAGGTGACGGCCAGCTGAAGGATATAGTCATTAACACGATCAATCGTAAAGGAAAGGTTCTCATCCCAACCCTTGGTTCAGGCAGAGCCCAGGAGATAATGGTCATGATTGAGCAGTTGGTAAGGACTAAGCAGATACCTGAGACTCCTGTATATATCGATGGGCTTGTATGGGATGTTACAGCAATCCATACTGCATACCCTGAGTTCATGAACAATTCTGTAAGGAAGATGATCTTCCATAAGGATGCAAACCCTTTCTTATCACCAATATTCAAGCGAGTAGGAAGTAAGAAAGAAAGAAGGCAGTTAATAGAAGAAGAAGGATCCTGCATAGTGCTTGCAACCTCAGGAATGCTTGTAGGTGGTCCCTCTATCGAATATCTGAGGGAGTTCGCAGAGAACAAGAACAACTCTCTTGTCTTCTCATGTTACCAGGCAGAAGGTTCCCTGGGAAGAAGGATTCAGTCAGGTGAACGGGAGATTATCTTCAAGTCAGGCAATAAACAGGAGATTGTGGAGATAAAGATGGAAGTCCTTAAGGTAGAGATAACCGGTCACTCTGACAGGAAACAGCTAATGAACTATGTCCATCGTATCAATCCGAAACCAAAGAAAGTTATGATCGTGCATGGTGAGAATTCAAGATGCCTGGACCTTGCATCTTCGATACATAAGGCATGCCGTGTAGAGACAGTCGCTCCCCGTAATCTTGAAGCGCACAGGCTGAAATAGTCTAGTCTCCAAACATAAGTGCAAACTCTTTCCTGAGTAGTTCTTTATGGCCTTTCTCTTCAGATGCCAGCTGCTCAAATATATCCCTTAACTCTTCTGATTCACAGCTATCCCTGAGCATTATGTATGTCTCACGTTCTGCATCTTCCCTTTTCATTGCTATCTGCAGTATCTCCTTTAGGTCACCGAACTCATCCAGCGGTGTAAGGCTTAGGGTTTCAGCTATCCTGTTATCATATTTGACATCTAACTGGAAATCCATGGTCTCAAGTTTTTCCTTGTGTCCCTGTTCCTCATCAGCAAGCCTTTGAAGTAATTCTTTTTGTGATTCAGTCGTTGCGAACTCCTTTGCTTTCAGGTACATATCCCTTGCCTGTTCCTCAACCATTATGGCTGCTTTTATTATCTCTTCCATAGTAAAAATAAAAAAATTGAATAATTTAAATCTTTAGGTTCTTTTTTAGCATGTCCTTTTCGATCTGTCCTGGTAATGTCTTTTCTGATATTTCATCAATCTCATATTCCAGGCTGTCTGTATCAACACATTTACCTTTATTGCATGTAACATCCATCTCAATCACCTCTTGTTTATTTCAGTGAGAAGCTTTTCCGGGTCTATCCCGTGTGCTTTTGCTCCCTCTTCCAGGGATTCTGAACTGGCGATCATGCAGCCTAGGCAGTGCATGCCAAAATCCTGCATTATTTCTGCCGCTTCCGGCTTCTTGGATAGTACTTCCTGTATAGTCATATCTTTGTTTATCATTATTCCACCATCTTGTATAAGGGCTTGAAAATATATAAATGTTATAGCTTTAGAATATAAGTTTCCTCATATTATGCTTATATTTAATAAAAACACTTAAATAATATCTCTCCCTCTTTTTCAGTATGGATTTTTTTAAAGGAAAGCTAGGCCTTGATCAGCGGGATTATACCATAATCTCCCTTCTCCAGGAGAATCCCAGGATATCTCAGGAAGAGATTGCCCGTAAGATAAAACTCTCCCAGCCATCAGTTGGTGCTAGGATAAAGAAGCTTTCAGAGAAAGGGATAATCACTCTCGTTAACGGTGTCAATTTCAAGGTGGTTGATCTTTTCCTTGCAAAGGTTGATGTATATGCATCAGATACAAAAGCTGTCCTGGAAGAGTTCGAAGGTTGCCCTTACTTCATCAACGGTCTTGTCATATCAGGACGCTATAACCTATGCCTTTTATTTGTCTCCACAGATCTCAAATGCCTGGAAGGGATTGTCAATACGCATCTTCGTGATAACAGCAATGTACGTGACGTTGAGATGAACATAGTTATCTCCACCGCCAAGGATCTGATTCTCCCTCTTAATTTCTCAGGCCAGAGTCCTAAATGCAATCGCGATTGCCAGAGATTCTAGATTTCCCATGGCTCGATCCGCACGTCCTCTGCACCTATATCTTTTAGGATCTCTTTCATGGCTGCAGTCATAGGTGGCGGGCCGCATACAAACCATGTATGCTTCTCATCCTTGATATGTTTTTCAATCAGGTCTTTTGTTACATGCTCTCCCTTCTCTGACAAAGCATGCACTACCTTAAGATTGCTGTATGATTCAAGTTCCTCCTTGTAGATTATGTCCTTTTCTGTCCTGTTTCCATAGAACAACAAGAATTTGTGAGGCAGTTGTCTTTTTGATGTATATCTAAATGCAGCAATGAATGGGGTGATCCCTGATCCTCCTGCAATAAAAACACAATTTTCCAGGTCTTCTGTGAAATTAAGCTTATTGCCCATTGGCCCGCTTATTATCACAGTGTCTCCAGGCTTCATCTGGGTAAGTTTTGTCGAGAACTCTCCCACCGCTTTTACAGTAAACTCAAGATGCGCATCATCTGGTGTGCTTGTGAAAGTGAATGGTTTCTTTTCTATAAGCCCGTATTGTCCTGGAACAAAAGAAAAATCATCATGCTTTGTCAGCATGATGCGTTTTACGTTGTGGGTTACTGGTGCTACAGAAAGCACAGTTGATTCAAAATCCATCATCCCCATTTGCCCTTATTCATGTGGGCTTCAAGTTCAGCTTTCACAGACTGCATTATTTCCTCGAAATCCTGCATTGCCCGCTCTGCAAGAGCAACACAATTCTCATCCAGGTTCTCTTCATGGATCGTTGCAGCCAGGTCATATCCTTCTTCACAAAGGCCTGCCAGAGCCATGTGTGCCTCATTTGTCACTCTTGAGTTCTGCACTAATCCTTCTGCTTCTTCGTCCAGTTTGTTGAATGCTTCCTTTGGTGCTCCGCACTTAGGACATTCTTCTGGTGCATCCTCATCCTCATGTATATATCCACAAGAACTACATTTCCATAGGGTCATTTTTTCACCTGCATTTCTCGCATTCATCTGAAAAGCACATGCATTCCGGTTCATAATATTCCTTTGGATGCTTGCATGAAGGGCATTCTTCAGGAGGCTGTGTTCCCTTATGTATATATCCGCACTTGCTGCATTTCCAGGTTATCTCACTCTCCCGCTTGTATGCTGCTCCGTTTTCCACCATCTCAAGCAGTTTCCTGAATCGCTTCTCATGCTTCTCTTCTACCTTAGCGATTTGCCTGAAAAGATTTGCTGCATCCTGGTTTCCTTCTTCTTCTGCCTCTTTTGCAAAAGTAGGATACATGTCAGTAGTTTCATAATGCTCCCCTTCGATTGCAGCCTTAAGGTTTGCTTTGGTATCCCCTATTCCATTAAGCCTTTTGAACTCATCCTTTGCATGCTGCAGTTCGTTTAATGCTGTCTCTTCGAATATCTTTGCTATGTAGTGGAAACCCTCTTTCCTTGCTGCTTTTGCATAGTAGTCATACTTATTTCTTGCCTGGCTTTCACCGGCAAAAGCCGCTTTCAGATTTTCTTCAGTTTTCATGTTTTCCCTCCTTTTTTCATAAAATTCTCATGATATTTAAGAGCTTTGATGCGAAACTTTATAGAAACTTGTTTTAAATTAATAATGCATTATCAATGAAGACCCTAGTCTATTTTGTAAAAGACCAAATATTTTTAAATCTACGCCTTTAGTTAATAACCATGGATCCCCGTACATTCAAGGCCATACGCAACGCCATTGAACATGAGAAAGAATCTATTGATATGTATAATAAGCTTGCAGCAAAGCTTGAAGGCCCTGCCCGTGAATTCTGCTTTCAGATGGTCATCGAAGAAGAACGGCATAAGGGCATGCTGGAATCTTTAGGTGCTGCAGACCTTGAGAGAATGCAGGAAAAGCTTGATCGCCTTGGAGCATATCACATTGACATACCTTTCCAAAAAAAAGATACTGTAGAGGAGCTTTTCAGGATTGCAAGAGCCCGCGAAAAAGCATCGGTTGAGATGTATAGTCAATACGCTAGGGAGAGTGATGGTGACCTCAAAAGATTCTTCACCAGCATGAAAGAAGAGGAAGAGCGCCATCTGGAACTCTTGGATGATGCGATTGCTCGCTATAAGGCAATATGATAAGATTTATATTTATCGGGAACTACCTATCACATGAGGGCATAAAATGGAAAAATCATATGACGCAGCAAAGGTTGAAGCACGATTGACACAGGAATGGCATGATGAGGGCATCTATGCTTTCAATCCTGAGGAAGGAAAAGAGATTTACGCTATTGATACTCCACCTCCCACCATAAGCGGGGCAATGCATCTTGGTCATGCATTCTCCTATACTCAGATGGATTTCATCGCCCGATACAACCGCATGAGAGGAAAAGTCCTTTTCTATCCTTTCGGTACCGATGATAACGGTATTGCAACTGAGATATTTGTTGAGAAGCTCAAGAAAGTAAAGGCTGCAAACATGGACAGGAAGGAATTCACCAAGCTCTGCCTTGAAACCCTTGAGGAGATCAGGCCAAGGATGGTTCAGGACTGGAAGAATATCGGTCTCAGCTGCGACTTTTCCTTATTTTACTCTACAATAAATGACCATTGCCAGAAAATATCCCAACGCTCATTCATCGATCTTTACAAGAAAGGCAGGCAATACAGGAAAGATGCGCCGGTCCTTTGGTGTCCTCACTGCAAGACCGCAATATCCCAGGTTGAATGCGAGGATAATGAACTGCAATCAACCTTCAATGATCTTATCTTCACTTCCAATGGTGATGAATTGATAATCGGGACAACAAGGCCTGAATACCTTCCCGCATGTGTCGCGCTATTCTATCATCCGGATGATGACAGGTACCAGCATCTGCAGGGAAGAAAAGCCAAGGTCCCCCTCTTTGAGCATGAAGTTCCTATCATTGCAGATGAGCGTGCAGACCCAGAGAAAGGTACTGGTCTTGTCATGTGCTGTACTTTTGGTGATCAGACAGATATCGAATGGTACTTTGCTCACGAGCTTCCCCTTCGCTCATTGATCACAAAAGATGGCAAGCTAAAACCTATTGCCGGTAAATACCAGGGACTCTCAGTCCATGAGGCCAGGCTTCAGGTGATAGAAGACCTTCAGAAAGAAGGATTGCTTGTCAACCAGAAAGGCATAACCCATACCGTCAATGTCCATGAACGTTGCGGAAAAGAGATAGAGATAATACACTCAAAGCAGTGGTTCATCCGCTACCTTGACATAAAAGACAAGCTTCTCAAATGGGGTGAAGAACTGAACTGGTATCCTGAGCATATGAAGGTAAGGTATGATAACTGGGTAAAAGGCCTCCAGTGGGATTGGTTGATATCCAGGCAACGTTACAGCGGTATCCCTATCCCTGTATGGTACTGTGACAAATGCGAGGAAGTTATACTTCCTGAAGAGGATTCCCTTCCTGTAGATCCACTAAGCGACCCTGCACCCGTGGATACATGTCCGAAATGCGGGAATGATTCCATAACACCTGAAAAGGATGTTTTCGATACATGGGCAACCTCTTCACTAACCCCTCAAATCGCAGCTGAACTTGTAGACCCAGAACTTCAGAAACAGATCTACCCAATGGATCTTCGTGCCCAGGCACATGATATCATAACATTCTGGCTGTTTAACACCGTTGTAAAATCACAGCTCCATAACCGGGTTAATCCATGGAAAGATGTTGTCATATCAGGCCATGCCCTTGATCCTCACAGCAAAAAGATGTCAAAATCAAAGGGAAACGTTGTTGCGCCTCAGGATATGATCGAAAAATACAGTGCAGACGCATTACGTTACTGGGCTGCGAGTTCACGTCTAGGAGATGATCTTCCCTTCCAGGAAAAAGACCTTGTTACAGGCAAAAAGACCACTGTAAAGCTCTGGAACGCTTCAAGGTTCGTCTTCATGCATCTTGAGGATTTCACTCCTGAAGAAGTTCCTCTTGAGATCATGGATAGGTGGCTCATAACAAAGCTTCATCGGTGCATCCAGGTATGCACAAATGCCTTTGAGGGTTATGAATATTCAAGGGCAAAATTCCAGGTGGACAACTTCTTTTGGAAGACCTTTTGTGACAATTACCTTGAGGTCTGCAAGGATAGGTTATATAACCCTGAAGAAAGAGGCCATGAAGCCCGCAGGTCTGCTCAATTGACCCTTCACGAAGGCCTGCTCACCACATTAAAGCTTTTTGCCCCCATCATGCCCTACATCACAGATGAGGTCTATCGGCAGAAATGGTCAGGCAGCATTCATAACAGCCTTTGGCCTGAATATGATGAGACAAAGATAGATGAGCATGCAGAGAAGGTTGGCGACATCCTTATCAATATTGTTGAAGAGGTAAGGCGTGCAAAATCAGATAGCAACGTATCGCTTAAGACACCTATCAAGAGGCTTTCGGTTCGCGCAAAGATGACCCAGCTTGACCTGAATGAGGTAGAGGATGAGCTCAAGGCCATAACAAAAGCGCAGAAGGTTGACTTTGTTCCATTGCCGGAAGAAAGCGAAGAAGACTTTGAGTGTGTCGTCGATCTAGAACAGAACTAATCTTCAATGATTCATAGATCAGCACTAAAAGAACCCTGCGACCAAAGCAAGGCCAATCTTTGGAACCTTCTCTTTATTTTCAGATTTTTTTGTCATACGAACAGGTCTACGGCGCACAAAATTTAAAAACCGACCAACTTTCTTTACTCACATGAAATGCACTGTATGCGGCGAAAAGATTGCAACTACTTTCCTCGGAAAGCTTCTTGGAACCTACGTAAAGGATTCAAAAGGCAAGAGGAAACCAGTCTGCCCTAACTGCCAACGCAAATTCGACAACAAGCCTCTGTAGCATAGCCAGCTATTGCGTGGGACTCGTAATCCCAAGGTCGGGGGTGCAAATCCCCCCAGAGGCTTTTTAACTGGGATTTAATGTCTCCTTACTCCCCTTGTTTCTCTTCTGATTCGCTTCTTTCCAATTTACCTTTTTTTCCGTAAGGTTGACCACAGGGAAACATCCGGGTCAAGGAAGGAAACCCTTGGTGCCCCAAGAGGCTTTTACTCTTCAAGATTTCATCCGTTTACCTCCTTTCCTGTAAGTTCACAGGGAAACCGGCGTAAAGAACTCCTAAATCCCCCAGAATAGCTTTCCTCAAAAATCCTCTTACAACTTCTGGGAACACTTTTGCAAAACATTTTTATATCGATACTCTCCTGATTGGCACATGAAAGCTCAAATCAACCAGGTATTCGTCATCCTCATCGGGGTTATCGTCATTGGCGGGATTATACTTTTTGCAACCTCCACAGTCACCGATATTGCAACAAAACAGTGTCAGATTGATGCTCAGCGGTTCAAGTCAGATTTTGAACGAGTGAAGAACCAGATGACTGCCTCCCGGGGAAAGGCGGTCATCGAAGAGTTTCGGATACCCTGCGAAGTAGATCAAATCATTTTCTTTGATAACAACAAGGAAGTGCTTTTTGCAGGGTTTGAAGGCCTCCCGGTGGTGATGGATGCCCTCCACTCAGACACCAAAGAGAATGTCTTCTTGATGAGCGGTAAGGACATTGTCCAGAGTTTTCATATACCAAACATTGAGGTAAAGGTTCCTTACTTTACCTGTACCAGTATAACAGGCAATTCAATCGAACTCATGTTCAAATCAGATGAACGGGGGGAGACGCATCTCCAGTCGGTCGGGCAGGCAGATTGCACATTTGACTACACGATCCCCTTGGAACTAAGTTATGATGATGCCGCATCAGTTCTCTATGATATCTTCCAGGTGAATCAATCAGTTTTCAACTATAGCATTGTCGACCCGATCGCAGCCGGCCTTACCCGGAAGGTGACCCTTGAGGATAACAAGACAATAATCAATGTGACAAAGACCAATGGCACATTCGACTACTACGAGTCAATCCCCAAGTGCGCCATGGAATCCTTCATGGAATTTGAGGACCAAGGGTTGATTTCCCTGGACGGAGACTACCAGAACCTCACCGATGATCCTCTTATAATGTGGGATTTTGACTCCCCTGGGCAAGATTCGGCAACCTACGTCCTGAAGAAAGCCATCAGTGCAGAATGCCTGCGCGGGAATTCCCCCGGCCTCTTTGGGATTGCCCTTGCGAGGGATCCACAGATTGACCCTGCAAAAGAGCAACAGGCAAAGGCGCTTCGCAACGATTCAAATGTTCCGCCAATTGAAAACATTATGGCAAAGGCTCGTGACCGGATTGAAACGGAATTCGAACAGAAGAAGAAGGACTTGAGTGGTGAGATACAGGAATTGCAGGAGCAGGTCAGGAACAATGAGAGCCTGACTCAAAATGAGAAACTAAGCTTGATGCGGGATATTGATACCTTGAGTGGCTCGCTTGATAAACCGCGCTATGCTCAGCAAAAGGCTGGAACCATAGAGACCACCCTTAGTACGCACAATCTTGAGCACCTCATCAAGGATGTGAAGCCGAAGGTTGATTCAGTGATGGATGGCGAGTATGTGGTTAAACAACAGGTGTTCAAAGCCTATGGTGTTGATACCACCTGCACAGATTCAAATAATGGAGACTGGTGCTATGACGGCTTTAATGTCAGTGCCCAATGTGGTAGTAGCAGCACTTTGAGATCAATAAAATGCTTAGGCCCTGGCAATGGGCGTTGTACCTATTATAATGAACCTTGTTCTGCAGGGCAAATCTGCCGCGATGGCATGTGTGTTAACGACGATCCGTGCGTTGATTCTGACGGTGGCATCAACACCCAAGTCTTCGGCAGCTGTGAGGACAATGCCCTGAAATTTGACAAATGCCTAGACAAATACCGAATCCGTGAGTATGAATGCGTTAGCGGTGCCTGCGTTGCGCATGATCTTACGCTTGGCGCTGACCGAATCTGCCAAGACGGCAAGAACGTATCAAAACCTGAGGAGTGCCATATTGAAGAAAAGGATGAGGCTTTTGTATGCTACGAGGGAGATTCACAAGAAGAGTCCTCCGAATGTAAAGAAAGTCAGAATGGTGGGACATATACAAAGAAAGTAAAATGCATAAGTCCCGGTAACTCTGGAGAACGTTGTCATAAAAGTGGTTGGGAGTATTACGGCTCATCTGACAATTACGAATGTGATGATGGGAAGGTAGAGGAGGAAGGGGATTAGTCCTTTTTTCTCCCTCGCTTTATTATTTTTCCAGTATGTTCTATATCACAAGTGAAAAGATCAGGTCAGCATTCCAATAATTCACCACGAACGCGATCAGGAAGCTGGGGACAAACGGAACCCCTTCCTTGATCACCACTTTTTTTATTTTATTCTGCCGCTTGAGTCTCTTGAGCTGTTTGATTTGTTCTTGTCGCACACCAAGGTCTGCCGGGCCGCAGATATGCTTGCCATCAATCACGACATCATCCACGATCCAGTCACCCTCAGTCAATTTTTCAACACTGATGGGTTTGACCATGGCAAACTCCTCAACAGCTTTCATTGACAGCCACAAGAAGAACACAAGTAATATCCCG
>JAWOGQ010000078.1:0-23309 GCA_046496745.1 Candidatus Woesearchaeota archaeon | reverse complement strand
GATGGAAGGGAAGATCACCAAGTTCTTTTATGATCCTGAAAACATTGAGTTCAAGCACCACCAATTACTAAAAGACACAAAAAACATACCCCAATGTCTTAAGGTAGATAAGACAAAGAATGCATTGGAGATCGAATACATTGAAGGGGTCGATCTGGATGACCTATTTGAAAGGTACCATTACTTCCATGAATTCGGAAACCTTGGCTACCACTTTAATGCTGCGTTCACCTACGTCTACTGCTATGACCTTTTGAATGCGGTGGAAGAACTAGCCCATAAAAACCTTCATCACAGGGACATTCACCAGAAGAATGTCAGGATCTCACTTGAAAACAAAGCATATCTTCTGGACATGGGAATCACCACAACCAGCAGGACAGATACGCATCCACTAAATCGTTCATGCGGAGGCAATAATGATCTCATAAGCATAGGCCAGCTTGCATATAAAATGCGAACCGGCAAGAATCCCTTTGAGCCGAAAAGTAAATCAAATAGATCCAACAGGTGGAACATACCATGGAATCACAGACATCGGGTACCAGAGCTGACAAGCAATCAAAGAAAGAACAACATTCAAGAGAGACGTAATAGAGTCTATCACAATGGACACGTCAACCCAAACATACTAAGAGAAGTAAGGACAGTAATAAAAAAAGATTCTATAACTGACTACACAAAAAAGACCAAAGAACCCAATGAAAAGTTCCTCATAGATATAATCTGCAATCTTCTGGACAGGGATATTACAACCCAGCCTGACCTAAAAGAGATACAAGAAACAAAAAAGATGTATCTCTCCTACCTGGGAGATGTGATTCAATATATCAGATCAGAGAATCTAAATTCAAAAGTTCTTGATACAAGAATCCCAAAAATCGCACAGGAAAACAGCCTGGAACATTTGCTAGATTCCTGCGCTTAATGGTTGCAATGAATCTCTTTTAGGCTTTACTCAGCGAATTCCTCTAAGGCTTCCTTCACATAAGACATATGCACCAGTGAAGGTCCTCCACCCATCAACACTGCAACCCACGCGATCTCCAGGATCTCTTCCTTACTGAATCCCTTGTCTAACGCATTTTTTGTATGCAATGCTATACAGCCCTTGCACTGAGATTTTATCGAGATACCCAAAGCAACCGCTTCTTTGACCTTCGAAGAGACTTTCCCGTCCTTCTCAACAGCCTCCATGAATGAGCTGAATGATTTTGTCTGTTCACTCTCACCTAGATACCCGAATAGGTCATTAATCTTTTGCAATTCCTCTTTCATTTTTACCTCCACTTTTTGTCGTTCTGATGCAAGCCTATAAAGTTCTTCATTAATGTTTCGCCCAAAGTACTCAAAACTCCCAAAGAAACATCCCAAGAAACCCCTGATAGATCATGCCGAGCATTCAGGCATCAAAACCTTTATTGAATTTTTAACTATACAGTAGCAACAAAAGAAAGATTTAAAAACCAAAACAATTACCTTCACCCTATGGAAGACCAATATGTCTTTGTATATGGATTGCTCAAATCACATCCTGATAGCTTCAAGTCCCTTTATCCCCATCTCGAATACCAGGGCAGTGCGAGAACAAGAGGCGTTCTTGTCATGCACATGCATCCTGAAAAAAGGTACCCTTTCCTTCTCTACGACAATAGGACCCTTCAGCAGTTCCAGGGCCATACAGGTATAGAAACCCATGAGATTAAAGGTGAACTATACAAGATCAAGGACCCAGAAGCACTGGACCAGATGGATAAGATTGAAGGAGTGGATCCCTTTACAGAATATCCCAGGCCAAGATACATAAGGACTACAGTAAATACCATTTCAGATAAAGGGCCAAGAAAGGCCTGGGCCTACATTGCAAACCCTGCAAAAGACCATACAAAAAAGCTGTTCAAAAGAACAGGAACAAAAGTCATCATACCAGAAGGCGACTGGCAGGAATACATAAAAGAACAGCCCCGGCCCGACCAGAACACATTCGGGACTGAAACAGAATTTTCCCTTTATGCCCATGACACACAAGAGGGATGGAAAAAACTGCCCCACCTGAAGAATCATGGCAAGTACAAGGTCAACTTCCATAATGGCTCCACTCTAAGATATAAGAATCTCACCACTCTCCTTTCACAGACACTCTATCATCACCTCCAGAAAAAAGATTTAGGTAGACGCGTCCTGGGATACTATTACGAGAAAAAACCACAGGTAAACAATCATTTTCCGATCCCTTTCGGATTCGCATACATTGAAGGGGAATCACTCCCTGAAGACGGCACAAAAGTAGCAGTCAGAAGGTTATATCCTGTAGAAGTGAGAAAAGAACTGAGAGGAAAATACAAGGCACCGGTGATTGAATCCCTTGCAGCAGAAGACAGGTTCCTTGAATGCAGCGGTTTTCCCATTAGGATGCAGCCAGGCTCAGGAACAAGATACGCAAGACATGAGATGACAAGAAGATATTTCCTTTGCAAGGCACTTGAAGAGATAGAATCCATAGAGTTCAATGGCAACACCATCGATAAGTTAGAGATAAGAACACACAGTTCACATTTCAATCATAAATTGGATCCCACTTTCCAGCACACAGACCTATCCCGGATAAGAACAAGACTTGCACCATCACACAAGACACCAACCGAAGAAAGCAAGTTCACAAGTGATGTCGCAAAGGTCCTTGGTTCAACAATGGGACCATTGATAACCTACATGAGTTCAGGCAAGCCAGGCCACATTGAATATAAAGTCCGTCCTGATAACAGGCTGGAATTCAGGAGCACACCCATACATTCGATAAAGCAGCTACAGGCGGCATACGATGTTTTCTCAGCCTCCACGATAACAGCCCAAAAAAGAATCAAGCAAGGCCTTGATCTCTTGATAGAGGATGAATTCAAGAAACCCTCCAGCAGGGTAAGAGAAAAGGATATCCTTGAGTTCTACGATTCCCTTGAATACGATGCATTCCTGGATCAGTTCCCGGTTCATCTTCCAGTAGATTACAAAGACTCCATTTTCAAATACGGTTATCTCCTGGAGGAACCATACGCAGAGGGTACAATAGATACAAGCAAAGGTGCTCTGCATGACATAATAAAAGAGTTATGGAATGATGAGATTTTCCATGAAGTGATCCAAAGCATCACCAACAAAAAGGAATACGAGAATATCATGTGGTTTCTCGAGAATCCAGAAAGGGTTGAATCATTCAGTCCCTCCCGTGATGTCACTTCAAGCTATATGTGCAAGTCAGAGCTTGACACAGAAGAATTGGAAAAAACAGATACATTCCCAAACTGGTACACCAATCTGATGTTCAAAAAAGAAGGTGTCCATAGCCTGTGTGACAGGAATCACAAGATAGTATTGAGGCTGAACAGGAAGATGGAACAACCTGAATCAGATCTCTTCATTGACTCAGCACCCCTTGAGATATTGCTTCATAAGCTGGAAAATGGAGAATGGAAAGACATAGACAAGATGAATCAAAGGATTGACCTGAACAATTTTGGGATGCTACAGAGAGCATTTGAAAAAGAGAAAGTATGGGAGATATTCTACAGCCTCAAAACTGGATAAGCCACTAAAAAAGTTTGAGCATTCACATGTTCCAGAGAGGATCTCCTATATGATGGATATTGGAAAGCACTTTCCCTGATTCCTTCTCCTGCATGTCTTTTCCTGAAAACAATGCTATCCCTATCCCAAGCGGTTTGCGGTTGTTCTCATCAAGCACAGAAACAGCCTCCCCTTCGATGATTTCAGGATCAACCTGGACTATTCCAGGCCGCATCACATCCGCACCATTTGTGACAAACCTGACCGCACCCATATCTACAATCACATGCCGCAGTATGTCATGTTCTAGAAGAAGCTTCAGTGTAGGCAACATCTTTTCCCCGTGATAGAAGAACAAAGGTTTCCCATTAACAAATATAAGGTGATACTCATCAGATACTTCTTCAACTATATCATTCTTATCTGGAACATCTATCCCGTATAAAGAACTAACCTTCTCATTGAGTTTCCGTATATCTGATTTCTTCAAACGCTTCCGTTTCATAGTGGTTCGATAATCACCTCGCACCCAATAGGTGAGGATAATGCGTTTATAAGTTTTCTGTCGATATCTTTTGCAGCCTTGTTCGCATTGATTCCCAAAGTACGCTCAGACAAGAAACCAGTCTTCCTGATCACAACCTCATGCTCAGAAGAGAAACCAGGGTTGACCTCTGCCTCCAGTTCATCAACTAGACCCCCTGCCTTTATTGTCATGCGGAATCTTTTCCATCCAAGAACAGGTTTCAATAGATCAAAAGAGAAATCTGCATCAACCCCAACGATACAATCTCCTTTCAGGGTAAGCTCTTTATCCTTTGTGAATTCAATTGTATTCCGGTGAGCTCCCAAAAGATTGGGATGTCCCCGGCAAAAAAAAGAGATTTTAGAGAAGGTCATCAATCTTTTTCTCAGTCTTTTGATTCTTTTCTTCAGACTGATTTGCCTGTGCTTCCAGGTCAACACCAAGCTCTTTTAACGACTTGATATGCATCTGCATGAGCTGTTCTGTGATATCCACCAATCGTGATAGTTCCTTTCTCTCGTTTGCAAGTGTCGACAATGCTCCCTTATGTATCCCAATCTGTTCCTCTTTGCTAACATCATCAGGGATATCCTGCTTTACATCCTTTACATCTTTGGCCATATAATCACCTATATCCGGGAATTTGTTTATCATTTATAAAAGTTTCCATGTATCACCACCTGATAGTTACAATAACTATACAAAAAAAGCCACAAGATATTTATTCAAAAAAGCATTCTTCTCTTCTATGAGGATTGACACAACCAGATCAAGAGACCAGATTTTCAAGAATCCCACTGTCCATGAGATATGTTCACAATACATAAACAAGGAAAGAATCAGGATAGATGATCTTGAAGGTGAAGTTGTAACAAAAGAAGGGTCTATCGAAGGATTGAAACAAGGGCAATACACAATCGATGACAGACTAACCGTTGAGACCATCAAGAATTCACCAGATCTATGCATCCTTCCAGGCGATTACCGCATAAACCAGGGCCAGGCCCGAAACCTCATAGCATATTCCCTGGAAAGCCTCATCCTTCTTGATTCCATGCCTCTTAAGCGTCAACTGATAGAAGGCAATGTACCTAAAAATCCCCTTTCAAAAAGACAAAAAAGAAGATTCAGGTGGTATCCTGAAAAGGTGATCCCTGCAAGGATAGACCAGATGGATGACCTGACAAAAAAGTATTCCTGCCTTGCCTGGTGGGGCAGTGACAACCACCGCCGCATCCTTTCCTTTTACCGCATGGCCCAAGGTGTAGAATTATTCGCATTCAACGAGCTTGCACGCCTGAAGCTTGAGATACCCCTGACTAAAAAAGAACTACGTACAGGAAAGACACGCGATAAGACCTGGATAACATACGAACAACGCATGACAAAAAAGAGATGGCTTGAAGATACAATGAAATATCTCAAGACCCATTCCCTTTTCCAGAAGGTCCGGCAACTGGATGTCGGGTTCTCCGATTTCATAGAAGTACAAAAGCCTTTCAGCCATGGAACTGGACAGAACGTCCGTGTCCCTTCACGTTCCCAGCCCCCAATGGTGTATGATGAAAAACTTACAGGAACCCTTCTGACAATGGAGGATGATGCATTCAGGTATTCTGAAGCATGGGAGATAAGAGGCAGATGCTATTGCAAGGACAAAGGATACAGGAGTGACAGAAGAAAGAGAAAAGGCCAGGGCCAGGATGAGGATTTCTTCTGCGCCCATGAGATCGCAGGTTTCCTTGCAGCCTACAAGAGATACCAAGAAGAGCCTGAAAGGATATACGACCTCCCCTTATTCATACCGAACAAAGAAACTACAAGATACCTTGACAAGCTCAGGAATGAGACAATAATGATTAGCAATGAGAATGGCAAGCTCCAGAAAAGGTCACTCAACAACACAGAGATGGAAAACCTATTGATAAAGAAATTCATCCACGACGGTTTCCAGGCATGCGCAGACTTCGACTATGACCAGGACTTCAAGCTCACCCACCTCTATCTCACGTGAATCTCAACTATATCCTCGTGAGAGAGCTCATGCTTCAGGCTTAATTTCTGCCCTGGAAACTTCGCGCTTTCTCCCCAGACCCTGGCAAACCTGAACTTCTTCTCGAAATCCTTGTGCAGCTTCCGGCACATGTCCCTGATAGTATCTCCCTTCCGGAGTATCAAAGGCTCATCAAGATCTGCCTTATTCCCTGCCTCCTTGCAGTATACAGGCATCAGCTCAAGCTTCTGGAAGATCTGCTCCTTGAGTTCATCAAGGTTTACCCCGCCTGAAGCAGATATGCAGATATCAGGGTTTACCTCAGCCTTGATCTTCTCAAGATGCTTTTCATCAACCATGTCAATCTTGTTGAGAACACGAAGTGAAGGAACATAGACCCGGTTCCCCTCAACGATATCGATCAGTTGGTCTGCATTGATATCCTCCCGCAAAAGGACATCAGCATTCGAGATCCTGAATTCCTTGAGTATACCTTTTATCGTATCATCAGTCAGATGAGATAAAGGAACAGTCGTACCCACACTGACTCCTCCTTTTGTAGTCTTTTTTATTCGCACATCAGGTTTTTTCTGGTCAAGCCTGACATAAGTATCAAAAACCTCTTTCAACAGCACATCAAGATGCTCAGGAAAGAACACATCAATGAGCAGAACAATCAGATCAGCGTTACGAATCACCTGTAAAACCTCTTTTCCCCTGCCTGTCCCCGCAGCAGCACCCCTTACAATCCCGGGCACATCAAGGATCTGTATCTTTGATCCCTTATACTCCAGGTCACCAGGTATGCAGTCAAGGGTCGTAAAAGCATATGAACCCACCTCTGAATTCGCGTTTGTTATGGCATTCAGAAGCGAACTTTTCCCCACCGAAGGAAACCCTAACAACACAACAGAAGCATCCCCGCTTTTCCGGACAGTCCATCCATGGTCAGATTTACCTGTTCCAGACCTTTTTTCCTGTTTTTCCTTAAGTGCCGCAAGCTTAGCCTTATAAAGCCCGATTGCATGCTGCGTCTTCTTGTTGTATTTGGTCTTGGCAATACGCTCTTCAAGTTCTTTTATCTGCTCCTGTGTGCCTGCATTGCCCGATTCTCTGACCATGTTCAACCAGAACAAAAAACTGTTTATAAATGTTTTTGGTCAGAAGGATTTTTCGTCCGGCATGGACTTTGGCCTGATTTCCAAAAAAAGGTGACACGTTGCACACAACACAACCCCCTATCATCTTATGTAGCTTATTGGCCTTCGATGATGCATTTTTTCGAAAAACTCGGTCAAAAGGGTTAATGCTAAATCAGAACATCCTGCTCAGGACATCAAGGGTAAAAAGCATTATTGCCTGCGCCTGGGACTGGGAAGGATAGAAAGCCTCCTCCTTCTTGTGCACAGATGATATCCTTACCTGGTTTATGAGATGGATCTGCTGGGTAAGCCCGGGATCAAAAGCGACATTCTTCTCAGAAAGTTTCGCAATCAGTTTTCCAAGACCTATCCCCGGGTTCTTCTCAAGGATATCCTGCCCTGTAGCCTCAAAATACTTCCTGTGCAGGGCAACCTCAATCACCCTCCCGCACAGTATGACAACACTCCTGAAACATCCGGCAGAAAAGCACTTGTGCATCTCTTTTATATCCAGGGCAACCTCATCACGTATGTCATAAGGCAGAGGAGGGATGTCAACATTATCCTCCGAAAGGGATCCAACAAGTCCTGCAAGCTCCTTTGCCTTATCTGAAAGGGAATCATCAAGAGCCAGGTCGGAGACAACAGATTTGATCTTATCAATCACCTGGGAATTATTATCCAGGTGCCGGACAGAATCAAGCTGTGACTGCTTTGATTTCAATAGTTCTATGGTAGACTTCACCTGGCGGAACCGATTCCCCTGCTTTTGATCCTTGTAAGATAAGAAACTCCTGGGTTCACCTGCTGAAAGATCCACTCCCTTAACCAGATCTGCCAGCCGCCCCGCCAGAATCTTGAATTCCCGCATGATGAGATGCGCACACCACTTCTTTTTAACTCTTTTCAAATTTAAGAACAGAGAAGACACATATCAAGACCAGAGGATAAAACATTTATATACAAAAGATTCTTGGACCAAGTATGAAGATTGTTATAATAAGGGGAAAAAGTGCTGGAGGAAAAACCACCATTTCAAATGAATTAGCAAAAGTACTTCCTGACTTTGTCTTTGTGGATATTTGGAAAATCAAGGATATGTTTGAACCTTTAAATATAAAGGATAGAAGCCATAATAAGATCGCAAAAACCGCAACATTTCATATAATGCGAGAAGCAATAAAAAATATTGGTACACTAAACTTTTTGATACAGGAATCAAGACAGGCAACAGTCAAAAGATATCTGAGAGAATACATTAAAAAATATGATTATAAACTATATTCATTCTTTCTGGATGTTGATTTAGATATTGCACTAAAAAGAAATATAGAAAGAGAAAAACCAACAATGCCAAAAAAAAATTTTATTGAGCAGACAAAAAAGAATAAAGATAAAGAAGATATTCTCATTAATACAAGTAACAAATCAATTAAACAAGTTATTGATCTTATACTGAAAGAGATTGGAGAAAACAAAAGTTAAAAATTTAAAACGCATGTATTAATAAAACTACAAAGCAGATTATGGATGAGAAATACCGATTCTGGAAAAAGTATATCGATAGGAATCTTTACAGAGTGGTCTCTTCAGAATATCTCCCTCAGATAAAGAAGGAAGGTCTGAATCCAAAAGAGAACCCCTTTCAACAGATAATTCCTGAGATCAAGAAGTTATTCAGGTTAGTCTTGAAGTTAGAGAAGAAAGGATTTATTCATGAACAGGATTGGGGATTCAAGAAAGTAACAGGAGAATATATTGTGATGGTAAGTTTGGAAGATATAGATTACCCTTTTATTGATTTTACACCTGATTATAATGAAACCTATTTCTACAAAAGACATAAAGGCGGAGCATTAGTTCAGACCATTAAAAAGATTACAGAAGATATCATCACAAGGAGACCAAAGTTAACCTCTAAAGAATTGGAACTAGTACACAGCCTGAATAACTGGTCAGAAAAGAAATCACAATTCAATAATAAGACTCTCTTTGTAAAAGGATCCTCAAGATATTTCGAATCTGCATTGTTCCAGATCAGACTTGGAAAAAGAGGAAAAGACAAATATTGGAAATCTCCATTTGGCAGGTTTGAAAACTTTCAAACTAAGAATATTGGAAGATATGAACCTTATCTGAAAGGAGAAAAACCTTTTTACCTGAGATTGACCGAGAAAATGCCTGCAAAGGAGATATATAAGATAATATGAGGAATTTCATTTGAACCTGCTAAAATCATCTCCACTTTCTTATTAATGCCCTGAAACCATCAAAAGAACGCGTTCAGTTTCGCCTGCGAATGCCTCTTCCGAAGCAGAAGGCTTTTTCCGGTAAAATCCCTGATACCAAACTTTCGCGAAAGCATCAGCTCAGCATACCTGAGCATCAGTTCCTCGCTTGAGAACCTGATAGGCTTTTCTTCAAGTGCTTTGCGTGTTGCCTCCCTGCAGACCCACACACCCATGGGTGTCTCATATTCATCAGTGATTATCCTGTAGACCAAGGCCATCCCCTGCCTCTTCATCGATTTCAGTTTCTGGAGTATAGGCAAGCGGCATGCATAATACCCTCCTGCACAATTCTCTGCATATTGCTTTCTTCCTTCATGACCCTCGTGATCAGTCGAGTAAGCGATCTCCTTACCCAGGTTCCAGCTGGCCTTTGGAAGATAGACCTCAAACAATTCATAACTCCAGACATCAGGAAAAAGCATTATAAGGTAATAATTGCCAAGATGCCCCCCGAAAAAGGCCTGGTAATCACACTGCTGATAATCCTTGATCTCATCCCTCAAAGTCTTTCCCATGTGATCGTCCACAGCAGTGATGCTCCACCTTGTAGGCACAAGCTTCCTGTTCTTTTTCACCCCTACAGAACCGACAGAAAGAAGTTTCATCAGGAAATGCTCATCATATCCTTTTTTTTGCAGTATATCCAGCGCATCAAATGCCTTCAGGTCTGTATCAGATGATACCTTCTCCACATGCACAGGGATCCTTGGATTCGAGGTCAGTTCAGCATTGCTCAACTCGCCAGCAGGCCCAAGAGGCGCAGCAGTGGAATCAACCTTATAGCTGAACCTGACAGGCCCCTTTAGAGACACATCAACATCAACAGGCTTGGAAGCCATCCCCACCTCCTGGACAAGATCCACGATCTTATTGGATTCGAGCACACCAACCTTAGCCCTTGAATTGATAAGTTCAGTCCTCATGTCAAGGATTTTTGGTATAGAATAATTCTCTTTTGCCCAATGCTTTGGAGCGTCGTATTCCCATGCCCCCTCCCTTTTTTCAGGAGGTGAAAGTACCCCTACACTGATATTCGGATACCCCACTCTTCCGATAAAAGGAGCAGGTGCAACTGATGAGATGTCAGTTCCGACTTCAGCTTTCTTGAGAGGCCTGGAGAAGATGCATTTTTTCTTGCAAAAACCCCTTCCCTTGCACTTCAGGCAGTCTAGCGCCATCTCCTTCTAACAGTCTTCTTTGAACCCTGGTAGATGACAACCTCTTCACTGTACAGCTTCCGGAAAAGCAGGAAAACAACCAGGACCCCAAGTACTCCTCCTGCCAAATATACCAAAGGATTGATCGAACACTCATGGTTTCTTGCAGTCTCTCCCAGTCCACACACCAGCTTTCCGCATTCATGGGGCAGGATCGCTTCATCAGAAGCGCACGAGAGTTCAGTGCATTCTCCCTCTATACATTTTTCCCTGACATCACAGTCTGTATCGAAATCGCATGCAAATGCAACGCTGACCAATAATAGCAAGATTATGTATCTCATACAGCAGAAAAATCCGATAATCTTTAAATAGATTACTGTAACACATTTTTCCATGAAAGGATTACTCCTACTTAGTTCAGGGATCGACAGCCCTGTTGCAGGCCATCTGATGAAAGAGAAAGGATGGGAGATAGAAGCCCTCACCTTCATCACACAGGATGGAGACAAGGCTGAAACACTTGCCAGGCACATGGGAATAGACCTGCACACAGTATCTTTAGCCCCTGCCCTGGAAGCATTCCGTGAATCCTCTCTGAGATGTATTTTCTGCAAGCGCATGATGTATCGCCTTGCTTCCCGCATAGCAGACGACCACGGTCTTAAGAACCTCATAACAGGCGACTCCCTTGGCCAGGTAGCATCCCAGACCCTCACAAACCTCTCCATAACAAGCCAGGCAACCAAAAAGAACATCCTGCGGCCCTTATTGGCCTTTGACAAGACAGAGACCATAAAGATAGCAAGGGAGATAGGAACCTACAATATATCTATCAAGAGTGAGCCAAAATGCCCTTTTGTCCCCTCCAACCCCAAGACCACAACCAAGATTCATGCCATCGAAAAGCAGGAAAGCCTGCTTGACATAGATGACCTCATCCAGAAAGCCTTAAAGACACACAAAATCAAAAGGATTAAATAAGGAGATTATTATTGCAATTCCATGCTCGACGCCATACTAGGTTATGAACATACAGGGACCATCCTTTTTTACTCAGTAGTCGTACTTCTCCTATATCTCAACCGCAAGAGATTCGAATTTCAGGGAATCATAGCATTGTACAAGACAAAACTCGGCCTGAAACAGATGGACAACTGGGCTAGGAAATACGGCTCAATCATCAAGAAAGTATCCGCTGTCGGTGTATGGGTAGGTTTTATTGTCCTTGTCCTTTCAGTTGCACTCATTGCCCACGCTGCTTTCCGGATGCTCATAAAGCCTATAGCCCTTGACGGAAGCCCACTTGTGCTTCCGGGAGTACCCATAGCAGGTACAGGCGGCGTAGTATTTCCACTGGTGATAGGCTGGATCGCTCTATTCATAATAATAGTTGTCCACGAATTCTCCCACGGGATTGTCGCAAGGACATATAACATAAGAGTCAAGTCCTCAGGCATCATCTTCCTTGGCCCTATCCTCGGAGCCTTCGTCGAACCAGACGAGAAGAAACTCAACAAGAAGAATTTCAAGGCCGCAAACCGCATCTTTGCTGCCGGCCCCTGGTCCAATTTCATCCTTACAATAATAATCCTTCTTGCCTCACTATTCATCCTGAGCCCTTTAGCACAGGCAATAACAGAACCCGCAGGAGTCCAGATAGAGACAGAAGATGGCTTTCCTGCAGAATCTATACCAGAAGGGACTACCATAACCCAGGTGAATGGCAACACAACTCTTGACATAAATGCTTTCATAGCAAATCTTGACGGACTAGAACCAAACCAGACAGTGATCCTTGGAAATGACGAGAACACCTACGAAGTCAAAGCAACAGAAAGTCCACACAACAAGTCACAGGGATATCTTGGAGTATATCTCCAGAACGAGCGCATTTCCCAATACGGGACTACAGGGATGATAGGATACTCAATCCTCCAATGGCTGAACGAACTCTTCTTTTGGGTCTGGTTCATAAGCCTGAACATTGGCATAATAAACCTTTTCCCAATATTCATAACAGACGGTGCCCGGATGCTGCAGATAACCCTCCAGCGCTACATCAAGGACCAAAAAAAGGCTGAGAAGATATGGGTCAACATCAACAAGATCTGCTTAATACTTCTCCTGATGATTGTCTTCATACCAGTTGGCAAGAGCATTTTTCTTATGTTTACATAAAGATTTATATATACTAAAAGTAATATAAGACTGATGGAAAGCCCATCTGACACGTTTATCGACTCAATACTAAAAGAGGATGATAAGCCGCCGAGGAGAAAAAGCCTGATCATAATGATCATCCTATACATCATTGTCGCTGCTGTCATAAGCCACGTCTTCTTCAGGGATTTTGGGGTTTACAACCATTTCACAAACCTTGACCCTGTCGAAAGATGCAACATTCTCAATGAGACTGAAAAGATTTCCTGCTACCAGGAATACATCCAGAACACCACCAAGACAAGCCAATGCAGGAAAATACCTGACTTATCCCTGAAAGATGAATGTTACACACAGGTCGCGATAAATACAGGCAACAAAGACGCATGCACCTACATAAGCAACATAAATTCCCGCGTTGCCTGCAAACAAATTTAAATGCTTTCCAATTCATCTGTACATGCTTTCCATCATATTAAAAGAGCCTGAGAACCCCGGAAACCTTGGCGCAATAGCAAGGGTGATGGGAAATTTTGGCATACAAAGGCTCTACCTCATCGATCCAAGATGCGACCATCTCAGCGAAGAAGCCATTTGCAGGGCAAAACACGCACAAGATATCCTTTCTGAAGCCATCATAACCAAAGAACCCCCTTGTGACCTCATAGTCGGAACAACCGCAAAAAAAGGATCTGACAAGAATATAAATCGCGTATCCCTTGAACCTGCAGAGCTCGCAAGAAAGGCAGCGACCCATAAAGGGGAATTAGGCATCCTTCTTGGACGGGAAAGCACAGGCCTTACCAACAAAGAACTTGAACAATGCGACTTCACTGTATCGATACCTACCTGCACCAATTATCCTACCCTAAACATCTCCCATGCCTGTTCAATCCTATGCTATGAGCTTACCAAAGAAAAGAACCAGTACAGATTCGAGCTTCCGGACAAATCAGAAAAGGATACACTCCTAAGAAGTTTTGATTCACTCCTTGAAGACCTGGATTTCATGACAGAAGAAAGGCGAACAACACAAAAAAGATTCTGGAAAAGGTTCCTTACAAAGAACTTCATGACCAAGCAGGAGCTATACATAATCCTGGGTTTTCTCAAGCAGATCAGGAGGAAGTGAAATAATCCTTTACCCTCTGGTCCCCTCTAGGGTTTGCATTCTTCCCAAGTGCATAATACGTCTTCTCAGCACTGTTTCCCCAGCTGTACTCTCCTTCTTCCCGCTCTACCCTGTCTACCCTGAACTCCTCTAACTCCAGGCCCTTCTTCAGGTGATAATAGAACAGGCGACGTGTCACTTTAGGAAAGATATCAAGATATATCTTAGCCAGTTCATACCCATAAGCACTGCCTTTTACCGCAAGTATCTCGATCATGTTCACCCTGACCTGACTGAAATTTGGTCGGCCTCTGCCCATTTGACTTATTAAAAAAAAAACATTTATATAACTTTGCCAAGACCATCCTTACATGAGCCTTATCCAACAAGGTGTAACACAGATCCTGAACACTTATAAGGAACTGCTTAACACAATCGAGCGCAGGGACAGTGAGAAATTCAGTGACTGCATAATCCAGCTCGATGCCCTTATCAATCAACAGATGCAAAACATAGACGAAGAGATGCAAAGCAGTCATGCCCTGAGAAAACGCACAGTTGAATTCGTCGATCAGCTGAACAAGTGCAAGAATCTCGTAGCCAAGGGCTCAGGCGCTTCATTCGACTCCAACTTCGATAATCTTGAAGAAGGCATCCTTGAAGCATCCAAGACAATATTTTTGCTAGAATACGAATTGAAACAATGTCGGCCAGAATCAAATCTGCTAAAGGATTAGATATCCGAAGGGTCCTGATAGTCTTCATAATAGCTATACTCTTCACTTTCCTTGTATTCCAGAGCATATTCGCAGTAAACCTTCGCCCTGAATATAACGATTTCTGCGACAACCGGTTGCAAAAACCCATTGGCACCGAATGTGAAGCAATCAATGTATCTACCATAGCTCAACAGAACTGCAGCGAACAGGATGGAAGAATTGCCTATGATTACGATTCCAACGGCTGCCCTGAATCCTATTACTGCGAGACCTGCTCCAATGAATATGATGAGGCCCGCGAAAGATACAACATGAATGTATTCCTTATCTCAGCGGTCATAGGATTGATCGCGATCGTGCTCGCCCTCTATCTTCCCACAAGAGAAGAACTCAATGAATGGATTGCCACAGGCTTCATGCTTGGAGGGCTCCTTACCATATTCTTCGGAACATTTGCCTACATATGGGACATCGGTGAGCTTGGAAGATTCATCCGCCCGCTTGTTTTCTTATTGGAGATAGTGATTATCATATTTGTCGCATATAAGAAACTGAAAGAATGATTCTTGTTTTGTCAAAAGAAGATATACCTCTCGCAAGAGCTGAAGCCGAAACCCTCATGGGCAAAGGTGAATTGCATGACAATATTCTCAATGTACCCTCAAACAGGATTTACCCGCTTGCATATACAAAAGAATTCCACCAGCTTCTTTTCACCTGTAAAAATCTGAAGCAACTTGAAGAATACGACTGGAAATCAATAATAAAAGGAAGTTACCGTGTCACAGGAAAGAACCAGAAGCAAGCCGCTGCAATCATCTGGCACAGCCTCAGGAAACCAAAAGTGGACCTTGACAATCCTGAAACAGACATCCATATAATGGGTACAGGGCCTTTTTTCGTGACAGAACTCATCAATAAGAACACTGAAGATTTTAACGCCAGAAAACCCCATAACCGTCCATCAACGCTCCCTATCTCCCTTCACCCAAAACTTGCAAGATGCATGGTAAACCTTACAGGCTGCAGGGAAGATACCATCTATGACCCTTTCTGCGGCACCGGCGGACTTCTGATTGAAGCAGGACTATCAGGCAGAAGATGCAGCGGTTCTGACATAGACCCTATCATGATAAGACGCTGCCGGGAGAATCTCAACCATTACCTGGTCCCTGCAACACTGAAAGCTAAAGACATAATGAAAACCAAGAAAAAGTATCGCTACATAGTTGCTGACCTTCCCTATTTCAGGAACACAAGAAAAGTCCAGCACACCTACTCAGAATTCATCCAGGCGATCGGCGATATATTGCTGAAAAGGGCAGTCATAACAATTCCGCATACCGCAAGAATCAGGACAGATCTTCATATAACGCATGAGTTCACATACTACATCCACAAGACACTCTCAAAAAGGATCCTGGTCCTAGACAAGTGAACCAGGTTCAGAATAAACCTTTGAATACAACTCTTCCATGTCTTTTCTCACTGACCGATCATCCAGCTTCTTTGCCTTTTCCCTCAGCTTATCAAAAGCTTCCTCAACATCAGTCCCTTCATCGAACTCGTGCTGGATACGCCCTATCTCAGCCTTGACTTCCTGCAAGAGCCTCTTTCTCTCTCTTTTTGATATCTTACGATAGAACTTCTGCATATCCCTGAAAACAAGGGCCTGCTTTTTTTCCGGCAGATCGTAATAAAGACCCTTGAGTCTCATGTATTCTTCCTTTGCACGATCAAGAGCTCCACGATTCAACAGGAGATAGATCTTATCAAAAGTATAATCAATCTGGCGCAACTGTTCATTCACCTCTGCCTCATGTATGGCTTCGCTGAATCTGCCCATGTAAACAAAAAGCTTTCTTTGGGTATCTTTTGGCTGTTTTGAATAGATCTCAACAAGCTTTCGGGAGACTTCCCTTGCAAGCCCTATCTCATGCTCGAGGAGATACTCTTTGCCCCTATAATATTCACTGAAGAACTCTGATTGAAAGAACCTGAGAATCATCCTGTGATATAACTGATAAAGCCTGAGAAGAGGATCAGGTTTCTTTGCAACATCTCCTGTAGAAACCTGCCGCATCAGTATGACAACAATCTGCCTACATGACTCGACCAATCCCTTGTCAATCTTTTCAGAGGAATACACCGTTGATTCAAGCTTTCCATAAACATTTATTATCTTCTTCCTTAACGCAGGATCGATAGAGGTAAGTTCAGATGAAAGCTCCTCGATAGTGAATTCATAATCTATCCCAAAAAAATTCCGCAGGAAGCCTCTGAAGACCCCGTATATTCCATCGAAATCATTACCAACTAGAGCATAATCAAGCTTTTTCAATACCTTATTTGCAGACTGGTAAGCGACCTCGTCCATAAATCAAGTATGGTAATGATGCTATATAAATGTATTCGAGTGACTATTAAAGAGTAACACAATAAGTTTAAAAGAATAGAACTCAACAAAGAAGCTTATGGCGACCATTCCCCGGGCAAAGCTGGATGAATACCAGGCAATCTTTTCTGAAACCCGCCAGGAGATAGGAAAAGCAGTAATCGGCCACGAGGAGGTCATAAACGCATTGCTAAGGGCTCTTATCGCAGACGGGCACGTACTTTTGGAAGGGGTTCCCGGAGTTGCAAAGACACTCATGGTAAGGACCTTTGCAGCAGTATGCAAAAGCAAGTTCAACCGTATCCAGTTCACTCCTGACCTTCTTCCCACAGATATCATAGGGATTACCGCCTTTGACAAGGACAAAGGATTCTATGTCATGAAAGGTCCAATCTTCTCTAATTTCATCCTGGCAGACGAGATCAACAGGGCGCCTCCTAAAGTGCAGTCAGCGCTCCTTGAATGTATGGCTGAAAGACAGGCAACAATCGGAAAGGAAGTCTTTGCCCTTGACCCTCCTTTTTTTGTTCTTGCAACACAGAACCCATTGGAAAACCTTGGGACCTATCCCTTGCCTGAAGCCCAGGTTGACCGTTTCCTCTTCAAGCTCAACGTAGGATATCCTCACATAGACGAAGAACAACAGGTACTGAAGACAAACATGACCACCAAGAAATTCGAGCGCTTCAACCTGGAGGCCTCACTTGACAAGATGAAGATATTCCAGATGCAGCGTGATGTCCACAAGATCTATGTTGCAGAAAAGATTGAGAAATACATTGTCTCACTTGTTGATGCAACCCGTTACCCAAAAAGATACAACCTGAAAAATGCCCGTTACATACAGGCCGGCTGCTCACCAAGGGCTACGATCGGACTCTACATAAGCGGAAAAGCAGAAGCATTGATCAAAGGAAAAGATTTTGTAACACCGACTGAAATCAAGAGCGTAGCAAAAGACGTTCTCAGGCACAGGATAATACTCAATTATGAAGCCCAGGCAGACAACATCTCAACAGAGGAAGTGATCGAAGAGATACTTCAGAAAGTCCCAATACCATGAACCATGGCAGTAAAAGAACTGAAAGTCGATCTCAAACCCTTGATTGGTCAGTTGCATCTTTCATCAAGCAACGATGTGACAGGTGCTCTTACCGGAAGCTATCTCACAGTCTATAAAGGAAGGGGTCTTGAGTTCGGCGGATACAGGCAATACACTGCCGCAGACGATGCCTCTTCTATCGACTGGAAAGCCTCCATGCGTTCAGAGCATATCCTTGTAAGAGAACTTGTTGAAGAAAGGAACCTCAATGTTTTCTTTCTTTTTGATGTGTCCAATTCAATGCTTTTCGCATCAACAGACAAGATGAAATGCGAATATGCAATAGAAGTCATAGCAACAATGGCATTCGCCATAATCAGGGCAGGGGATTCAGTAGGGCTTTCCCAGTTCAATGATGATGTCCTTAATAACATAAACCCTAATGTCGGAAGCGCCCAGTACTACAAGATCATCCACGAGTTGACCAACACCCAGAATTACGGAGGGAACTTCGATATGACAAGAGCCCTGAAAAAGACAACCCTCCTCCTGAGAAAACAACGTGCGATGATAGTCCTTGTCTCAGATTTCCTGGGAATCACAGGCACAGCCTGGGAAGATTATGTGAAAAGCATCTCAACAAGGTTTGATCTCCTGCCGATAATGATAAAAGATCCAGTGGACATGACCCTTCCTGAACACAAAGGTGAACTCATAATAGAAGACCCTTATTCAAGAGAGCAGATAATGGTCAACCCCACCAGCATGAAAGAAGAGTATGAGAAGAACGCAAGAGAACAGGAGAACAAGATTATACAGACCTTCAAAAAATATAATGTTGAAGTCCTTAAACTAAAGACAGACAAGCCATTCATGAGAGACCTGATAGGGCATCTCCAGAAAAGGAGGAACAGATGATATCATTCCAATCCCCGGTTTTCCTTTGGTTCTTACTAAGCATTCCAATACTCATATCACTCCACTTCTTCTCACTCCATTTCAGCAGGAGAAAAGCAGTGAAGTTTGCAAATTTTGAGGCAATCAAACGCGTCGGAACAGGCCTCTACAGCGGCAGTGTCCTCTCCAAGAACCTGGTGATCCTCTTCATCAGGTTATGCACCCTCACCGCAATAGTCCTTGCGATATCAGGCCTTACCCTCTGGACAATGGAAAGCCAGATCTCAGAAGTTGCAATCGCGCTTGATGCATCAGGAAGCATGCTCGCATCAGATATCCCACCAACAAGACTTGAAGCTGCAAAAGAGACAGCCATAGGCTTCATCGATACCCTTGATTCGACAAGGATCGGTGTACTTTCATTCTCAGGTGTTGCACACATCCAGACAAAGCCCACCACGTACAAGGAAGACGCGATCCAGGGGATCAGAGGCATAACCATCCAGAGCGCCAGTGGAACAGCCATTGGCGATGCGATGATCAGTGCAATCAACATGCTTGAGACCCCGGTAATAGTCCTTATAACAGACGGGCAAAGCACAGTCGGAAGCTCGATCGACGATGCCCTTTCTTACGCAAAAGAAAAGAAAGCTACCATCCATACAATAGGTGTTGCGACAGAACAAGGAGATGAATTGAGCGGTCTCCTCTCACAGATTGACTCCCAGTCATTGCAAAGGATAGCAACAGAGACAGGAGGGAATTATTACCAGGCAGGAGACAGGGAAAGCTTCAGGGAGGCCTACTCAGAGATCTCCCAGACAGCTGAACACGAGACACCTCACAACATGACAAGCCCCCTGCTGATAGCTGCAATAACACTCATGTTCATAGAATGGATCCTGGTGAACCTAAGATACAGGACAATACCCTAATCTAGAAGCATCATATCCAGGTTTTCGAACTGAGAATAATTGTTCTCATCATTGATTTTCCGCGCGCGCCTGAACTCCTCATCAGTCGGCTGCCTCCTGAGCCCATCGATGAATCCGCACTTGTTGCACTGTCCTCCTTCAGGGACCTGGTTCTTGCAAAAATCACAGGGTTTCATATCATGCGAGAATAAATATTTAGTTTAAATGCTTTTTGGCCAAGAGCAAGTATGCCCCCTCGTAATTCAAAGGATCATTCCCGTTCACCGTCACATCAGCTGAGATATCATCAGCTTCCTTTTTGAGGATCTCGTACTCCTTTATCCTCGCATCACTAAGACCGCCTTTCCTTCGTTTCAGCCTCTTATAAGCCTCATCATCAGATAGCACAGGATGCACTACCACACTGTTCTCAAATCTTGAGCGATGCTTCTTATGGATAAAACTCCCATCAAGGATACAACTCCTGCCAGCAGCAAGTTCCTTTTCTGCCAACTCAAAAAGCCTTTCATATACACGGTCACGGTTCTCCCGCGTATACCTGTCACCTTCAAAACTCATCTTTTTCCTCTCTTTATCAGTACTGTATAAAGGGATATCAAAAAAGGCTGCCAACCACCGGGCAATGTAAGACTTACCAGAGCCAGGAAACCCGCACATGATGATCACTTTAGGCCTGGAAAAATCCTGGTACCTATAATGGATACGCCTTGCATACTCTCCCGCCATCTTGAAATATTCTCTTGCTTTCAATCCATCGCGTTGAAAACCTGCAATCTTGCCCCTTACATAAGCCCGATAACACTTATAGAAATTCATGACATTTAGCATGCTCCAATCCTTTGACCTGCGCACAAAATCATGCAAAAACTGCCTTGACAACTCAGGAAAACCCATGTAATCCAGGTCCATGCAAAGAAAAGCGATGTCGCATGCGACATCTGCATTCCTCATCCTCTCATTGAACTCGATGCAATCAAATATATAGATATCATCAGTGACAAATATATTCCCTGTATGAAGATCCCCATGCCCCTCGCATACACGCGAAAGCCTCTCCTCGAAAAGATAGCTGCAGGAATAAAAGGATTCAACCTTCCTTTTTATCATCTCAAGCTCCTCTTTTGAGATGAGATCACGCATATCTTCTGTCTGCTGGAAATTCTCGTCAGTATTCTTCCTGAAGGATTCTATCTTTCCGTATTCACGGATTCTCTCATCTGATTCAGCCAGAGAGTAGAAAGAAAGCAAGACATCGACCATCCGGTGCATGAGTTCAGGAGTTATCTTTTCAGGATTATCTGCAAGCAGCGCATCTTCAGGCATCCTCTTCATCCGTATACCATACTCCAGGACATCCCCAGAGCCATCTATCTTATGATCTTCTGTTATGGTCACAAGCCCCTCATACAGGTCAGGAGAAAGCCTCTTATTGAGCCGCAGTTCTTCCTCGCAATAGAACTTGCGTTTCTCAAGTGTGGAAAAATCGAGGAACCCGAAATCAACAGGCTTCTTGAACTTGTAGACCTTGTCTCCCACAAGACACACGATAGATATGTGTGTCTCGATTGTTTCCGCTGAATCAAATATCGCTGATATCTCCTTTACATCCATGAGATAACTAATCACGTGCAATATTATATATCTTTTGAAATTCAGAAACAAAAGCAGACACCACATCCGGCTCCTCAATTATCAGGATATTCTCGTCATTGCGCTCGTTGCCTGACTTGGTGGGATTGTAGCTTCCGGTAATGACAGTCTCATTGTCTATGATAAATACCTTGTGATGCATCGTCCCGGAAGAACCATCAGGATAGACACTTACCGATTCATTCAGGTAATCGAACTTGTTGTACCTCATATTGATACGCTGCCCCTCAAGAACACCCTTTACAGATATCTCCTTGTTGAGCTCGACAAGCAACTCTGCAATATCATGATCAGTGAAACTGAATGTCATGAAATATACAGACTTCTTCGCATCCCTCAACTCCTCCATGACATGCCTTTTGCATGAATCCTCAGGACAGAAATAATTCTTGAGTGTATGATTATTGAACCGGATAACTGGATTCCTAACTTTCTTTCCTCCTCCAAAAGTCCCACCCCATAATTCAGCAAACTCATCCTTATAGTTTTGCGCAATCAGTTCTGACTCTATCACAATTATATTGTTTGCATTTGTATTAAAGCCCCTATAAGTAGGATTCGTGCTGCCAGTAAGCACCATGTTGTCATAGACGCAGAACTTGTTATGGCTCAACTGACTTGAGGTATCAGTCCTGAAACCATCAATCTCATTCTCATTGTCAAGCAGGACACGACCATCAAAAAGCTCAGGATAATCAAGGTCATACAGCGCGCAATCAACCTTGTTCATGACAAAACTCCTGAATACCTCCTCGCATTCCCCTGGGCAAAAGTATACAGATATATTCCCTTCCTCAGCAGGGACACACCCAAAGAGAATCATGCTAAGCCCAAGTAAGATGAAGATTCGCATATGACCAATTCAGGATAAGCCCTTAATAAAGATAATCCAGAAAAAAATGGAAGTATTACAATGTATCAATAGATTTCAGGAGCGCAAACTTGGTTTCCTTGTATGATTTCTGCATCCCTTCAAGGAAAGCCTTCATGTCAGGGTCCCGCTCACGTTCAACGAACTCGACCCCCCTGAGCTTTGCATACAAACGAGCCTCCTCATCCAGAAGGACCCGTACGATTGATGTGGGTTTCTCAACCTTTAACTCCTCTCCCTTGAACATCCTTTCCAGGAAAGCATATGCCTCATCATCAAGTGTGCGGTCAACAATCACTTTACCAGTTTCCCCATAACTCACAGGAAACTTCAGGATCTTATCAAGAAATGCCCTGGTCAAAGGACCACAGGAGATTACATCAGCAGGTTTGATAGGCTTCATGTGCTTTTTCACCCTTTTTTCCATCAGGTACAAGAAGCAATTCCTGCACAAGGGCCCGTTAACTACCTCATAAGTCTCTTTCCTTTTACAACGTAAGCATTCCATGATACAAAAAGAGTCTTTTCAAGTATATAAGTTTGTCCTTATAACCGAGTTTTTCGAAGAAATAAGCATCATCGAAGGCAGATTAGTTTTCCTACATAAAGGTGAGAGGGGGAGGTGTTGTGTGCAACGTGTCACCTCTTTTTAAAAAAGAAATCAGGCCGAAGTCGATGCCAGTATTATTCGAAAAACTACAAAAAAAGAGAAAAGTTTATATATTAGATTTCACTACTTAAGAGTAAGAATTCACAATCACCTCTTTTTCCCAGCAAGACACTCGTCATGAGTGTTTTGTTGGGTTTTTTCTCATCCTGACAGCAAACAAGAGTCCTATTGTCAGACCGATGAACA
>JAWOGQ010000071.1:0-25222 GCA_046496745.1 Candidatus Woesearchaeota archaeon | reverse complement strand
GTTCAATATTGAGAAAGAATCCAGGCATCTTACCATTGACATGATGCTTAACAATATCCTTCAAACAAAAGTGGATGTAATGAACATCAGGGACCACTACGCTGCAACTTATGAAGCATGTTCCTCTGGAACTGCCTGCCAGCAAAATATCACTTATTTCAAGGGCAAAGTCCAGGAGATAATGGATTTTTCTGAACATACATTCAGGGACGTAGTTACAAAAGACAAGGAATTCATCGATTGCATCGGAACATATATGATTCAATTTTATGAGAACAAACCCCAGTCTACTTTTGATTTAAATAACCCCAGGGATGATTTTGGTAGGCGTCAGAACCCAACAGGCAGGATATTTTCAGAAAATCTTTTTAGAGGCAAAGGGTCATGCAATACTTATTTTTCGAAACCTGATCCAGTGTCAAAAACCATATTGCTAAATAATAAAAAACAAATAAATGTAACTCTAATGGTAGAGTATGTAAAAAAATGAACCGGAAAGGAATGATATTTCACGTGGCAATTGTCATAGTTGTAATTATAATAATGGTTCAGATCTACTCTGTAGCAAGCAAAAAGGATGAGAAGATAGAGTACAACATAGGTCACCAGCAATTCTCCATCTACCAGCAATACCAGGAAGCCGCTGACAAAGAGGCCTTTCTTCAGATGCATACCCCTTATTTCCTTAAGAAGGCTTTAGAGCTTGCAGCAAGCAAAGGCTGGGTCAAACCGTTAGAGGGCACTCAGGCAAAAGGCAAGGGTTGCGGCCAGTACCAGGGATACCAGCTCTGGCAGACAAAGGACAAGTCCTTTGAAGAGTGCGCACCAGAATCTCCCACATCTTCAACAGAATCTTACTTCAATGAGCTTTTTTTTGATGTTCTCAATGAAGCAGGAATCGATTCTCTTTCATTTGCAAACCTTGATATCTCTGATACGACCAGGTTTGACATTGTAGGATCTGATGTGACATTAAGAAAAGGTATCACTACAAAGTCAGTCCAAAGTTATGGTGAGAAGGTCTCACCACCTATTGTGAGTTACGAACAAGCTACAGCTCTCCATTCACCAACCTGTACAGAAGAGGAGAGAAGCACACCGCGTGCTTGCGCAATATTCCCAAAAGAGGATTTCAGCACCCTCTATTCGATTGAGGATCCCCTAGCAAATAACATTGAGATCAAGCCAGATGCGCAGGATGGTAATGCCATGACCGAAGAGCTTGCAAGTGTTCTCCTGGATCTTGGAAATGCCTGGCATGAACAAGAGTGCAAAGGTCAGGAGGATTGTGAGGCAAGAATTTTTATCTCCTCAATCTCCACTGGCGAGCATTCAGACACAAGCAATCATTACGTTGGAAATGCAGCAGATATCTCTCGCTGCAGGGACAAGGATGGAAATCTTGTATATGCATACCAGTATCATGAAGGCAATGGAGATACTTTTGGAGATTGCTATGAACTCATAACTGATTATTACCGGAAAAACCTGGATGGAGAACTCTATGGCCCTGACCTGGATAAATGTTACAAGGGCAAGACACCTTGCACAAAAGCCCAGTATGATGCCTTGATAAAAAGCCATGACGACCATATACACCTGAGCCCATGAAAACCAAAATATTGATAGGGATACTGCTTTTAATTTTCCTAGGTTCAGGCATGGCCGCAGAACAGGTTTCTGAAAGAGCAAAGGAAAGGCTAATCGATGATGTTTCATCAAGGATTGACGATATGAAAGACTTTGATGATGAAGAGACCTTGGATATGATAATCTCAGAGGCGAAAAACCTGGGTCTTTCTGAACCCTATCTTTATGCAGGTCTTTTCTATGTTGAAAGTGGGTATTTCTCGGACTCTCCTATCCGATGCGAGGATAATTATGAAGAGCCTTTTGTCGCTTGCCAAAAAGATGAGGAAAGTGTATTATGCCAGGAAAGAAAATCATTCTATGATTTATGTGGTGATCACTGTGATGATCCAATCTATTGCATTCCTGATGAGAAAGGCCCATATACAGGAGGGGACAAGTGCGGGTTTGATAGAAGTGACGGGAAAAAAGAATTCCATCAGTTCTCCTGCAGTTATGGCCTGACCCAGATTATGTATCCTGTTGCCCTTGAGATGGGATTTACAGGGTCGCCTAAGCAAATTGTGGAGAAAGACGATTTGGCAGTACGACTCTCACTCAAATTGTTCAACCGCAATCTCCAGTCCCTTGAGAATGAGTTTTCAGGGGATGTTATGGTCGATGCTATCCTGGCCTATAACATGGGTGCTGGAACAGTAGCATCACTTAAGAAAAAGCATGGCCCAGACATAGGTTCCTATATCCAGCATGTTAAGGACACCACAGGACGCTCCCTCTATATAGGGAGAATTCTTGTATTTCAGGAAGTCCTAAAGGACATCCATCAAGGACATGACCTTAAGGACACAGAAGATTATGTTGACATGGCAATGCAACGCTTCAACATGCCTCCACCTTCAGAGAATCTAAGGACAACACTTTCCTTTGGTGTTGGGTTTAGTATCGATATACCTTATAACCTGAGTAATTTTCATACTGTTCGAGATGAGGCAAAAATCCTGGCAGAGACATGCAAGGCATCAGACTATCTTGATTTCTGCATAGAATCAACAACCAGCGATTTCAGGCACGACTGGAAATATGGAGATGAATGCCTTTCCAGCAATGAAGGAAGGTTCTACAAGATGACAGAAGCAATACAAAGATGTATATCCACTCCTGTTGACGGATGCACTTGTCCTCTACCTGATGTCCCTGGAAGATTCATTCTCAGGGAGAAAGATGATGTTACAGTAATAGAGGGTCAGATCGGAGGAGATTCTTTTGAGACAACCCTTGATGTAGGGATTGCGACTTTACTTTATCCTTCACAATCAGGTGATATACATCTTGAGATTGTAAAGGGTAAGCCTAGAATTATCAAGGGGGAGAAACTTAATGTCCATATCGAGAAAGACCGTGAACATCTCTTCTTTGATGATAATAACCTCAATGTTATAGCAGGAGAATTTCCCTGCATAACACCCCCAAAGAGGACTTACCGTTTCTGTGTAGATGATGAATTTCTTACTCACAAGTTCGCACTCACCTTCAGGTCAGATTTTGGCCCCATCACTTTAGGTAACCAGGATGACCACCTCACCACAAGGTCTGATGTCATAACAAAGACAGGAGGTCTGATACAATGAGATACCTCTTCTTATTGCTTCTCATACCATTTGCCTTTGCAGATTGCTCATCTCTTTATGTGCCCCAGTTGTCAGACAATAAGCTGGATATCTATTACGACCTGTACCTGGACAGCGAGGTAGAAATCGATGATCTTCCCTCTTTTGAGTATGGAAAACCCCAATGCCTTGATCTTCCCGCTTACACAAGCACTGCAAGGCAGGACATTAGTTTCTGGAAAGCCTGGCAGCAGTATGGCACCATACGAGGCTATACCTACAAGGAATTCGTATGGTATAATCTTGAAAAGAATAGTAAGGCTGTAAACCCGGTTGACTTTGACCCTTTCCAGAAGATATACTCAAAAGATCCATACACAGTAGATAAGTATTACATGGACAAGTCCTTGAATGATTCCTACCAGCAGGAGATTACCCAGGCAAACCAGGAACTCCTGGCAAGGACATTTCCTGATTCCTATATCATAGGAAGGGATTCCCCTCAGGAAAGCGAATTGGAATCCCTGGATATTGAATTAAGATTCCTTGTCCTTGATTTTGCAGACCTGGAATCAACATCCTTATCCCTTGCATCCATTGCAGATAATGCATTTGATAAAATAATGAGGAGCAAGGATCAACAGATTCTCGTTGTCCTTGTCCTTGATAGCGACAAAGCCTCTGTATCAGTATCATTCCCTGAATCAAGCATCTCCAATTCAGGATTCTATGATGATTTGATAGTTCATACTGAAGACTTGCTAAGGGAACATCTTTCAGGACAGATTAGTTTTGATGAGTTGATTGAAGAGACCCGTATCTTTGTAGAATCTAACTTGTAGAGTCTAAAACTAACCCTTCTGCCACAGATCAATAAGCTTTCTTGCCGCTCTTTCTGTATCAGGTTCACTTCCCTTCTTGAGCATGTTCCAGTGTCTTGTCAGGGAAAGGAGTAATTCTTCAGCATCATCACCAGTTATGCCAAACCTCTCCTTCAGGATCTCACCCTGGTTTTCAAGCAGCACATGAGCGACCCCCTCAGGGTCTTTCACCTGGCTCATGCTCTTTGTTCCAAAGAGAGCATGCTTTATCTCATCCTTCTCCTGGAAAGGGATCACCCCCGGGGTATCAAGGATCATTATCCTGTTATCCACCCTTATCAGCTGGATACCTTTAGTGTAACCTGAGACTGAACTCGTCTGTGCAGCTTTCTTCCCCTTCAATGAATTGATGACAGAACTCTTCCCTGTATTAGGATAACCAACAACACCGACAACTACCTTTTTCTCTTCTGTAAACCTGAGTATCTTATCCCTTAGCTTAGTGAACCCGTAATGCTTATTGCATGACACAAAAACCGAAGGCTTTAGCTTGCGTTTCCATGCCTCCAGGTGTTCCTTTGGCATCAGCTCGCATTTGTTTATGACATATATGAGTTGCTTTCCTTCCCTGACCTTTTGTTCGATCTCAGGGTTGCGTGACTCCTGCGGGAACCTGGCATCCAATACTTCAAGGATTATGTCAGACTTGCCTATCACATCATTGACTATCTTCCAGAAGTTTGCCATACCTGTATGAATCAACAATTGCTTAAAAATGTTTAGAAAAATTAGAATTCCACTTTGATGACATCCCTGTCTATCTTATCAAGTGAATAGTTTATCCTGTCAATAAGCTCCTCGTCCTTTGTCCCTTTCTTTATCTGTCTCATGTAGTCTATCACCTGGCGGAATATCCTGATATAATCTCCCTCTTCCAGGTTTGACAAGGTAAGCAGGTCAGCGAACTCGCACCCATCCATCCAGTCATTTATTATTGGTGCAAGGTTTTTCACCTGTCTTGGGTTTATCTGTTTTGCGAGATATTTGTTTGTAAAAAGTTTCTTGATAAGCTTATTGGCAAGGTCCTGGGTCTTTCTTGTCTGGTAGAACCTATTCCCTCTCTTTGGCTCATATGCGATTGCAGCCACTGTAAGCACAAGCTCTTTTTGGCTGAGCTGCTGGTATATGTCAGTTGCAAAAACTTCAGACACAAGTATCTCATTTGCATAGATGAAACGGGCGAACCATCCCTTCCACGTAAGCTCATTATCCTTGACATAACCCATCCTGTTCAAGAGTTTCAGTTTGTTTTTCCAGGAAGCCATTATCCGCACCTGCTTGTTCCCCTGCTTTCTCTGGAAATAATCAAAGTTGCTCTTGAGGATTGTCTCTATCTCCTCTTCATCATAATTGTTTATCAGGTTAAGGACAGTATTAATTGATAGCTTGAATTGCGATTGTATCGGCTCCACATCTTTTGTGGTGAGCTTTATTATCTTATTTATATCATCCATCCCCCTGTTCACAAGGACAATTGCCTTTCCTTCCTTATCTATTCCCCTACGACCTGCCCTTCCAGCCATCTGGAAATACTCTTTTGTGTTAAGGTATCTAAAACTGATTCCGTCGTATTTTTGGACAGTGTTGAAGCAGACAGTCTTTGCAGGCATGTTTATGCCTACCGCAAAGGTCTCTGTGGCATAAAGTACCTTCACAAGCCCTTCTCCAAACAGTATCTCAACAATCTCTTTTAGTTTTGGAAGCATCCCTGCGTGGTGGAAAGCAACCCCTCTTGTAATGACCTCGCGAAGCCTCCCTGTACTCTGCATTGGCCTGGTCTCATCATTCAGGTTTTCAGAAAACACCTGGGCGATCCTTTTTTTCTCCTGGGAATCTGTAAGATCAAATCTTTTTGCAAGCTCCTTTCCTTTGACCTCGCAAGCCTTCCTGGAGAATGTGAAAAATATTGTAGGTGTCCCGTTCTTCTTGATTTCCTTTACCACATCAATATGTGTTGCAGGTTTTCCAAAGTCCTTTCTTTTCTTGCGTTTCCCCTTGACATACGCATAATCAGGATAGTCATCAAGCTCCATGTTCTTCTTCAGCTTAGAGGCTTTGGTAAGCCCCATCTTTGCCTCGAATACAAAATGATTGAGAGGAACAGCCCTTTTTGCGTATTCTACCACATCGACCGTGTGGCTTTGGATAGATTCTATCCAGTCCGCAAACTGCCTCGCGTTCGGGATGGTGGCAGAAAGGCAAAGGAACCTCATGTGTTCAGGCGAGAAGATTATTGATTCCTCCCACACGGTTCCTCTCTCAATATCATTTATGAAATGGATCTCATCAAATACAATATATGATACATCATTCACGATAGGATCATTCACCATAAGCATGTTACGGTAGATCTCAGTTGTCATTATGACAATCTCAGCCTCAGAATTGATCACGATATCCCCTGTCAAAAGTCCTACCTTGTTCTCACCATACTCTTCCTTGAAATCCTTGAACTTCTGGTTTGAAAGAGCCTTGATAGGCGCTGTATAGAATACCTTCTTTCCTTCCTGGATTGCCTTGTCTATTATGTAATCTGCAATAAGGGTCTTACCAGTCCCTGTAGCAGCGCTCACGACCACAGAATTGTTCTTGTTTATCGATTCGATTGCGTCAACCTGGAACTGGTCCAGGACAAAATCTTTGTATTGCATGACATCTATGCGACATCCTTTGTTTAAATAAGTTTGCATAAAGTATTTCTAAAACAGCATCGGTTCAGCATCAGGCCCTATCAGAGTTTTTCGAAAAAATGACTAGCATCATTATTACGAAGGCCGATTAGTGTCTCTATATAAGGTGACAGGGGGAGGTGTTGTGTGCAACGTGTCACCTTTTTTTAAAAAGGAATTCAAGCCGAAGTCAATGCTAAAGGAATTATTCGAAAAACTCGTCCTATCAGATAACTTTATATAAATCACTTACCAGTAAAAGACCATGGTCCAGGCGTATGTCAATTCAGTGCTTGCAAAAGGCTTCCCTCCGGATAAGATTGCAAGCACCCTTGTTCAGCATGGCTATGAAAAGAAAAGCATAGACCCTCATCTTCCTGTAGTAAGCCTTAGAGGAATATCAAAATCCTTCAGGAAAAACAATGTCCTTAATGACCTTACCCTTCATGTGAATGAAGGTGAGCTTCTCGGAATCATAGGCCTTTCAGGCTCAGGAAAGACCACCTTGCTAAATGTATTGCTCGGCCTGCATGAACCAGATTCAGGATCCCTTCATATCAAGCATTCAGGGCTGCAATATCGCAGCATTCCTTCCAAGGACCTTGTAGGGTATGCTCCCCAGGATCCATCCTTCTACCGCAGGCTTACTGTATGGGAGAATCTTGATCATTTCGCGTCCTTGTTCAGGATCAGGGACAAGTCCCATATCCAGGGACTTATCCGTTTCTTTGGCCTTGAAAAGGCGGCAGACACCCTTGCAGGCAACCTGTCAGGAGGCATGCAACGCAGGCTAGGGATTGCCTGCGCACTTGTCCATGATCCCCGCCTGCTTGTCCTTGACGAGCCTACTGCTGACCTTGATCCTTTCCTGAGAAAAGAGATATGGGACATGATAAATCATATCAAAAAGAAAAAGACCGTCCTTCTTACCACCCACTTCCTCTCAGAGGTAGATGATATCTGTGACAGGATAGGGATTCTCCACAAAGGTTCCCTCAGGGCTCTTGGTTCCCCTGATTTTCTCAAGCGCAACTATTCAAAGAACATGGAAATAATCCTTGAACTGAGATCCAGCAATTACAAGCCGATAATCGATGAACTGCAAAAGAAAGAATATATATCCAACGTTGTCCACAGGGATCACAAGATAGTTATATACACCCCTGAAGGTGAAAAGACCCTCTCTTCTCTCATAAAGATAATAAGCATTCACAAGGAAAAGATCCACGACATCGAACTGAACCGCCCTGGTCTTACAGAGGTATTTGAATCATTTGTCAGGTGAAACAATGTATCGCTTGATAAGACTCATAAAAAAGAACTTCAAGCTCCTTTTACGTACCAAGAGTTCTCTTGTCCTTATAATCTGCTCTCCTCTGTTGCTTGTCCTCCTTGGAGGCATCGCATTCAATAACGCCTCTCTCCATGAGGTTCATATAAGCGTTTTCGGAGATGTTCTGGGCAATCTTGACCCTTATGTTGTCCATGAATCCTCCTCTCTTTCCGAGTGCCAGGACACAGTAAAATACCAGGACGCTGTTCTTTGCCTTGCCTTCCAGAATGATTCAGCAATCGACATATATGTTGACCAGTCCCAGTATAATCTTGCCTATATGGTATTAAAGGACATCTCCAAAAGCATTGACATGGAAAGAAGTTCCTTAAGTTCAGACCTTGCGCAGGCACTCTTTGACCAGATCAACAGCACAAGATCGGAGATACAACAGGATCAGGAACTGGTGACTCGCCTTACCAAAAGCCACAAAGAAAAAGAAGATAATCTCGATTCCCTTACCTCAGGTCTTAAAACAACATCTCCAACCATCCCGAATGCCACTTACAATTCCCTCATATTAGATCTGGAAACCCAGGTAAAAGATTTCAAGACCCAGGTAACTTACCATCTGCACAAGGCAAGAAACGAGATAGAAGGTATCAATGGTTCAGCTAATGCCACCTCACAACTGAACGATGCAATCGACCTTGTAGACCAGCTTTCGGTTTCAGGCAACATACGACAGCTTGAGAATGCCTTGTCAGACATCCAGGATAGCCTTGAAACCCTCTCCTCTCAGATAGAATCATCAAATGAAGAGATTGCAGAAGCCCTTGAATCTTCCGCTTCACTTCAGGAATCCCTTGACGAGGACCTGAAAATCCTTCTGGATCTCCAGGAGTCATTTGACCGCATCGCAGACCAAAAGACAGATTTCACGGCAGATGATGTGGCTGATCCTATCAAGACCACTATCTCTCCTGTCTCCACCCACAAGACCCATTTCAATTATCTTTTCTCAGGGATCCTTGTCCTTTTTATCATGTTTGTAGGTGTCCTTCTTGCAGCAACCCTCGTGATAATGGAAAAGACATCAAAAGCATTCATCCGCAATGTCCTGACCCCTACGAGAAATAGCGTTTTTATCCTTGCAGGCTTTCTCACTACCCTCCTTCTCCTCACATTCCAGATAATCCTCCTGTTGGCTGTATCAGCCTTTTTCATCCCTGTTGGCCTTGCAATCCAGTTGTTTGCCATTCTCCTGCTCATATCCACAGTATTTATCCTTATTGGCATGGCCCTGGGTTACATGTTCAAAAGCCATGAATCTGCCATCCTAGCCTCTATCGGCCTTTGCGCCCTCTTCCTTATCTTCTCAGGCATGCTGATCCCTCTTGAGAGCATGCCTTCCCTTGTCTCATCCCTTGCCCAGTATAACCCTTTCGTCCTTGGTGAAAGCATGGTAAAGATGATCCTGTTGTATCAGCCTCACTTTTTGACTGATTCTGTGATACTTTTGGCATCATATTCTGTCCTCTTGTTCCTTGCCCTGATAGCGTTCCACCACAAGATCCGCTTCAATCTGGGCAAAAAGCACGGCAAACGTGATTAATCTCCTTGTTCAGACTCTTTCTTACAGCCAGATCTGTGCCTTTCAGCTTTTTTAATATCTCTTTTTATGGTGCCCACATTCCTGAATACGAGCTTTTTTATATGTAATACTCACTTTCAGCCCTATGAAAGTGGTTTGTGTCACAGGGACTCCCTGTGTTGGAAAGACAACATTTGCAAGAAAGCTTGCAGACCACCTTGGTTTCAGGTATCTTGATGTTGGAGAATTTATCAAGGAGAATGATCTATCTGATGGCTATGATTCTCATCTCCAGTGTGATATAGTGGATGAAGAAAAGCTGACCTCTGCCTTGATAGGCTCATTGGATGCAAAGAAGGGAATAGTCCTTGATTCTCACATGTCTCATCTCATGCCTCCCTCCAGGGTTGACCTGTGTATTGTCCTTAAAGCTCCTTTAAAGACCCTTAAAGCCCGCCTGGAAGCAAGAGGTTATCCCTCTCACAAGGTGCGTGATAACCTTGATGCAGAGATATTTGATGTTTGCCACGTAGAAGCTGTTGAAGCAGGTCACAAAGTGATTGTCCTTGAAAACCCTGACGAATCCTCACTGGATAAGGTGTCTGAGCTTCTCTGATCTCTCTCTCTCTCTCTCTCTCTCTCTCTCTCTCTCTCTCTCTCTCTCTCTCTCTCAACATTCTCTCTTGTCTAATCTCTCTTTTTAAATGGAGTGAAGAATCAGCTGGTTGTCCTTTGTTGTCCTTAACTTGTCCTTGTCATGTCCTTTAATGTCCTTGACTTGTCCTGTCCTCAAGGACATAAGGATATGTCCTCAAGGTCATCTCCCTGATAGCTCTATCTTCTTCTCTTCAGTCAGGTAGAACCCTTTTTTCCGGAACCCTATGCTCCTGTCTCTTATGTCTACTCCTTTCTCTCGCATCTCATAGATCATGTTCCTGACGCTCTTCTCTTTCTTTCCCAGGGCTGCGGCAATGCGTTTGTAATCGAGGGGTTCGGTTGCCTTATACAGCACTTCCATGAGCTCTTCCTGGCTCGGATTAAGTGCGTTCCTGTCCTTTATCTGGATTCTTGGCTGTGTTATGGGCAGTGTATTCTCCTCTCTTTGTATTGTCCTTTTCTGTCCTTGATATGTCCTTTCCTGTGGTTCCTGTTGTGTCCTTTGTTGTCCTTGACTTGTCCTCTGTTGTCCTTCAATTGTCCTTTCAAGGGTCGCAATTCTTTCGTAGATATCCTTGTGGCTCTTGTGGGTCTCTAATATGTACTTTCCTGTCTCTTCAAGGGCTTTTTTCAGCTTTTGCACGTCCTGGTACATGTGCTCGATCCCGCTGTATAGGTTCTGGACTTCCCGTCGGGTGATATCTATCCTGGAACTGTGGTGGCTGTGCATGTTCTCGCTTCTGGAGCTTATATGCAGCACCCATTGCCTGAGTATGTCCAGGTCCTGGGTAAGGTTATTGCATGCTTTCTTTACCTCAGGCGGCTCCCTTCTTGTGAGAAATCTTCTTAGGTGGTTAATCATGTTATATCCTGTATAACTCTAAAATACTTCTTCTTTAAATAGTTTTCCCAGTATTCTGGGACATTTGGGACATGTCCTTAAGGACATCTCACTCTAAAACCTCTACAGCATCAATCTTGCTGTCTCCATCAAGGTCAAATCCCTGGAGGATAGTATAGAATCTCTTCTGTCCGCTGAACTTGTTCAGGACCTTTTCTGTGAATCTTGTGAGCCCTATGACTGCTGTTTTGGTGCCTATCCCTCTTGTTCCTGCAAGAATCAGGCACCATTTGTGAGGGTTATATGGGTTTGGTATTCTTGCAATCACTCCTGTGGCATCTTCTGCATACACCTCTTTCCCTTTTACCCTCCATATTCCTTCTCTGACGAAAGTGACAGGCATGTGTCGGTTCAGCTCTTCCATCACCAAATTTGTGACAGGGCCTCCTACAACGATAATATTCTTATCTTCTGCCCTTATGTCAGTATCCACATCCAAAGCAACACTAAATTCCCCTGAAAGTGAGCCTAATTGGCCTAAAAATAACCCTAAATCAATGGCATAATGGCCATCTCTTGCCCTTGCCTTAAATGGGCCATGAGGGTCGGGGTTGCCAACCACAAATTTTCCTGTGAACTGGTCTTCGATGAAAGGCGCAAGAAATGAGGTCAGTTTGTGGTCCTTCTCTTCTTCTTTGGTCTTGAAGGGGCGCCATTCGTCTTTTATCGGTATCACAATGTTGCTTGAAGTGAGGCTGTACTTATGTGCGATTGTGCCTCTGACAGGCTTTTTTTCCACGATTTTTATGAGTTCTGCCTTGAGGAGGGCTTTGAGGTGGTAGTAGATTGTTTGTTCATTCAGCCCCATCTTTTGAGCAATTTGTGAGGGGTATAGCGGCTCTTCCCCCAGGATTCTCAGGATCTTTTGCCTGTTGCTGGATATCTGTGTCAGGTCTGTCTCTTGTGCTGTACTTGTCTCCCATCTTCCTTTATTCTGTCTTAAGATCCACATTTTACAGCAAAAAGTGAGGATGATCATTATAAAATTTATGATAATATTATCTTTTTTTTCTGCCTAATACTTTGCAATCTTCCATGGGTTTTGCCTTCTTTTACCTGTAATCTCCTTATTTTATCTCTTAAATTTATCAATACTCCTATTCTAACCTTCAATCCTTTTAAAAACCTCATTTTGTCTTTATTTTTCTTTTTTAGTATCATGTTCTTCTTAATTAAGGTTTTAAATCCCTTAGTTGCCCATGGTTTCATGATCTTTGGAACAGATGGTATACGTGGAAAGCCCTTGCAGTATCCTTTGACACCTGAAATCCTTTATAAACTAGGCAAGGTTTTGGTCAAAAATCGCAAAAAAGTGAGACTTGTGCTTGGTCAGGACACCAGAAAGTCCTGCAGGATTCTTGCAGACCCCTTATGCAGGGGAATATCTGATGCCGGAGGTGAGGTGCTTGATGCAGGGATCATCCCAACCCCTGCCGTGGCATACCTGACTAGGTTTCATGGTGCTTCAGGTGGTATCATGATAACCGCCTCGCACAATCCCTCTTCTGATAACGGTGTAAAGCTCTTCAATCACAAAGGTGAGAAACTGCCAAAAGATGAGGAAAAGCTCCTGGAGAATGCATTGGATGAATGCGAACCCCTGGACCGTTCTGATTCAACCCCTGCAATTGCACCCCTGGAAAGTGACCCTTACCTGGATTTTCTAGGTGGTTTTGACCTGAACGGCCTGCACGTAGTGGTTGACTGTGCAAATGGTGCTGCCTCTCCCCTGGCAAAATCCCTCTTGCATAAAACAGGGGCAAAAGTGAGTGTTCTTGATGATACCCCTGATGGATCCAACATAAATCTGGGCTGTGGAGCCCTCTATCCTGAAAATGTGAGCGATTATATCCATGGGCACCATGCTGATTATGGTGTTTCACTGGATGGTGACTGCGACCGTTCTATCTTTATCGACGAGAAAGGCCAGGTGATAGATGGTGATGCGATCCTCTGGCTTAATGCAATATATCTCAGGGAAACCCAGGGTCTGAATGCAATCGCAGCTACAGAATACAGCAACAAGGCCCTTGATGATGATCTTTCAGTCCGTGGTATAAAAGTGATCAGGGAAAAGTGCGGGGACAGGAACGTCTATCACAGGATGAGAAAAGAAGGCCTTGCATTTGGCGGTGAGAATTCAGGCCATCTCATCTACCGGGATTATGGCACTACAGGAGACGGGCTGTTGAGCGCGCTTATGATTGCGCGTATCATCAGATACTACCAAAAACCCCTTTCAGAACTGGTCGCACCCTTCAATCCCTACCCTCAGGTGCTAAAGAGTTATCCCGTAGAACGAAAACCCCGCCTGGAATCATTGACCAGGACCCGGCAATATATTCGTGAGATAGAGGAAAAAATCAATGGCAGGGTTCTTGTACGCTACTCAGGAACTGAACCAAAAGTGAGACTTCTGGTTGAATCCCGTGATGAGAAAGAACTCCTGCCTTATGCTGAAAGTATCCACAGGAAAATGGAGGCTGAAACATGCAGGCAGTAATCCTTGCAGCAGGAAAATCGACACGCATGTATCCCCTGACTCTTACACGGCCAAAGCCAATGCTTCCCTTGCTCGACTCAACCCTTCTGGCCCATAATCTTTTCCAGTTGCAAGGCCTGGTAGAAGAAGTCCTGGTTGTCGTGAACTACAAAAAGGAACATTTCTCAGCTCCGCCATACCTTCCAATCACCTTCATTGAGCAGGAAAAAGTGAATGGCACAGGCAGTGCCCTCAACGCAGCCAGGCCATACCTGGAGGATAGATTCATCGTGTTGAATGGGGATGATCTCTATCATCATAATGATCTGAAAAGACTGATCAGGCAGCACTATGCGATCCTTGTCTCCAAAGTCATGCATCCAAGACGCTATGGGATCATCGCAACTCAGGGGAATATGGTGACTTCCCTCATAGAAAAGCCTGTGAATCCACCTTCAGATCTCGCTAATGCTGGCGCTTATGTCCTTGACACAGCAGTATTTCAAAACAAGCTAGAGCCTTCTTCACGAGGAGAGTATGAGATCATTGACTATCTTCATCCCCTTATCAAGAAAAGGATACTAGGTTTTGAGCCAGTCAGAGAATACTGGTTTCCTGTAGGTTACCCCTGGCAGCTTCTGGAGGTGCAGGAATTCTTTGTCAATCGTATCAGACCAGGAATAGAAGGTCTGGTTGAGAAAGGAGCCACAATCAAAGGCCCTGTTCGGATCAAAGGGAATACCATGATAAAAAGCGGAGCATACATCGAAGGCCCGGTTTTCATAGGCTCAGGCTGCACTATCGGCCCTAACTGCTACATACGAAAGGGAACAGTAATCCAGGATAATGCAAAGATAGGAAACGCATGCGAGATAAAGAATTCCCTTCTCTTCCCCGGAGTTTCAGTGGGCCATCTATCATACATTGGAGATTCGATCATCGGAAGCAGCACAAACATTGGAGCAGGGACCATAACAGCAAATCTCAGGCATGACAACAAGGAAGTAAGAATGAAAGTCAAGGGTAATGTTTGTTCAACCGGAAGGCGTAAGTTTGGCGCGGTCATAGCAGACAACGTAAAGACAGGGATTGGGACAATGATCTATCCAGGTATCACGATTGACCCTGGGCAATGGACAAAACCAAACGAGGTGAAACGATGTGCGGAATAGTAGGGATGAGCGGAGAATTCGAGATAAGTGAATTGATTGATCGCCTGGAGCGGCTCGAATACAGGGGTTATGATTCTGCAGGATTGGTGACTGACACCCATTTTGAAAAGACAATAAAAGGGATAGCAGATCTTCGGAAAGGAATAACAAAAGAGAGAGCGACAAAAGGTATATCCCACACCCGTTGGGCGACGCACGGAGGAGTGACAGAAAAAAATGCCCATCCTCATGCCAACTGCTCACACAAAATATTTGCGGTCCACAACGGGATACTTAATGTCAGAAGGGAAGAACTGGAGCAAAAAGGCTACGTCTTTACTTCAGATACAGACTCAGAATTCATTGTACATTATTTTGATCACTATCTGTCAACACATTCAATGCCGGAGATATGCCAGAGATTTATCGATGAGATAGACGGCACATTTGCGATCCTCATTCTTCATGAAGGGACAATCTATTGCCTGAAGCGGGATTCTCCCCTTGCGATCGGCACATCAGATGATACAATTTACATCGCATCAGACATTCACGCATTCTCAGACAAGACTGATTCAGCAATCTTTCTGGAGGATGACACCTATGCCATAATCTCTTCAGATATAAAGGTATTCAGGCAGGGGAGGCAACTCCAGCCTAAGCCTGAATCCTTCGGGATGTATGATACGGATCATGACAAGCGACACTATGAGCATCACATGCTAAAGGAGATCGAAGAGCAACCAAGAATCGCAAAGAACCTCATAGATAGTTTTCCCTCTCAAAAAGAAGCTCTCGAAAAGGCAACAGGCTTGATTAGGGACAATAAGATTGTATTGTTAGGATGCGGCACAAGTTATCATGCGGCACTCATCGGAGAGCATCTCCTTAAGCAATGTGGGATAGATGCTCAGGCTCACATAGCCTCTGAATATGCAGGCAACCCTGACCTTATTATCGCCTTTTCCCAGAGCGGTGAGACCATGGATCTTTTGAGATGCATAAAACAGACAAATTCAAAGGTAATCTCAATAGTCAATGTCCCTGCCTCCACACTTCATCGCATGAGTGATGTGACCCTTGACATCTGTGCAGGAAAAGAGATCGCTGTTGCATCCACAAAAGCATTCACCAACCAGGTGATCCTTCTCTTCAAGATCGCAAGCCTTCTGGGAATATCCATAGACATAGATAAGATTCCAGGCAAGATCGAACAGGTCATACGTGACACTGCAATCGATCCGATTGTGAATGACCGCTGCTTTGTTCTTGGTAAAGGGTTATTCTACCCTGTAGCCCGGGAGATAGCTCTTAAGCTAAAAGAGGTCACCTATGTCCATGCTGAGCCGGTCATAGCCGGTGAACTCAAGCACGGCCCTCTTGCCCTGGTAGAGCCAGGGTTTCCTGTATTAAGCCTTGCTGATGCACACACAAACGCAGAAGTGCGTGCCCGTGGTGGTGAGCTTATGGAACTCCCCTGCTCAACACTTGAGGACGTGATCCTTTCAACCATCAGAGGTCATCTGATGAGTTACCAGGCAGCATTGAAGAAAGGCCTGCCGATTGACAAGCCACGAAATCTTGCGAAGTCGGTAACAGTAACATAAGTTTTATGAATGACTTCCTCTTGAGAATCTGCATGCAGGCAATAATCTTTGACATGGATGGTGTGCTGGTTGATTCCATTGGTGTCCATATGAAGATCTGGAGATCGATATTTGAAAAGCGCGGTCTCACCTTTGACAAGGAAGGATTCAAGAAATACAACGGCACGTCCTCAAAGCAGATCGCAATGCGCCTTATAGAAGAGTTCAGTCTGGAGGATACACCTGAAAATATCCTCTCAGAAAAGATTGCTTATGATTCCCGATACCTGGATGAGCTTCGTTTGTTTCCAAGGACAAAATCTGTCCTCTCCCGTCTGAAGAAAAGCTACAGGCTTGCCCTTGCAACCTCGGCGCGAAAGGAGATGCTTGACCATATCGATTCCCGCTTCGGTCTCCTGTCATTTTTTGATGCAGCAGTCCATTCAGACATGGTACAAAACAGCAAGCCTGCCCCTGACCTTTTCATGAGGGCTGCCGAGGACCTTGGCATCGAATACTCCCAGTGCATGGTTGTTGAGGATTCCATCAACGGCATCATTGCTGCAAGAAAAGCAGGAATGGAGGCAATAGCAATCACAAACACCTTCTCAGCTGATTCTTTTCACATGGCAGACCGCGTCATACATGTTCTCTCTGAACTGGAAGCATTTAAATAATATGCTCGGTCCCTTTCTTTCATGAAAGAACAGATCTCAGGCTTCGAATTGTCCTACATAGTATCAGAAATGCAATGGCTTGTCAGGGGAAAGGTTGACAAGATTTTCCAACCCTTACAGGATGAGTTCCTCATAAGGCTACATGTTCCTGGTAAAGGCAAGGCAATGCTTCGCATCATGCTTCCCAATCTTTTCTATCTCACAACAGTGAAGCGTGATAATACAGGCCACCCTAAAGGTTTTTGCATGTTCCTTCGAAAACGCCTTGCAAACGCCCGTGTAGAGAATATAGAACAGATAGGCATGGAAAGGATTGTGAAGATTACCTTTGAGACAAAGGATACTACCTATGAGATGATGATAGAGTGCTTTGGAAAGGGAAACGTCATACTATGCGAAGAAGGCAAAATGATTTCCCTGCACAAGGCCCAGGCCTGGAAGGATAGGGTCATGAAACCAGGGCATCCTTACCAGACACCTGAAAGAAGGCCTTACATACCAGGCTTGTCTTTTGAAGAATTCCAGGCTCTCCTTGGAGATAATCTTGTAAAATCCCTTGCCGTCACTTTAGGTTTAGGGGGTACCTATGCCCAGGAGATAGTATCCAGCCTCCAGGACCCTTCAGACAAAGATGTATATGACAAAGTCCAGGAGTTCATCCAGACCCCTGCTGACCCTGTTGTCCTGAAAAACAATGAGATATATCCCTTTCCCTTGAAGGAACATTCTGACTTTACCAGGTATCCCACTTTCAATGAAGCGATAGATACTGTCTTTGCGAAACGCCTTGAAACAGAGGTCCAGCAGATAGAGACCCCTCAGACCAAGGCGCAAAAGAAACTGCAACGTATAATAGATTCCCAGACCCAGGCAATAGAGGAGATGGAAAAAAAGATCGAGGATAATCAGGCAAAGGCGCACATGATATACAATCATTACTCAGAGCTTTCAAAACTGTTATCTGACATTCATAACCAGCAATGCTCCTGGGCAGAGATCAAGGAAACACTGGAGAAACATCCATCCGTAGTTAATGTTGATCTTAAAGATAAAAAAATAGCTCTTGAGCTTCAATAATGGCTCAAGGATACTCTTCCTACTTTCGGTGTATCAGGTGTGATGAACATGACAGGTGTTTGCGCTCCTGACTGTGTGACAACATTTATTGTCACTATCTGTTCTATATCAAGAGGCTCCTGCATCTCAAAATATATCTTGAAGAGATCACCATCTGTCACCATGTTATCAAGTGGATGATCTCCCTTCTTGAGATATTGTGCTGTAAAATACCCTTCTCCAATCCTGTAAGGTGTTACAGTCACAGAAGTGACATCTGAACCCTCGCAGGTTCCTGATACCTCTTTTACATATTCATTCGTATCAAGTTCAGGATTGAATGTTGTAGGTGCAGTACAACCTCCGAGCCTTACATCCTCTCCTCCGCTCAGGTTAAGCCATGCATAGCCTCCGGAAAGGGAAATGGTCTCAGATTGATTATCCTCATCAAAGTCTTCAGGTGTTGTTCCCGGCACATCATAGGTATCATGACCGAATGTGAAATACCCGTCACTCGCATGTTCTGTGCTTGCCCCCACGCCTTTGAATACCAGCTTTGATGTGCTGTTTGGACTCTTTATGCTCAAGACTATATCACTGAGCTTGACTCCTTCTGAACCGGTCTCAAGCCTCATCTGTGCTTCCATGTCCTTTAGCATGTAATCGTTTGTATAGGTAGATGTGAGATCTTCCAGCTTTAACTTGTTTGATACATATCTATCAGACTTGTCTGCAGTGTTAAGGCCCTGTGTCTGTAGCTTGTTCGTGCTGACAAGATATAACCCCACAACAGCTGTAACAATAAGAATGCTTCCAATAATCACGAATAGAACACTAATTCCCGTCTCGCCTTTTTTATTCATATCTAAGGACATCAACTAAAGATATATAAAAAACTTACTATTTGAGAAAAGGGTGACGGCTTTTCCGAGTTCCCGTACTGAAGTACAGTACAATCGGAAACGTAGGCCAGCTTGACTGCTGTGTTCGAAATGGGAACAGGTATATCCTGACCACTCTGGCCGTCTGATACAGGGAAATTCATTATCTTTTAAAAAACTATCGTTCTGGTTGAGTTTTTCGAAAAAATAAGCATCATCGAAGGCCGATGTCTCTATATAAGGTGACAGGGGGAGGTGTTGTGTGCAACGTGTCACCTCTTTTTAAGAAGGAATTCAAGCCGAAGTCGATGCCGGAATTATTCGAAAAACTCTGGTTCTTTCTTGCACAAGGTTTATAAATCCATTTTTTGGCGTAATCTGCATGAAAATCGCAATAACAGGAGCAGCAGGATTTATCGGTTCATCCGTAGCAAAAGAGCTCATTGAAAGAGGGGATACGGTCATCGGGATTGACAACCTGAATGATTATTATGACCCTGAACTGAAGAAGGCACGGCTGGAGTCATTGGAACACAAGAACTTCCATTTCTACCAAGAAGACATCACAGACTATGATGCATTAAGAGAGATTGCCAGTAATCACAAGATAGATAAGATCCTTCATCTTGCAGCCCAGGCAGGGGTAAGGTATTCCATAGAGAACCCATTCAGTTACCAGGAGAACAACAACAAAGGGACACTCAATCTGCTTGAGATATGCCGTCACTACAATATCCCTAACTTCATCTTTGCATCCTCTTCCTCTGTGTATGGGGGGAATAAAGAGTTGCCCTTCTCAGAAGACCAGGATGTAAGCCACCCGGTTTCCCTCTATGCAGCAACAAAAAAGAACGGTGAACTCATGTGCTATACCTATCACCATCTCTACAACATAAATTGCCGCTGCCTTAGGTTCTTCACAGTATATGGCCCCTGGGGCAGGCCTGACATGGCACTCTTCAAGTTCACAAGATCCATTCTTGAGAATAAGCCGATCGATGTCTATAATTATGGAAAGATGAAACGGGATTTCACCTTCATAAAGGACATTGTACAGGGTGTGATTGCTGCAATAGACAATGATTACCAGTATGAGATATTCAATCTTGCCCGTGGAGAGGTAGTGGAGCTCATGGATTACATAAAATCCCTTGAAGAAGCCCTTGGAAAAAAGGCGCAGATGAATCTCATGGAGATACAGCCAGGAGATGTTCCTCATACTGAGGCAGACATTTCAAAAGCCCAGAAGATGCTTGCCTATGCACCCAAGACAAGCGTGAAGGAGGGCGTGCAAAAGTTTGTAGAATGGTACAAAGAGTATTATGAGGTAAGACAATGAGGATTGGAGTAGTTGGCCTCGGCTATGTAGGCTTGCCCCTTGCCCTTTCGCTTGCAAGAAAATACAGTGTTGTAGGTTACGATGCAAACCCGCAACGGATAGAAAAACTCAGGCAGGGGATCGACGAGAATAATGAGACCCTGGGTGAGGATTTGAGCAGAAGCACGCTTGAATATTCAGACAATCCCTCCTGCCTTAAGGAATGCGGGTTTGTGATTGTTGGTGTCCCGACCCCAATAGGAGATGGGAAAAAGCCGGATCTTACCTGTCTCAGTTCCGCATCAGCTGCAGTCGGAAAGAACCTGAAGAAAGATGCCATTGTTGTATTTGAAAGCACTGTATATCCCGGCGCAACAGAGGAGGTATGCGTTCCCATAATTGAAAAGGAATCAGGTCTTAAGTGCGGGACTGATTGGAAGATTGGCTACTCCCCTGAAAGGATAAATCCAGGGGATACAGAACATACGATAGACAGGATCACAAAGGTAGTCTCAGGGATGGATGAGGACAGCCTGGCAAAAATCGATGAGGTCTACTCCTCCATAACCCGGACCTTCAGGGCAGATTCAATAAAGGTTGCAGAGGCGGCAAAAGTGATCGAGAACACCCAGCGTGACCTGAACATCGCCCTTATCAACGAGTTAAGCCTGATTTTCAGGAAGATTGGTATAGATACCTTTGACGTTTTGGAAGCGGCAAAGACCAAATGGAATTTCTTGCCTTTTGAGCCTGGACTTGTAGGAGGTCATTGTATAGGTGTGGATCCGTATTATCTTACCTACAAAGCAGAAGAGTTAGGCTATACGCCTGAAGTAATCCTTGCAGGAAGAAGGATCAATGATTCCATGTATAAGCAGGTTGCCAGTCTCCTTTCAGAATCCCTTAACCAGAAATCAAAGCCAATCAAGGGATCAAGGATCGGGATTTTAGGCATCACATTCAAGGAGAATGTCAATGATGCGCGAAACAGCCAGGTAAGGCATATTATAGCTGAACTTGAAAGGCAGGGGGGAGAACTGTTGGTCCATGACCCTTATTTTGAAGGAAAGACAATCTTTGGACAAAATATTGTTCCACTCTCTGAGATCAATGGTCTGGATGCATTGGTCATTGCAACCCCTCACAAAGAATACAGGGAATTATCTATTGATGAACTGAAAGCAAGGATGGAAGAACCCATAATAATTGATGTCAAAAAAATATTGGATAAGGATAAAGCGGTGATAAGCTTATGAGAATCTCAGTTTTCGGAAGCGGATATGTAGGTCTTGTGACAGGAGTCTGTCTTGCAGACCTTGGTAATGAGGTTATTTGTGCTGATGTGGACGAGGATAAGGTAAGACGCCTTAACTCCGGAGACCCGGTCATATACGAGCCAGGCTTGCGCGATCTTCTCGCCCGCAATCTTCGCGAAGGAAGGATAACCTTCACAACAGATACCAAAAAAGCAGTCGAACCAGAGATAATCTACATTGCCGTGGGAACCCCTGAAGGAGAGGATGGAAGGGCAGACCTCAAATCAGTCTTCTCAGTGGCAGAGACGATCCGTGATAACATGGATGGCTATCGATTGATTGTCACGAAAAGCACTGTTCCCATGGGAACAAATGATAAGATTGAAGAGATAATAAATGACAGATTTTCAGATTTTGATGTTGTATCAAACCCTGAATTCCTCCGTGAGGGAAGAGCGATCTATGACTTCAAGAATCCTGACAGGATAATAGTTGGAACCGACAGTGAAAAGGCAAAGGCACTCATGAACAAGCTTTATGCTCCTGTTATCAGGACCGAGAACCCGATAGTCTTCATGAAGCGCAACAGCGCAGAGCTTGCAAAATACGCGAGTAACGCGATGCTTGCAACCAGGATATCTTTTGTGAATATGCTATCCAGGCTTTGTGAGAATAATGGCGGAGACATTACCGAAGTCTCTAAAGGCATGGGGCTTGACAAGCGCATAGGAAGCCGCTTTCTCCATGCAGGCATAGGATATGGCGGCAGCTGCTTTCCAAAGGATGTAAAGGCGCTGCAACACACCCTCAAAGACCATGGCTGTGATTCATCAATACTTGATGCGGTTGAGAATGTGAACCATGACCAAAAGGATATCCTTCCAAAGATAAGAAAGATTCTTCCTGAGCTTTCCGGCAAGAGGATAGGCCTCCTTGGCCTAGCATTCAAGCCAAAGACAGACGATATCCGTGAAGCCCCTGCTCTTACAATAATCCAAAAGCTTATTCAGGAAGGTGCAAAAGTTCAGGCCTTCGACCCTGAAGCAGCAGAGAACGTAGCTAAGCAATACAAGATAGAGATAAAGGATACTCCCTATGATACCGCAAAGGATGCAGATTGCCTCGTGGTATGCACAGAATGGGATGAGTTCAGGAGTCTTGACCTGGAGAGGATAAAGGGATTGATGAATCAGCCAAACATAGTAGATGGAAGAAACATATACAATCCTGAACACATGCAAGGCTTCAATTACATAGGCATAGGAAGATGAGGGCATTGTTCATAGGCAGGTGGTGTCCCTTCCACAAAGGCCACCTTGCAATCATGCAGGAAAAGATAGACGCAGGAATACCTCTTCTGATACTGGTAAGAGATACTAAGCATGACATATATCCTGCAGATGTAAGAAAGGAAATGATTGAGGCAGCCATGGAGTCGGTTGGAGCAGATGCAAAAGTGCGGATAATAGATGACATTGAAAGCGTGAATTATGGAAGGGGTGTAGGCTATAAGGTGGAAGAGGTCGAAGTCCCAGTTCATATGCATGACATATCTGCAACACGCATCAGGCAGCTTATAAATGAGAAAGACCTCTCCTGGAAAGAGATGATCGCGCCTGGAGCAGATACTGTTCTCGAATCCTATCTAAATCACTAGAAGCAAAAGAACAATTAAAAACATCTGATTATTTTTAGAAGAAATTACAGATTCAATCTGGGAGACATTGTTTTCATGGATAATCCTGTTTCTCAAATGCAGGAATATTACATATAACCGAAAGAGATCAAAAGACTCGATGACCTTCTGCCTCAAAAATGTTATAATGGGTTTGAGTTTTTCGAAAAAATGACTAGCATCATTATTACGAAGGCCGATTCATGTCCCTATATAAGGTGACAGGGGGAGGACCCTTACGGGGATGTCACCTCTTTTTAAAAAGGAATTCAAGCCGAAGTCGATGCTAAAGGAATTATTCGAAAAACTCCATGAGTTTGGTTTTGGTATTGCAAAAGATGAATCAGGATTATATGTCTCTTTGAATTCTTTTGATGAGACAGACATATAAACCTGTCTGGAGTCCAAATCACAAAGAATTGGAAGTCATCAACTCCCAGAAAGTCGATCTAGCCAAGCTGTTCCCTTATATAAGATTTTGATTTATTTACTCTGAATTAAATTCTTAATTGAACTCATATATGCTAAGCATTCATAGCAAGGAATTTTTTCCTGTCCTTCTGGTTTAAAAGGAGCTGCTTATAAAGGTTTCCACTGCCAATAGAAACTAGTGTCTATCCTCAATAGAAACCTCAAAGAATAACTTGTTAATTTTCTTAGAATTACATGCTAAACCAATCAAAAATGAACAGTTTACCATAAAATAATAAGATTTATATGTCTGCTGTTATTGAATCCCCATATGGATGCTCTCCAGAGGAATGTAATAACAACAAAGACTACCCTAAAGAAGCTACTTGGATGCACCGACGACTATGCGTATACTGTACTAGGCCGTCTGGTAAAGCAAGGCAGGCTCAAGAAGATCATCAAAGGAAAATACACTGTTCATGACGATATCTATCTCATTGCGACAAACCTCTATTTTCCTTCTTATCTCTCTTTTCTTTCATGTTCCTATTTCAAAGGATATACCGAACAGATCATCAATACAGTACAGGTTGCAACCACCATGCAGATAAGGGACATAATGTTTGAGAATTATCACCTTGAATTTCATAAGATGGGAAAAAAGATGTTCTTTGGGTATGAAAAGGTTTTTTATGGAAATTTTTTCCTTTTCATTGCTGATGATGAGAAGCTACTGATCGATTCGATATACTATGACAACCTGATGGGTAATTTTGATGAGATTGTAAAGGTCTTTGAGTCAGTAGAACCTGATATAGAAAAACTGGTGGGATATCTTGGATCAATAGGTAATAAATCTCTTGCTAAAAAGGTTGGATTTCTTCTGGAAAAATTGAAAGGAATTGATATTTCGGGCAGATTAGATTATAAAGATAAGAATATAATTCTTCTATCATCTTTTATGGAAGGCAAAAAGAACGATAAGAAGTGGCAGGTGAAACATGATCTCTAAGCAGGAGTTAAGAAAATATGCGAACCTCAAAAACTATAACCTTGGCCAGGCAGAAAAAGACTATTTTCAGGAAATTATCCTTTTTGTCCTCTACAAGGAGCTTGGCAAAGAACTTGTATTCAAAGGTGGTACAGCATTGACAAAATGTTACGGCTTTGACAGGTTCTCAGAAGACCTTGATTTCACGGCAACTGTAGATCTGGATTTTGACAGGATAATTTCCAATGGTCTTAAAAAATTCTACCTTGATTTTGAATCAAAGCAAATGGATAATAAGCTTGTCTATAGGATAAATGGGCCTTTATATGCGAACCATCCCAATACCTCCTGTAAGATCATAATTGATATAAGCAGAAGAGAACAGGTTGTCCTGGATCCACTAATCAAACGCATAGGCATGCATATATCAGAGATACCCATGTTTGATGTTGTTGTTATGGCTGAACAGGAAATCTTTGCTGAAAAGATCAGGGCTATAATGACAAGAAACAAAGCCAGAGACATGTATGATATGTACTATCTGGTAGGAAAAGGTATTACACCTG
>JAWOGQ010000061.1:0-4416 GCA_046496745.1 Candidatus Woesearchaeota archaeon | reverse complement strand
CCGAGGGCATTGATTTCCTGCAAAAGTGAGAGTATCTCGGGGTAAAGGTATACGCAGCTTTGTTTTCCCAATCTGAAATGTCTTGCGCCTTTCTGGTGGAGTGCTTTCACCTCTGCCATGATATCATCTTTTGGCCGGATGGTGAGTCTGTTCTTGATTGGTTCAAGGCAGAAGGAGCAGCCTGGGTTTCGAGAGCAGCCCTTGCTTGTCTCGATCTCCATTATGCGTGTATCAGGAAGCTGGCTTAGTATCTCTGCGCCTTTTACTGCGGCTTCTTTTACGGTCTCGTAGTTCTCATCAAAAACTCTTACTTCGTCGAACATCTCATCATCCATCCTCTCAGCACGTTTACCTCCGTGGAGCTGGGTGCCGTGGACTGCGGGACCAGTAAGGATCTTCCTGCACTCGATTCCCTTGAGGAGGCGCCTGAGTTCGTTTATGGTCCCTGGCATTGCAGATAGGTATTTGCCTGGTGTGTGGACGCCGACTATGATTATCAGTTCAGTGGTCTTGTTAAGAATCTCTGTTATCCTGTCGAAGTTCTTGGTAAGGTTGTAGGTTGTGATGTCTGTTTTTTGGTGTGGTTTTGGTTCTGGAGGGCGTGTGCCGTATTTGACATATGCTCTGAGGTCATCGATTGTTAGGTAGAATGGGTCCTGGAGCTGGCCTGCGATGTATCTTGGGTATGTGCCTAGGTATGGTGGGACGCCAAGGCCTGCTGGCTCGTCAGTGTAACAGTCAAGGATGGTCTGCATGAAATTAATAGTTCCTTCTTGCTAGATAAATGTTTTTGTTTTTTTAAAGTGACAAAATGGTTTATTTCTCCCCTGTTATTTTTATACTCTTGTAAGAATAGCCTAAATTTTGGATTTATGGTTTTATTTAGTTGTATAATCTATATAATATTGTGCACTTTGAGCAAAATGAGAGAGCTCCTATTTTTAAATAAAAAGCCTGGTTTCTTAGTAGTATGGAGCCAATGATAGGTCTGGAGCTTGAATTTCATCTTGCTTACGAAGATGGTAGCCTTGCTAATGAAGCTGACCTGGTTTTGGCGGATTCCAGGGCTGGTGATTATCTTATCAGGGAGTCTGCCAAATCCATGGTAGAGGTGATCGCTCCTCCTTCAAGTGACCTGTCTGTTGTGCATCAGAATTTTCTGAAGGGATTAAGTGCATTGAAGGAGATCTGTGATGATTATTCTCTGCTTCCTGTCCCTTCCTCAAGTATAGGTCCTGAAAGTGCTCCTATCTCGAATGACCCTGAACGTGTAAGAGGCATGAAAAAAAGGATCATTCTCGGTGATGAGTTGCGTGACCTTGAGCATCATATATGTGGTACACATATCCATATTGACAAGCTTGAAACCGCTGAAGAAATTCATGATCAGTATGTGGTGATGCAGGCAATGGATCCTGCGTTTGCATTGCTTTCCTCAACACCTTTCTTTCTTGGGCAGAATACTAAGAAGGATTATAGGGTCGATATCTATCGCAACCAGGTTTTTGGAGAGTTTCCTTTGCAGGGACAGTTGCTTCCTTATCCTGTGTCATATGAAGATATTGTGGAAAGGCAAAGAGAGAGCTTGCGTAGTTGGGTCGGAAATGGATCAAGCGAAGGTTTCGCTGCCCATGATACATGCTGGGGACCAATACGGATGATGGAAAAAACTATCGAGTCAAGGTGTGCTGATGCTAATGTCTTCTCACAAGTCATGGGGCTTGCAGCCCTTTATCAGGGAGTATGCAATTATCTTTCTGAAAATAAGCCTGAGGTAGTTATTGGAGAAGGCAACTTCTTTAAGGAAGGGAACCAGTTGGTCATTCCTTCCTATGAATGGTTGAAAGAAGCTGAAAATGCAGGCATACGGGAAGGAGTACATAATTCTTCGTTGCATGAATATCTTACTGATATTGTGTCTCTTGCAAAGCGCCATTCCAAACAGCCATCTTATCTTGAACCACTGGCGAAGACACTTGCTGAGAGAAAGACCATGTCTGACCGGATAATCCATTTTGCAAACGGCAGGGAATATAATCATTCAATCGATGAAGATACGGCATGCGATGTCAGAAAATATATCAATGAGCTTTATCAGAAGGATCTTGAGGTGATGAGATGATCCTTTGTTATGTTGACAAGGGAAACATGGATGAGATTGATGACAGCACCCGTTACCTGGTGGAAGGGTTACATGAGCGGAAAGTTCCTTATGGCCTTAGTTTTGAACCTGACCCCACCTTAGCTGATGATTATGATACGATATTGTGCAGGTTTGATATACCGGTAAAAAGGGATTTCCTTAATGCGTTGGTTCCTCATGAAGATGAAAAACTGTTTCTGAATCCACCAAGCAGTAAGCTGGAATATCATACGAAAGCATACCTCAAGGAATTTGTTGATTCTGATATCCTTCCTCCTACATATGTTGGTTCCGATTATGAGGCTCTTGCTGATTTTGCTGCTAATCTGTCTTCTGTCATATTCAAGCCAATCAATCTGAATAAGGGAAAAGGGATTGAAGTTTTTCATGGTGCAAGCCTTGATGAACTGGTCGAAGTCTGCAGACGGAAGACTCATGAAGGGACAACTGAATTAGTTGCTCAGGAATTTATTGAGGATATTGCGCAGATGGGTGATAAGAGAATAAATGTATTGTTCTATGAACCTGTAAGTGCAGTGCATAGGTATCCGGCAGAGGGCTCTTTCTTATGTAACCTCTCCTCAGGTGGTCGTGGTGAACTGGCTGAGATCACCAAAACCGATGAATATATAATTGAGCAGATCATGCCTTTCCTTAAGGAAAACAAGATTGCCTGGGCAGGTGTTGATATACTAGGTCCTTACTTAGGTGAGATCAATGTCGCTTCACCTGGAATGGTGTATGAGGCGGACATCCTTGAAGGCTCTACCCGTACCAGGGATTTCCTTATAGATCGGTTAAAATGATTATTGATTTTCATTGCCATATCGGGAAGGATAATGAGGGGCCTCATCTTCGTCTGGACGAACTCAGGGCTTCTATGAAGAAGAACGGTATAGATAAGGCTGTCGTGTTTCCGTTTGATACTTCTGATATGAATCTCATAGACGAGTCCCTGGCTCTTTTGAAGGAGGATGATCTTTTCCCTTTCCTGCGTTTCAATCCAAACAGTGTGAGTGCAGATGCGCTATCAGACCTGATCCCTGGGTTTGCAGGTGTCAAGTTACATCCGAGAGCGCAGAACTTCTTTGTTGATGATCCACAATTGTTTCCCTTATACAGGGTTATGGCAAAAGAAGGGCTTCCTTTGCTCCTGCATGCGGATGAGGCAGTTGATCAGGCGCACCCAAAACGGATAATAAACCTTGCTCGCGTTCTGCCGGAGCTGAATATTGTGATGGCGCATTTCTTCGGCAATGCGGTACAGTTTTTGCAGGAGGTGGCATTGATCCCTAATCTTTATGTTGATATATCAATCAATGCGCGTACGCTTCGTATGGAGCAGGGTGTAAGGGAAGGCGTCAAATTCATATTCGCAAGCGATGCGCCGTTTGATTCCCAGCGTGTTCCGATTGTGAAGGTTGAAGAATGCCGAATCTCAGAAGAGGAAAAAGAAAAAATATTTTCTGGATATGCACAGGATCTCCTGATGCCTAGTCCATCTGAAAGATAGTCTCATCGTATGGTTCTTCACTGCATTTAAGACCATACATGTCTGCAGGGCTGTCAACAAGTTGCTGGACTGTGCCTTTGTGTTGCTGTAACAGGCTTTCTGAGCTTTCAGAGCAGTGCCAGTCTCCCTCACTTCTGGATCGGTGATTCCATCAACAGTTCGTTTGGCATAAGATTATCTTCACTGGTACAAGCAGTAAGAAAAAGCAGCATCAATATGATATAGGTCTTCATAGTATCCCCCAAGGCCCATATAACAGGGATTATTTATAAATATTACCCCAAAAATTGCCTCACATGGGGGTTTTGGCTTATCTTGCTGATCTTACAAACATCTTTTTTGATGTTACTTTCTTTTTTTCGTGATCTGGAATATCAATTAGCATTTCTGGCTGGGTATTCCAGTCTGCATCCCATGTGAGGTAGATACCTTCCTTGGTTTTCTTTGCTTCTATTCTTATGTTTCCATAGGATGTTCTCGTGTAACCAAAAGATGTCTTATTGAACCATTCCGGATAAAGGCCTTTACCGAGTATGAGCTTTTCTCCTTCTTCAAAGACAAAACAGTTTCTTACCATGATAAGCCATTCTGCAGCAGCCCATACGTGCTCGCCGTCACCCATGCAACCTCCACCTGAAAAGGGGTGGACTGCTTCAGGCCATTTGCCGGTAGGGGATGCCAGGTCTGCTACTCCTTGCATAATCTTTGCAAATTCTTTCTTTCCATCCCTAAGCAATGTCTGTGCTACATGCAACGAAAG
>JAWOGQ010000001.1:0-5393 GCA_046496745.1 Candidatus Woesearchaeota archaeon | reverse complement strand
CCCTTCCTCAAGCATAGGTCCTGAAAGTGATCCTATCTCAAATGACCCTGAACGTGTAAGGGGCATGAAAAAAAGGATTATTCTCGGAGATGAGTTGCGTGACCTTGAGCATCATATATGTGGTACACATATCCATATTGACAAGCTTGAAACCGCTGAAGAAATTCATGATCAGTATGTTGTGATGCAGGCAATGGACCCTGCGTTTGCTTTGCTTTCCTCAACACCTTTCTTTCTCGGGCAAAATACTAAGAAAGATTATCGGGTTGATATCTATCGCAACCAGGTCTTTGGAGATTTTCCTTTGCAGGGACAGTTGCTTCCTTATCCTGTGTCATATGAAGATATTGTGGAAAGGCAAAGAGAGAGCTTGCGCAGTTGGGTGGGAAATGGGTCAAGTGAGGGTTTCGCTGCCCATGATACATGCTGGGGACCAATACGGATGATGGAAAAGACCATTGAGTCAAGGTGTGCTGATGCTAACGTGTTTTCACAGGTGATGGGGCTTGCAGCCCTTTATCAGGGAGTATGCAATTATCTTGCTGAAAAGAAACCTGAGGTAGTCATTGGAAAAGACAACTTCTTTAAAGAAGGGAACCAGTTGGTCATTCCTTCATATGACTGGTTGAAAAAAGCTGAAAATGCAGGCATACGAGAAGGAGTACATAATTCTTCTCTGCATGAATATCTTACTGATATTGTGTCTCTTGCAAAGCGCCATTCTAAACAGCCATCCTATCTTGAACCACTGGAACAGACACTTATTGAGAGAAAGACCATGTCTGACAAGATAATCGATTTTGCAAGAGGCAGGGAATATAATCATTCAATCGATGAAAATACTGCATGCGATGTCAGAAGATATATCAATGAGCTTTATCAAAAAGATCTTGAGGTGATGAGATGATTCTTTGTTATGTTGACAAGGAGAATATGAATGATATTGATGACAGCACCCGTTACCTTGCGGAGGGTTTGCATGAGCGAAAAGTCCCTTATAGGCTTAGTTTTGAACCTGACCCAACCTTAGCTAATGAATATGATACAATATTGTGCAGGTTTGATATACCGGTAAAAAGGGATTTTCTTAATGCTTTAGTTCCTCATGAAGATGAAAAACTGTTTCTGAATCCACCAAGTAGCAAGCTGGAATATCATACGAAAGCATACCTCAAGGAATTTGTTGATTCTGATATCCTTCCTCCTACATATGTTGGTTCCGATTATGAGGCTCTTGCTGATTTTGCTGCTAATTTGTCTTCTGTCATATTCAAGCCAATCAATCTGAATAAGGGAAAAGGTATCGAGGTCTTTCATGGAGCAAGCCTTGATGATCTGCTTGAGGTCTGCAGACGGAAGACTCATGACGGGACAACTGAATTAGTTGCTCAGGAATTTATTGAGGATATTGCGCAGATGGGTGATAAGAGAATCAATGTCTTGTTCTATGAACCTGTAAGTGCGGTGCATCGGTATCCAGCAGAAGGTTCTTTCTTGTGTAACCTCTCTTCAGGTGGTCGTGGTGAATTGGCTGAGATCAATAAAACCGATGAATATATAATTGAGCAGATCATGCCTTTCCTTAAGGAAAACAAGATTGCCTGGGCAGGTGTTGATATACTCGGTCCTTACTTAGGTGAGATCAATGTTGCTTCACCTGGAATCGTGTATGAGGCGGACATGCTTGAAGGTTCAACACGTACCAGGGATTTCCTTATAGATCGGTTAAAATGATCATTGATTTTCATTGCCATATCGGCACGGATAATGAGGGGCCTCATCTTAGTCTGGAAGAACTCAGGGCTTCTATGGAAAAGAACGGTATCGACAAGGCTGTCGTGTTTCCGTTTGATACTTCTGACATGAATCTCATAGATGAGTCCATGGCTCTTTTGAAGGAGGATGACCTTTTTCCTTTCCTGCGTTTCAATCCAAACAGCGTGAGTGCAGATGCGCTCTCAGACCTGATCCCAGGGTTTGCAGGTGTCAAGCTGCATCCTAGAGCACAGAATTTCTTTGTAGATGATCCGCAATTGTTTCCCTTGTACAGGGTTATTGCAAAGGAAGGGCTTCCTTTGCTCCTGCATGCGGATGAGGCAGTAGATCAGGCACATCCAAAAAGGATTATAAACATTGCTCGCGCTCTGCCGGAACTGAATATTGTGATGGCGCATTTCTTTGGTAATGCAGTGCAATTCTTGCAGGAGGTGGCATTGATCCCTAATCTGTATGTTGATATCTCAATCAATGCGCGTACTCTGCGAATGGAGAAGGGGGTCAGGGAAGGCGTCAAATTCATATTCGCAAGCGATGCGCCGTTTGATTCCCAGCGTGTGCCTATCGTGAAGGTTGAAGAATGCCGAATATCCGAAGAGGAAAAAGAAAAAATATTTTCTGGATATGCACAGGATCTCCTGATGCCTAGTCCATCTGAAAGATAGTCTCATTGTATGGTTTTTCACTGCATTTAAGGCCATACATGTCTGCAGGGCTGTCAACAAGCTGCTGGACCATTCCTTTGTGTTGCTGTAACAGGCTTTCTGAGCTTTCTGAGCATTGCCAATCGCCGTCACCTCTGGCGCAGCTTTGCTGTGCTGTTACTATCTTTTCAGTTTCTCCACCGTTGGATGAGGTTACTTTCTCATAGTATTGGTCTTGTGTCCAGTAATACACATATTTTCCAATATCTGTCTGTTTTGTGCTCTCGCAAAAATTCATGGAGTCTTCTTGTGTTTTCTCTTGTTCGCTTTCTTGTTCGCCTGATTCTATCCTTGATTCTGGTGGTTTTTCAGTTTCTGTCTGCATATCCTGTTCAGTTTCTTGTGCATCCGGTTGCTGTCCTGCGTCAAAGGGTTGTATTTCCTGTTCTGTGCTGCATCCGATCATGAATACAAGCAAAAAAATGCAAATCAATCTTTTCATATTATCCCTCCTGTTAATCCTGCGAAATTGTTTCCCAGGAATGACTTGAATCTGTTTGCTGTGCCGATGCCTTTGAGTTTCAGTCGGTCCTGGTCCATGAGTTCAAGGCCTTTTGTGTAAGGGTCTCCATTGTCAAACTCAGTAAGTACCCCGTAATTGTCCATCTCCAATTCATACGAGGGTTCATTATGTATGTGGTAGCAGTCAACATCAGCAATGAATCCATCATCTATTGTTACACTTCCGATAGCATCGCCAAACGTTGTGTATATGTTGATCTCTTCATCATCCAGCGGAACCTCTGCTCCTTCTGTGACTATGTCGTGAAGCTTCTGGCATCTGCTTGTGATATTTAATGCAAGAGGGCCACCCAGTAGGTTGAGTGTAGTGTTGTCAAATGTAGGTATATTCATGTATGCCTTGTTTTCTACTGATGGTAGCCTGCCTGGTGTGCCATCGTGTCTTCCAAGGTATGGTAGGTCAATGTCGAACTCATACAATTCAACCCAGGGTGTCCTCACTGTCCTCCAACCAAGATAGGGTACATTAACACCTGCTTCTATCCCAAATTCAGCACCAAAATTTGCTTTTGACTTATATCTTGGGTTTGAGAGTGTGATCCCGAAATTTGCATATTTACCAAACTCATCCTCTTGGTCATGTATGACTGGCTCTAGTGAAAGATCCAGGGTCTTTTTTCCTGTTATATCAAAATCTTCACAGACAGTATTTAATCCTTCACACCTGAAATTGACATGCTCTCCTTTAAGGTTGAAAGTTATTCCGATATCTCCGTCGACATACACATCATCATCACCATAATAAAGTCCTGTATCTGTACCTTCAAAAACAAGCCTGCCAAGATTCACCCGTTCACCTCCGAGAGGTGGGGTGAAATCCTTGCTATTATCGATCATCTTGCCGAAATTAGAATTGTATACTGTATGACCCAATAGCTTTACTTTAGCTCCTGCCTGTGCACCAAACTCCAGAACCAGTTCTTTGCCATCAAACAGATGAAAGCTGCTCAATCCTGCTTCCTTGTATCCTTCAGCATCAAGGTCAAGCGGTTGGAGATCGATCTTTGCACTAAATTCTCCTGGATCTGAGTCGATCACATTATTGTGTATAGTAAGTTCTGTCTGGAAGGGTATTCTCAGGCCTAGTCCATATCCTATGTATGAGAATAATTTTGCCATTGCAACTTCCTTGCCAAATTTATTCCAGGTAAACTTCTTCTCATAGCTGAGTTCAAAGCCTTCTGTGAATCCGTCTATGAATATCTCTTTCTGATAGCTTGGGCCTATGTACTGCATACCCTGCAGTGGCATGAAACCATATGTCTCATTTTCATCTGCCGGAACCATAACATCAAGAGGGTCCATCAATATTTCAGGGGTCTTGCCTAATGTTATATTTAAACTGTTCAATGGAACCTTGCGAACGTTTACCGTTTCCAGGATCTCATATGTTCCGCTCTTGTTCTCAAGCAGTTTCTTGAGGTCTTCTTCACTTCTATCGCAGTATGGCATTGTCCGATCATTCCTGCATGCGTCCTGCACTTTCTCTATGGTTGCTGTCTCTGAAAGTGTCTTGCTCTCGTTTGTCTTGTTGTAATCAGGAGTCTCATTACCGAAGACTTCATCATATTCTTCGTTGTCTTCTATCTCAACCACAGTGGTCCTTTCAATGACTGTCCTGTCCCGATAGGTCTTTACAACATCAGTAGAATTGGTCTCTGTTTTCTCACGGAGCTCTTCAGTCTCCTGGAATGTTTTGGTTATGTTTGCGGGAATCTTTATCTCTGAACCGTCCTCAAGGATAATTGAGTCCTCTTGGAAGCTCTGGATCGGTGATTCCATCAACAGTTCGTTTGGAACAAGAGTTTCTTCATTGGTACATGCAGTAAGAAAAAGCAGCATTAGTATGATATAGGTCTTCATAGTATCCCCCCAAGACCCATATAACAGGGATTATTTATAAATATTGTCCCAAAAAGTGCCTCACATGGGGGTTTTGGCTTATCTTGTTGATCTTACAAACATCTCTTTTGATGTTACTTTCTTTTTTTCGTGACCTGGAATATCAATTAGCATTTCTGGCTGGGTATTCCAGTCTGCATCCCATGTGAGGTAGATACCTTCCTTGGTTTTCTTTGCTTCTATTCTTATGTTTCCATAGGATGTTCTCGTGTAACCAAAAGATGTCTTATTGAACCATTCCGGATAAAGGCCTTTACCGAGTATGAGCTTTTTTCCTTCTTCAAAGACAAAACAGTTCCTTACCATGATAAGCCATTCTGCAGCAGCCCATACGTGCTCGCCGTCACCCATGCAACCTCCACCTGAAAAGGGGTGGACTGCTTCAGGCCATTTGCCGGTAGGGGATGCCAGGTCTGCTACTCCTTGCATAATCTTTGCAAATTCTTTCTTTCCATCCCTAAGCAATGTCTGTGCTACATGCAACGAAAG
>JAWOGQ010000091.1:0-17998 GCA_046496745.1 Candidatus Woesearchaeota archaeon | reverse complement strand
GACAGCATCAATCTTGCATGCCTTCAGGTTCGCGATATCCTGCAGTTCCGGCACCATCTGCACAAAATCCTCAGCAGTATAATCAGCATATACCCCGCCGGTCTTGTAATCTATCTTTGATGAGATAGTCCCTCCAACACTAAGGATTGAGATAGTAGGAAGATCCTTTTTATGTGACACAGGAGAGGCTTGTTCTGGAGGCGTGTATGAAGAGACAACCTTCATGTCCTTTATACGCTCCCTTCGTATCCCGATGTTATATCCTGAATCAAGCTTTACAACTACTATATCCTCATCCAGTATTTCAGGGCGAGGCATCAGAATCCCTTCTGTCTCCCCTTCATCAGTCACGATCCTTACATAATCACCAGCATCCATTCTCATATCTCCGTTGGCACATCAATAAACTGGCAGGGTATATTAAACTTCTCATTGATGACTTTTCCAAGTGCCCTGACCCCAAACACCTCTGTCTCATAATGGCCTGCCAAGATCACATTCAGTTTGTATTCCTTTGCCTCATGATATACCTGGTGCGGCGCCTCTCCTGTTATGACACAGTCGATTCCATCCATATAAGCCTCATGGATTGTTCTCGATCCACCTCCGCTTACGATCCCGACCCGCCTGACACGCTTCCTGCCAAAATCAAGAACTACAGGTTTGCCTATCTTCTTTATCTTATCGACAAGAGAATTCATATCAGAATTGAACCTTCCGGAATACCCGATGGAAAAGCCATGATGACTCCCAAACTCTTCAATCCCAGATAGCCCAAGAGACCTTGCAATCTCAATATTGTTTCCCACCTCATGATGAAGGTCAAGTGGAAGATGTATACCATAAAGCGTCATCTTATGATTCTTCAGGTATTGCTCTCTTTTTTTCACAAGACCAGTCACGTCTTTCGCGCCCTTCCAGTATATCCCGTGATGGGCGATTATGCAATCACATCCTGCCTTGCGTGCCAGCCTGAAACTCTCCAGGCATGCATCAACGCACAAGCAAATCTTTGTTATATGTTTTGTTCCATGCACCTGAAGGCCGTTTCTTGAGTAATCTTCTACCTTCATGTCCATGTAGGAATTAAGAAACCTCGAAAGCTTTATTGTAGTTATCATATAATAAGATAAAAAAGAAGTTTATTTATTTGTTTCTATCCAAAGTAATTAGGCCGCTGTGCCCGCATCTCTTTTGCCTGAGCGCTTGAGAACTGCTGTTTCAGGCTCTCGTAAGATTCCTCGATCTCTTTTGTGATAGAGGACGGAACCTTTTTCAGTGCCTCATCAAAATGCGATTGCTTCACACGCTTTGCCTTTATCGATTCACGCAAAGCGAATATCGCCGCTTCCCTGCATACAGATTCGATATCACTTCCTGCATAACCTTCAGTCCTGTCAGCAAGCGCCGACAAGCTCAGTCCCTTCTCCAGAGGCATGTTCTTGGTATGCACCTTGAATATCTCCTCACGTGCAGCCTTATCAGGTGAGCCGACCATTATTATCCTGTCGAAACGTCCAGGCCTAAGCAGCGCAGTATCAACGATATCAGGCCTGTTTGTTGCAGCAATTATGACAACATCATTCAGTTCCTCAAGACCGTCTATTTCAGTCAGAAGCTGGTTCACAACCCTTTCCGTAACATTCGAATCACCTGAAGCGCCCCTCCGTGGAGCTATCGCATCAAGCTCATCAAAGAATATTATGGTTGGTGCAGTCTGCCTTCCCTTCTCGAATATCTGGCGTACTGCCTTCTCGCTTTCACCTACCCATTTGGAAAGCATCTCTGGCCCCTTAACCAGTATGAAATTCGATTCAGCTTCATTTGCAGCAGCCTTTGCAAGCATTGTCTTTCCTGTACCTGGCGGACCAAAAAGCAATACACCCTTAGGCGCCCTTATACCCATCTTATTGAAGATTTTCGGGTATTGCAGAGGCCATTCAACAGCTTCCTTGAGTTCCTGCTTCACTCCGGAAAGTCCACCTATATGGTTCCAGTTCACTTCCGGAAGCTCCACGAGGACCTCCCTCATGGCGCTTGGCCTGACAAACTTCAAGGCCTCCTTGAAATCTGTGATTGATATGTTAAGCTTATCAAGATATTTTGATATGTCTCCCTCGTCAAGCGAACCCATGTCAGATATTATCCTCCGAAGGACAATCATTGCAGATTCCTTTGACAAAGATGCAAGATCAGCACCCACAAAACCATGGGTTTTCTTGGCGACCCATGTGAGCATGTCCTCAACAAGATCAAGCCTGACCCTTTCCTTGAGTTCATCGCTCATCCAGCTTGCTGAGATCTTCGAGTTGACCTCATCGTCATCCTTAGCCTTAAGGACTTTCTCAAGGAATACCTTCAGCTTCTTGTCCTTGATAAAAGGAACTATCTTTTCAAGACCAGATCTTGAGAACTTGAAATTGTCAAGATCAAAGTTCACTTCAGTCAGAGTCTCGTGGATAAGCTTTGATCTTGGATCATCAGCCTCAAGCTGATTGAGGAGCGATTCCTTCAGGTCACGTATGCCTCTGACCTCATCAAGGCCTTCCATATGCCTGTCCTTTTCCCTGAACTTCTTCTTGATCTCTCCTATAATATAATTGAGTGTGATATCCGCAAGAGTCTTCAGGTCAACATAGTTAAGCCCGAACAATTCCCTCTCAGGATCAGATGACTTGATTGCATCCTCAATCTCACTCCGGATGTTCTCGACCTCATCCACTTTGTTCTTTGCAGTCTCCATCTCTGAGGTCTTCTGCTTCTTGCGCTCTTTTAATCTTTCAACCTTATCACGCAACTGTTTCTTTTCCCTGTAGATATTCTGGGTTTTAGGATATTCCTGACCCTCAAGCTTGCTCTCCACTGCACTCAGTTCATCCTGCCGCTTCTCAAGCTCCTCTTCAATGTTCTTGAGTTCCTTGTCATATGCCACCATATCAGCATTCAACTTGTCAACATACTCCTTGATACTCCTTCTCGCAATAGAACTGTCAAAAGGCGGATTCAAGGGCATGTTCCTGGTATGCACCTTCAGTATCTCAAGCCTGTCCTGCTCCTTTGGAACACCTATCTCTATCTCCCGGTCAAACCTTCCTGGCCTTCTCAATGCAGGATCTATGGAATTAGGGATATTTGTGGCTGCAATGACAACTACCTTGCCCCTGCTCTTGAGACCATCCATTATCGCAAGCAACTGGGCAACAACCCTTTTTTCCACCTCTCCGTGGGTTTCCTCACGTTTTGATGCTATCGCATCGATCTCATCAATAAAGATTATCGCCGGTGCATTAGCCTCAGCTTCCTCGAACTTCTTTCTGAGATTCTCTTCTGACTGGCCATAGAATTTTGACATGATCTCCGGCCCGTTGATCACGATAAAATGAGATTTCGTCTCATTTGCAACAGCCTTTGCAAGCAAGGTCTTACCAGCTCCAGGCGAGCCATGCAGCAACACCCCTTTCGGAGGTTCAATGCCCAACCTGTCAAACACCTCGGGATGCTTGATCGGAAGCTCTATCATCTCGCGGATCTTCTTGATCTCATCCTGCAGACCCCCAATATCCTCATATGTGACCTCAGGGACATCATGCTCTTCCTCAGCCTCTTCAGCCTCAGGATTGAAGACTATCTCTGTCATGTCAGTTATCCTGACAGCCTGTTTAGGATTTGTATCAACAACTATGAATTTTATATCAGAGAAACCAAAACTACTCATCATCCCTTCATCAAACAGCTCCACTATATCATCAAAGAAAGGTGAGCCTGAATAAGTACCTTTCCGCGTTCTTCGCCGCCCTCCTATGGAGATTATATCGCCTGTAAGAACAACCCGGTTATGAAGACCTCTCCTGAAGAATACAGGATCAGCCTTGACCACTATATCTTTTCTTGCCGGAGCAATCACTACCTTCTTTGCTTCCTTCACATCAGCAGTATTGATTGCGACATATTCACCGATACCTGTTTTCGCATTCCGCCTCAAAAGGCCATCCATCCGGATAATATTCAGCCCTATATCACCAGGGTATGCCCTCTCGACTGTAGCGACAGTTACCCTCTCACCTTGTATCTCCAGCGGATCCCCCGGCCGAAGACCCAGGTCTCGCAAAATAGAGGAATCTACCCTTACTATTCCCTTGTTAACATCATCCTGAACTGCCTCTGCGACCTTTAATTTAGTTTCCTGAGTCATGAGTAAGAAAAAATATAACTAAGCTAATAAAAGTTTCGACTACTTGTCCTGTACTTTTGGCAGAGGTATAGGAGATGGAAGATTGATTTCCCTGCTCAGTATCAAAGCCTCAAGATTAGCTTTTTTCAGTACATGGTTAAGGATCTTTGTCATGGTCTGCTTATTGACCTTCTCCTCTTGTTTCCACTCATCAAGTATCAGCTTATGGGTCTCTTCATTCTCGATTGTCAAGACATCACCGTTCAGCATGATCTCACCGATTCCCGGTTCATACTTTGTCACGAACTCAAAGCTGAATTTCAGCCCTGTCTGCTTGTTCGGACCCAGAGATAGTGATGACTCCTCAACTGCCTTGATTGAAACATTATTTGTGATATTCACCTTCCCAGTAGCCTGGGTCTTTCGCTCAACATGTATCTTTGTAAAATTAAAACCTACTATTGTCATTATACTCACCGATTCAAGGAAGACGACAGCCATATTTAAATGTTTTCTAAATGTCGAATTATTCGAAAAACTCCTAAATGTCAAAAGACCGAACATGAATACTCACATTTCAACCCCTTGATAAACAAAAAAGATACATAGCAAACTTTAAAATACTTGAAAACCCACCCATACTTGAGGGTTAAAAAATGGATTCAATAGAAAAGATAACAACATTCTGCAAGCAGAAAGGGTTCATATTCCAGAGTTCAGAGATATACGGCGGACTGTCCGGTTTCTGGGACTACGGTCCCCTTGGAGTGGAACTATTCAATAATCTCAAGCAACACTGGTGGAAGACCTTCATCCATTCACAGGAGAACATGGTAGGCCTTGATGCAAGCATCATATCCCATCCCAGGATATGGAAAGCCTCAGGTCATCTTGATTCCTTCGGTGACCTTCTGATCACCTGCAGCAAATGCAAGAAAAAATACAGGGCAGACCACCTCATAGAAGAAAAGCTTGACCTCAACGTGGAAGGGATGGAGATTGAAAAGATCAACCAGATCATCTCAGAGAACAATCTTGCCTGCCCTGAATGCAAAGGAGAATTTGCAGAACTTAAGGACTTCAACCTGTTGTTCCCCACCCAGGTAGGAGCTGAAGAAGGAAAGGCCTCAGAAGCATACCTTAGGGGAGAGACTGCCCAGGGGATGTTCACTGATTTCAAGCTCATTGCCGAATCCCAGAGACTTAAGCTACCCTTCGGGATAGGACAGATCGGAAAATGCTTCCGAAACGAGATCTCACCAAGGGATTTCATATTCCGCTGCAGGGAATTCAGCATTGCAGAATTCGAGTTCTTCCTTCATCCAAAGGATGAGAAATGCGGTCTCCTGACTGAGAGTGACCTCAACCTTGAGTTCAATTTCATGGATGCCGATACCCAGGAAAAAAATGAGAATGTCCTGAAAAAAGCGACCATCAGGGAGCTCCTCTCAGGAAAGAAACTCGGCGAATGGCATGCATACTGGCTTTCAAGACAGATCAGATGGACAATGGACATTGGCCTCTCTAAAGAGAACATCAAGGTCCGCGAGCATACAAAAGATGAGCTCTCCCATTACTCTTCAGCAACCTTTGATATGGATTACAGTTTCCCTTTCGGTTCAAAAGAGATAGCAGGAAACGCCAACCGCGGCCAGTACGACCTGACCCAGCACATGAAAGAGTCAGGCCAGAAGATGCAGATCTATGATGAGGATGCAAAAGAGAAGGTGATTCCCCGTGTCATAGAACCGACCTTTGGTATGGACAGAGTATTCCTTGCAACCCTGGTTGACGCTTTCACAGACGACAATAGAGGAAACATCGTCCTGAAACTGGAACCCTCCCTTGCACCAATCAAATGCGCAATACTCCCTCTTATGAACAAGGAGAACCTAACAAAGATGGCGCGTGAGGTTTTCAACGAACTGAACCAGCACTTCAATTGTATCTATGACAAGTCAGGTTCGATTGGAAGAAGATACGCACGTCAGGACGAGATCGGAACCCCTTTCTGCATAACGATTGATTACGACAGCCTTGAAAATGACGACGTGACAATCCGCGACAGGGACACCACTGAACAGACAAGGGTAAAAAAGGAAGATCTTGCAGGTGCAATCCTGAAGCGGCTTAAGAAAAATATTTAAATGGAGGAAACCTGCGCAAGACAGATGGATATCCAGGATTATCTTCTCCAGTGGGCAAAGGAATACTTCAGGAACAAGGACATCATCTACAAGAAAATCCTTGAGATAAATGAGTCCAGGAATCACCTGGATATTGTCTATAATGACAAGACCATCAAGGTCTATGGGTTCGAAAGCCTGGAAGAGATAACAAAGGTTGCAGGAGAACACGTGTCTGTAGTGGTATTCAACACAGAAGAGAACCTTAAGATACTCCAGAGCCTCTGGAAAGAGCTTACCAAGCACCGCAATCTCTTCATCTATTTCATAAATCCTGGAAGCATCCGCGACCAGAAATGGATCATATCCCCTTATGTCCATGACAAGATCGCTGACAAGAAAACACTCAAGACTGGATTAAAGGCAATGTTTGACTCCGTCACTCCAATAACCCCCCCAGAAATAAAAAAAATTATAAAGAAAAATCAATTTTAGTCTGATTGGATTGTGCGGTTACCAAAAGGGTGCTCAATAAACTAACAAAGGACTGTGTCCAACAAAATTTATATTCACCTTAGCGTAACCGCATAATCCTTTATAAATCACACCTGATTTCTTATCCATATGAAACTTGAAGAGTTTGACTACCATCTTCCTCCTGAACTCATAGCCCAAAGGCCTGCTCATCCTAAAAGCTATTCCAGGATGCTCATCGCAGACACACTTACAGATTCAAGATTCTACAGGATCAAGGACCACCTGAAAAAGGATGACCTTATCGTACTCAACAACACCAAAGTCAAGAGAGCCAAGCTTTTGGGACAAAAAGAGACCGGAAGCCCTGTGGAAGTCATCATACTGCAAAGGAAAGATGACACCTACAAATGCCGCATCAAAGGGAAACCAAGGTTAGGGAACAAGCTGATATTCAAGGATAACCAGGCAAAGATAATCGATAAGCAACACGACCTTTTCACCCTCAGATTCAGGAAAGAGCCAAGGGGAATCCTTCCCACACCACCCTACATCAACGAAGAACTCAAAAGAGATACAGAATACCAGACAGTCTATGCCAGAGAAGAGGGATCCCTTGCAGCACCCACAGCAGGCCTTCATTTCACAAGCAACCTGATGAGAGAGCTGAAAACCAAAGGAGTGAAATTTGCATATATCTGCCTTCACGTAGGTTATGGCACCTTCAATAAGATCTATGACCTGGATACTCACCAGATGGAGCCTGAATTCCTGACAATAGACAAGCAGACCGCAGACACCATCAACAACCGCAAAGGCCGCCTTTTTGTCATAGGCACCACAACCATGAAATCCCTGGAGACCGCAGCAGACAACAAAGGCATCATACACCCCTACCAGGGATACTCTGATCTTTTCATAAAACCCGGATACGGATTCAGGATAAACCCTGACGGTTTCATCACAAACTTCCACCTTCCAGAATCTACATTGCTTCTCCTTATCAGCGCGTACATGGGAAAAGAGAATGTATTCAGGGCATACAATCACGCCATACAGAAAAGATACCGCTTCTACAGCCTTGGAGACTGCATGCTCATCTCGCAACCACAAAAAGTCTGTCGATAAAGACCATACTTCCTGCTCAGCCGGACACTGAGATTGAACCCATCCTGTTTCTTGAAATCACTGGAGATATAGAATTCTCCTCCAATCTCCTTACCGATCCTATTGATAATTTGTGCATTCTTGTGCGGGCTAAGTGTCAAGGTCGTAGCAAACCCATCAAAACCATTGTCAACCGCAGCCTTGTATGCTTGTTCCAGCCGGTCCTGGTAACATACCATGCATCTTTTCCCATTCTCCGGCTCAGCCTCCATTCCCTTGACACGCTTCAGCCATGCATCATGATCATGGGATGCATCAATGATTGGGACTTCATATATTGAAGCGATCTTTCTAACATCAGAATAACGTCTTTCATACTCATCAGTGGGTATAGAAGGATTATAAAAGAAAAGAGAAATTGACTCCCAGCGCTCAAGTGCAACCAAGGCGCAGGAAGCACAGCATACATGCAAGAGCTTATTCGTAGTCATTCGATTCCGCGTTATATGACGGAACCGCAGCCTTGCTGATAAGCATTATGTCTCCTATAGCCTTTACCAGCTGATGCGGCACTATAACCCCTTTTGCATTCCCAAGAACCTTGGAAAGATAAGAGTTCTTTGTAGCCTTTACCCTCCAGCCAAAAACCTTTGTCTGGGTCAGGATTGACTCCTCGATATCTCCGAAATACTCACCACTGTCAGTAAAGACTTTCATGTCAAAAGTATCAGTAATATTTTTCATCTTTAGCATAGTAATTCCCTCCTGTAATAGAATAAAGTAAAGTAATATTTAAAGCTTACTTCTTGCGTGCCGGTCGCAGGGATGTGGAGTGGCATTTTCTGCATTTGACTTTCTCCTGCAATACCAGCATGTTGGATGTCATAAGGGAACGTTTGCAACTCTTGCATACGAACTTACGCTTGAATTTCCTTGCCTCTGCTTCTGGGAATTTTGCCATAATCAATCACTCTTAACCTGTTTCATGACCTTATCCTCGAGGATTATCCAGTACAGGACAGTTGATCCCTCTGTGCACTGGTCTTTGAGTTCTTCAGGGATCTCAAGGTCAAATGTTTCATAGGTCTCAGAATCCATCACATTAGCCATGTTGCCTGTGACTGAAAGGACCTGAGCATTTCTCTTATCAATGATTGGAACTTCTATCTTATCGTGGCCTGGCATCACTAGAATCCTTTTTTTGCCATCAATGAGCCCAACACCTTCCATACGTACCTTTGCATGACCATGCTTTCCAGGTCTTGATGTCTGGGTACTGCTGACTGTGCATGCAACTCCGTCTATTACGACATAGTTGCCTTCCTTAAGTGATCCGACTGATTTTAGTGTTTTCTCTCCGCTCATTATGCCACCTTTCACTAAAGAAACTGGGTCAATTTATAAAAGTTATGGTGCATAGGATATATACAGCCAAAAACACTCAATAAACTTAAATACTCCTCTCTTATACCGGAAAGTGAGGTGTATTACAATGTCAAATCAACAACCAATTTTCATTCTTCCAGAAGGAACACAAAGGACCCAGGGAAAGAACGCCCAGAAGACAAATATTGAAGCTGCAAAGATGGTCGCAGAGACTGTCAGGACAACATTGGGTCCGAAAGGCATGGACAAGATGCTTGTGGACAACATAGGCGACATTACAATCACAAACGATGGAGTGACTATCCTCAATGAGATGTCCATCGAGCAGCCCAGCGCAAAGATGATTGTTGAGGTCGCAAAGACCCAGGAATCAGAGATAGGCGACGGGACCACTACAGCAGTCGTGATCGCAGGGGAACTCCTGAAGAATGCAGAGAAACTCCTTGACTCTAACGTCCATCCTACAATAATTGCCAAAGGATACAGGATGGCTACTGAGAAAGCCATGAAAATACTGAAAGAGATCTCAGAACCCGTAAAAAAGGATGACTCCGAAGTCTTAAAGAAGATTGCGACAACCGCAATGACTGGCAAAGGGGCAGAATCCTCAAAAGAAAGGCTTGCTGATATTGCGGTCAAAGCTGTCCAGAGTGTCATAGAAAAGACAGGAGAATCCATCTATTACAGCAAGAACGACATAAATATCGTCCCTAAGGTCGGAGGATCAATCGAGGAATCCGGCCTCATAGAAGGCATAGTTCTTGACAAGGAGCGCGTGCATTCAGGGATGCCCCGCCAGGTAAAGGATGCAAAGCTTGCTTTGGTAGACAGCTCCATAGAAGTGAGAGGCCCTGAGACAGACACGCGCATCCAGATAAATGACCCATCCCAGCTTGAGGCATTCGTCAACCAGGAAGAGAAGATGATAAAGGACATGGTAGAACGCATCGTCCAGTCAGGCGCAAACATCGTCCTCTGCCAGAAAGGGATAGATGACATTGCCCAGCACTTCCTCGCAAAAAAAGGAATATTTGCCATCCGCAGGGTAAAACGATCAGACATGACTTCTCTTGCAAAAGCCACAGGCGCAAAGATTGTCACTAACCTGAACGAGCTCTCCGGAGAAGACCTTGGAAAAGCAGGGATGGTCGAGGAAGTCAAGGTTGGTGAAGACGACATGGTCTTCATCAAGGAATGCAAGAATCCCCGTTCTGTCACAATCCTCATAAAAGGAGCCACAAACCACGTTGTCGACGAGATAAAGCGCGCCATGGAAGACGCCATAGGCGATGTTGCAGCCACTCTTACCACCGGCTTTTACGTTGCAGGAGCAGGAGCCCCTGAGATAGAGATCGCACGTAATCTCAGGAAGTATTCAGACAGCCTGTCCGGCCGTGAGCAGCTTGCAGTGGAGGCCTTTGCTGATGCCCTGGAAATAATCCCGAAAACCCTTGCAGAGAACGCGGGAATCGACCCTATAGACATCATAACAGAACTGAAAGCAGCCCATGATAAAGGCATGAAATGGGGAGGCATCAACGTTTTCACAGGAAAGGTGGAAGACTCCTACAAGCTTGGTGTAATCGAACCCATGAAAGTGAAGAAACAGGCAATCTCATCAGCTAGCGAAGTAGCAGAAATGATCCTGAGGATCGACGACGTCATCGCAAGCTCTGACTCAGAGAACCAACAGCAACAACCGTATTAAGAGTTTTTCGAGGAAATAAGCATCATTATTACGAAGGCCGATTAGTATCTCTATATAAGGTGAAAGGGGGAAGTCCCTTACGGGGATATCACCTCTTTTTAAAAAGGAATTCAGGTCGAAGTCGATGCCGGAATTATTCGAAAAACTCCCGTATTAAGAAAGTTTTATAAAAGAGTCAGCATTTTTTTGGATCAGGAGGAATTCATAATGGTAAAGAAAACATGCATATCATGCAAGAAAGATATCACGAATGACGAAGGGAGCGTTATTTTCATGTGTCCTGGATGCAATAAGTATGAAGTTGTCCGTTGTAAGCATTGCAGGCAGATAGTAGCAAAGTACGAATGCCCTGAATGCGGGTTTATAGGACCAAATTGAGGTGAACAAATGGCACATGTTATTGTTGGAATAAAGATCATGCCTGAAGGACCAGAGAAGGACCTGCAGAAGATCGAAGAAGAAGCTAAAGAAAAGATAGTCCAGTTTGGTGGAACCGTACAGAAAACAGAGACCCAGCCTGTCGCTTTCGGACTCAACTCCGTGAACATAACCTTCAGCATGGATGAGAACCTTGGTGATACTGAACAGCTTGAACAGGACATCTCAGAAGTTCAAGACGTGAATTCAGTTCAGGTCGAATCAGTCAGCCGGGCCCTCGGCTAGGATTTCTATCAATTCTTTTTTGGGTATATCAGATCTTATACCCTGTTTTGCAAAGTGCGTCCTGCTAGCCAGATAACCCTTTGCCCTGATCTTCTCAACCATCTGAGTGAAAGGTATAGCCCGAACACCCGCCTCCTTACATAGTGTGGGGATATCATGAAAGAAAGGGATTTCATTTGCATAATCCTCCTTGAGAGTCTCCAGGAATTCTCCATACAATTGGTCAAGAAAAGATGTTGCAAGCGGCCCCAGCCATAAAGGCCCGGCATAGTCATCCCCGGAATTGAAAACATCCCTGCCAGAACGAAACCCTTCCTGATCCACGATAAGATAGCCATACTGGCGGATGACCTCATCACACTTCTGCTTACCTTTTCGCACCTCAAAGAAAACACGAAAATAATGATCCTTAGAATATGAGATGATTGGAATCAACGCCTTATCATATTGCATGCCCATAAGCTGCACCTTCCTGATAAGGATCCTCAGGCCAATCTCTTTCATGAGCTCATTATGCAAGGGTTTGGCCCAGTATTTCCGAAAGCAAGTTTTAGGGTATGTTCCACAAAGGCACCCTGTATCGGTTGCAGTCACAGCAAGAATCCCCTTTCTCCTGATCCTGCGGCATGCAGTATCCAGGAAAGGATTAGGACTTCCGAATGGATCAACATCAATATAATCATAATAACGTTCCGCGAGAAAGTCATTCGCTTCCTTCCCAAAGACTTCTGCTGAGCATGAATTCAACTCAAGATTCTTATGGATAAGCTCAATTGCCTTTTCATTATTATCATTCATATATACAGTCATCTCTGGTACTTCCTTGAGTATCCTGACACCCCTTACCCCGGATCCAGCCAAAGGCAGACCTACATCCAAAGGCCGACCTGCTGCCTTGAGCACTTCAATAGTTATGTCCCTGTTCAGCTTCATATCAGGGTTATAGAACACAGGAAGCTCTTTTGATATATCTCCTGTATACACGTGCAGACTCACAGAACCCTCACTAATCTTTTCAGGCATATGCCCCTGGAATGTGTTTTATTTTAAAAAGATAATGAATAGCCCGGGTTTTACCCTTTAATTGAGTTTTACCCATTAAATTTCCTTTTTTATTAAATAATAGGAAATTATGTCCTTCCCCAAATTCCCTCCCACAGATAGTTCTAACCAAATAGGGACAAATACTACCAAAATATTTATATACTAATCTTGTTTACCACTACTTAATGAGGACTCGGGATAGTTCTTCTCGAACAACCCCTCCCTCCCCCTACATCCTGAGTCCTTCATTGCCCCCTATTTTTTTCTTCTTAACCCTAAAAACATTTAAAAGGAACCACATATCCCAAGCGAAAATGGCAAAAAAGAAAGGAACCGGCCCCGAGATAAGAAGTCCTATATGTACTACTCTGGGCCACGTGGACCATGGAAAATCAACCTTGCTCGACTCAATCAGAGGTTCATCCATAGTGAACACTGAAGCAGGAAAGATTACCCAATCCATCGGTGCATCCATCGTTCCCCTTGATACCATCAAAAAGATATGCGGAAAGCTCCTTGACAGCCTCGGCATGAAATTCACGATTCCAGGTCTTCTTTTCATAGATACCCCTGGCCACGCAGCCTTCACCTCCCTCAGGAAAAGAGGAGGGAACCTGGCAGACATTGCAATCCTTGTTGTGGATATAAACGAAGGATTCAAGCCCCAGACAATCGAGGCACTGGAGATTCTGAAAAAAAGCAAGACCCCTTTTGTGGTTGCCGCAAACAAGATTGACCTTATCTCAGGTTTTACAGATTTCAAAGGCCCTCTTCTTGAGAACATAAACAAGCAATCAGACAATGTCAAACGAGAGCTTGACACAAAACACTACGAGCTTGTCGGAAAGCTAAGCGAGTTTGGCCTGAATTCTGAACGTTATGACAGGGTAGAGGATTATACCCAGCAGGTGGCAATCATACCCACCTCTGCAAAACAAGGCATCGGAATGCCAGAGATACTGATGCTAATATCCGGCCTTGCCCAACGATTCCTGGAAGACTGCCTTCATTGCAATCTTAGTGGCCCTGCCAGAGGAGTTGTGCTTGAAGTCAAAGAAGAGAAAGGCCTTGGAAAGACTATCGACGTGATAATCTATGACGGGACAATCCATGTCAACGACCTCATAGGGATAGGTGGCCTGGATGAGCCAATAACAACCAGGGTAAAAGCCCTTCTGGAACCCGCTCCCCTCTCTGAGATACGTGACAAGAAAGCAAAATTCAAATCAGTCAAGCAGATCACCGCAGCCTGCGGAGTCAAGATATCAGGCCCTGAGCTTGACAAGGTCATTGCTGGTATGCCCCTTGCGGTCTACACCAAAGAGACCGAAGAAGACGTCCTGAATGACCTTCAGGAAGAGATTGAAGAGGTCATAGTAGATAAGGATGACGAAGGCATAGTGATCAAGGCTGACAGCATCGGAAGTCTGGAAGCTCTGATGACACTCTTGCGGGAGCACGAGGTTCCCATCAGAAGAGCATCAATAGGCGACATATCAAAAAAGGATGTCATAGAAGCCCAGACAAACTGCGAAAAAGAGCCATTATACGCAGTGATCCTTGGCTTCAACGTCAAGTCAGAACAACCTCCCTCAGAGGTAAAGATCATAACAAATGACATCATCTACAAACTCCTTGATGACCTGTTTGAATGGCAAAAACAAAAACAGCTTGAACAGGAGACTGAAGAATACAAGAAACTTACCAAACCTGCAAAGCTCAGGATAATGGAAGGATACATCTTCCGCCAGTGCAACCCTGCAGTCGTAGGGGTGGATGTCCTTGCAGGCGTCCTCAAGTCAAACACCAACCTGATGAACCTTGACGGCAAGACCATCACAAGGGTCAAAGGCATACAGCACGAACAAAAGAATATCGAAGAGGCTGAAAAGAACAAGGAAGTAGCTGTATCCATGGAAGGAGTTATAGTAGGGCGACAGATCAAAGAGAACGACATCCTCTACACAGCTGTCAGTGAAGATGAATTCAAGAGATTCAAGGAATTCAAGAAACTCCTCTCCCAGGAAGAAAAAGATCTCCTCAAGGAGATTGCAGATATCAAGAGGAAAAACAACCCTGTCTGGGGAGTCTGACAAAACATTCTTATATTTCAGTGTATTTATGGGATAGATGGATCTTCTATGGCTGATAATCGGTGCAATCATTGCAGCAATAATCTCAGCACTGCCCCTTCACCTGGCAGCAACCCTTCTCGGAGGGAGATCAAGCATCCTGAAAGTAATCCTTATCCACATCGTCTTCTGGGTGATTTCAGCCATCCTGGGCAACATGTTAGGCCCCCTAAGCCCATTGATACTATTCATAATCCTGCTTTTTATCTATAAGGTCGCTTTCAGTGTAGGATGGATAAGCGCACTTCTTATCTGGGTAGCCCAGTTCATCATAATAGCAATTATCATAACGATCTTGTTCTTAGTAGGAATCTCCATACCCTTCATGACCTTTTTTTAGGGGTGGAAAACGGGCGAGTAGAACTCGCCCGAAGGTCCTGTGGTGTGCTACGCAAGATGAAAATGGCTCCCCAATGGCGAGTTGGGTTGGGTGGGTAAGAATAGATACGGGGAGCCATTATCTGAATATGTTCTTTGCAGGTTTCTTTAGTTCTTCAAGCCATTTCTGGCCTATCTTGATCATGTCTGAGTTGAACTTGTCTGAAAGTGTATAGACCTTCTTATACATGTCATAATCAATCATTCCCATCGTCTTGAAAGGTGTCAGTATCCGATCATAGAACTGCCTCTTATTGTATGTCAGTTTCACTGTCCTTCCCTTGTATTCACCGTCTTGCACAGTAGTGGTAAGTTCGCCATCATGCAGGGAAGTGGCAAAAAGAGACATCTGCGATTTATTCAGTTCACCACTATTATCCTTCATATACTCTATAAGTGCCCTTCCAACGATTATCTGTTGCTTGGTTGCAAATATAATCTCGAATACATCATCAGGAAAGTTGAAGCGATCATACAGTACGACCATGGTAACATATTGATACAACTAGTATATAAATGTTATTATTTTAAGGACTAGTTGTGCTTTTTGTATACTCCTGGATCTAGAAACCTTTTATAAAATATATCCTGATAAGCCCTTTCAAAGCTGCAAATCCTCATCAAAAACTTTATAAAGCCCCTAAAATTCATATTTACCGGGAGATTTCTCAAGAATGGAAGCAGAAAACAGCGAAAAGATTATCTCACAAGAGATTGAAGAGGAGATGAAAAAGTCCTACATGGACTATGCAATGAGCGTCATTGTAGGGCGAGCCCTCCCTGATGTAAGGGACGGATTAAAACCGGTCCACAGGCGTGTTCTCTACACCATGCATACAACTGGTGTATTCCATAATAAACCTTACAGGAAATCAGCGAATGTCGTTGGTAACTGCATGGCTAAATTCCACCCTCATGGTGACGCTTCCATCTATGACACCCTTGTAAGGATGACCCAGCCTTTCTCCTTGAGATATATGCTCGTCGACGGCCAGGGCAACTTTGGAAGCATCGACGGAGACAGTGCAGCTGCAATGCGATACACTGAAGCACGCATGGCCCCCCTCGCTGAAGAGATGCTCGAGGACATTGACAAAGAGACTGTCAAATTCATGGAAAATTTTGACAGCAGCACCAAGGAACCCACAGTCCTTCCATCAAAGATACCCCAGCTCCTCATCAACGGCACAGCAGGGATCGCTGTAGGGATGGCAACAAACATGCCCCCTCATAACCTCAAAGAAGTCGCTGACGCTGTCTGTGCAATGATAGATAATCAGGACATAACCATCCAGGAGCTTATGCATCACGTCAAAGCACCTGATTTCCCAACAGGCGGGCTCCTCCAGGGAACCGCAGGCGTAAAGGCTGCATACATGACAGGAAGAGGCCGTGCAATCGTCAGGTGCAAGCACCACATGGAAGATCGCAAAAGAGGCGGCGAGCAGATAGTCATCACAGAAATCCCCTACCAGGTCAATAAGGCCCAGCTTCTGGAAAACATTGCCGAGCTTGTAAAGGATAAGCGCATAGAAGGGATAACCGACATCCGTGATGAATCTGACAGGACAGGAATGCGGATTGTCCTTGAGATAAAGAACGGCACCAACGAGACCGTTCTCCTGAACCAACTCTACAAGCATACAAGACTCCAGGACAGTTTTGCGATAAACATGCTTGCCCTGGTGGACAATGAGCCTAAGACACTTAATCTCAAAGAACTCATCCATAACTTCATACAGCACAGGAAAGTAATAGTAACGAAGCGTACAGAATACAACCTGATGAAGGCGAAAGAAAAGGCCCACATCCTTGAAGGACTCCTTATTGCCCTCAAAAACATCGACGAAGTCATTGAAAAGATAAAGAAATCCCGTGATCCGAAAGAAGCAGGAGAAACCCTCATGCAGGATTATTCCTTAAGCGAGAAACAGGCAAAGGTAATCCTTGAGATGCGCCTTCAAAAGCTCTCTTCAATGGAAAGGGAAAAGATCAGAACCGATTATGACGAGACCATGAAGCTCATCCAGGAACTTGAAGCAATCCTGTCAGACGAGCAAAAGATCTACGGTATCATCAAAGAAGAGACACAGGAAATAAAGAAAAAATACGGGGATGAGAGGAGAACCGAGATAATCGATGTTGCTGACAACTATAATCCTGATATAGAAGACCTCATAGAAAAGGAAGACATGATAGTAAGCATCACTCACCAGGGCTATATCAAGCGCCTCCAGACAGACACATATCGTGAACAGAAGAGAGGCGGAAAAGGAGTGATTGCCACAGGCAAGAAAGAAGAGGATTTTGTTGAGGACCTATTCATAGCAAACACACATGATTACCTGCTTTTCTTCACGAATAAAGGAAATCTCTTCTGGCTAAAGGTCTACAGATTACCACTTGCAAACAGGCAATCACGCGGTTCAGCCATCGTTAACATGATAAACCTTGCAAAAGACGAGAGAGTCAACGCGATACTTCCTATCAGCTCATTCGATGACAAGTACGTGGTCATGTGCACCCGTAAAGGGATAATCAAGAAAGTAGAAGCCCAGCACTTCTCAAGGCCACGAAAGACAGGGATAATCGCAATAAACCTTACTGAAGGAGACGAGCTCATCGGTGCCAATATCACTGAAGGGGACAAGGAGATCATGATTGCTACTCGTAACGGAAAAGCTGTCAGGTTCAAGGAGTCTGATGTCCGGCCTGTTGGAAGGACCGCCAGGGGTGTAAGCGCCATAAGGCTTGCAAAAGATGAAGTCATCGGCATGATCATAGGAGATGAGACAAAAACCATCCTCAC
>JAWOGQ010000084.1:0-9730 GCA_046496745.1 Candidatus Woesearchaeota archaeon | reverse complement strand
AGACAGGTGTTGATACAGAATCCTATCTCCTCGGACTGTGTGACCTCACAGGAGAACTCATGCGAAAGGCAGTCAACGAGGTAATAAACAAGAATCCTGATATGGTATACAAGATAAAAGATCTCATAACAGAGCTTTATTCAGAGATCCTCAAGTTTGATCTAAGGAACTCAGAACTTCGCAAGAAATCTGATTCAATCAAGTGGAATCTCTCAAAGGTTGAGGATATAATCTACAATCTTGAGATGCGAAGCAAGTGAACTCCTGCAAAGATGATCACGATACCTAATAGGAAAGGCAGGTAGGATACTGAAGCAGGAGATTCTTCTCTTGAAGCTCTTGGTTCTTTCTCGATTATTATGGGTTCATGCTCACTTGTGAAATTCTCTATATCCTTTATCTCTTTCTCATTCTCAATAGTATTAGGCCTCACAACATTCGTGCTCCCGCGATTATCTATACTGTTATTATTGCCATCATAATTACTATTCACACTACTTTCCCCGCTTCCATCAATCTCTCCGCTACTATCTCCTCTGATTTCCTCACTACTATCTTCAATCCTATCGCTTGTACTACGGCTTTGGATATGCGCCCATGGTTCAAGAGTGTATGATTCGACCTCACCATCAATAACCAGCTCTACCTCATAACTACCTGAATCAGGAACAGTGACGGTTGCAACATATACTTCTCCTATGCTTGAGTTCTGTATGTGGACACTCTCCCCAATGCTTTCATTGCATCTTATGCTTACATTATTGACATCATGTATGCCGTATATGCTGATTGGAGCATAACCTATCGCATTTATCATGGAGGCAAGGAGCAATAGCATGATTATCTTTTTCATTTCCACACCTCTGTTGTATTCTCCCGGACCTTGATATAATATGCACTGAAAGGCTTTACATGACTGAATGAGACTATCGGGATCCAACCACCCATTCCATCATTAATCACCATGAACGGTGAATAGTAAAGCTTGTTCACATTATCATACGCATAGACCCTGTCCAGCTCATCATACATCTGGTCAAAGACTTCTGTGACCTCATTATCTTCCATTATATGGAAACCTCCCAGGTTGAATGAGACAGTAAGATTCTTTTCTGTCTTGTTGATGAGAGTTCCTGCAATCGGAAGTGTTGTATTCTCTTTCACGTTTATCCAGTATCCATCCTGTGAGTTAAATTCATGTATGTTATCTATAGCGATGTAGTTGCTTCCTGAATCCACAATATAGAATATCTCAAAGCGCTTGTTCACATTATCATACCAGTACACCCTGTCCAGTTCAGGATATATAGGTTCAAGCAACTCCTGGAGAGAATCATTCAATGGTTCAAAAGGCAATGACACCAGGTTGAACCCAATATCATTCTTTATGGTAAGGTTCAGAAGGGTTGCCCCAACAACCCTGGAGTCACACACCAGGTGATCAAATATTGTCTTTACCCTGAAAAAGCTATCATTGATACCAGTGATTGTATGATTAGTCTGTCCTGTGATTGTCATAGAAGAGAAATTCATTGACTTTCCTGAATGGAATATCTCATAATGGTTGGCTTCAGGCACCTGGTTCCATTCAAGTAGAATGTCTGTCCTGTTATTTATCAGGCGCGCAGTAAGATTTGTGGTGAAAGAGTCACAACTGATCTTTGTCACATTGCTCCAGGAGGATAGATGGTATGTCTCAGTTCCATTCACAGGCAAAAAAAGCTGGAAATCCCATTCCTCCCCATCAAAACCTGTTCCATTGACAGTCTTTGTTACAAATACAGGCACCCCTTCATCCTGGAACAAAGCTGTCCTGTATTCCCCTGTGATTGAATTGGTTACCGCAGAATATGTCTCCATCGTGTAGACAAGCGAAAAGTTTGTTTTATCGCTTAGTGTCATTGTCCCAGACTGGGCTTCATAGGGTTCAAGACCCAGGTAACTGTCAACAAGGCTTGTGTTTGCCGGCACAAGGTTTGAGAAATTTACATCAGGCTTGGTGGAGGCAGCTATTATATGTTCTGCCCCTGGATTAAAGGAAGGCAGGTTCTCCTGCACCAGCGTCCCTTTTCCAAGTGTAAAATTGACGGCCCCACTCGAACTCATGTTCCCATACAAAAGTCCCCAGTTCACATCTGAAAAAGGAGTGGTCACGTTTACCTCTCTGGTTGTGCCCCCTTCAGCAGTGATCCTTCCTGTTGGATCCTCTATGATCCCTATGAAAAGGAAGAAAAGCCCCAGGTTCAAAAGAAGCATGATGAATAATATGTGCTCTACTTCCCACTCTCGGATCATACCCTATTCCATGGGATTCTATTATTTATAATTACCGTTAAATACTTAAAGAAATAACCCCCCGGATATAAAAAAGGAGGAATTATGAGAGTCCCTCTTCTTATACTGATAACTGTATTCGCTTTTCTAGTTAATGGAGCATCATATAGCACAGGCGACACCATTGATATAGACGGGAAATCATACACCCTTACAGTGCCGGAAGATGACTATGTCCTTATTCGTGATGGAAGTGAAGTATTCTATGACCTTGATATAGGCGATTGTGAGGAATGGGGAGATAAGAAGTATTGCTTTACAGGCAAACCCAGCAATACCACCGCAACCCTGGAGACAGAAGACCTTGAGGCAGAGATAGAACTCACCTATCCACAGAATGAGTCCGACCTTCTTGTAGGTGAAAGACGTGAGATCAATATAAAGTTTCGAAACTCAGGAAATCATGAAGCAGAGAACCTTACCCTTGTACTTGAACTCCCAAAAGATCTTATCATTGAGGAGACTGAAGGATGCACAAGTTACAGGAACGTTATAATGTGGAATGGTACCCTTGATAAAGGAAAAGAACACAGGTGCCAGTTCGAATTCTATGGAAGAAAACCCCAGGAAGTGCTGATTGAAGGTGTCATGGCATATGATGATTTTGGAGAAGAAAATTCTGTTGATCTAGACGGATATGAGTTCACCATAACCTCACCATTCAGGTTTGAGTCAGTATATCCCCGTCCTGTTATTGGAGACATAGTAGATTTCACATTCAATATCACGAACAATGTCACCCAGAATCTTACAGTAGATCTGGTTCTCATGCAGGAGGAATACTTTGAGAAGCTGGATGAGCATAGGCCAAAGCTGGAGTACGAGCTCCTTGATGACAATCTTATCCGTTATAACCAGACCAGAAGCCTTAATTTTCGCATGAAAGTCAAGCAGTTAGGTCAAAAAGAAGTCCCATTGTATCTCTCTTATGAGTTAGACTCAAAAAATGCAGATTTCATGATCCCCCTGAATCTTAACATAACCCAACCAGAAAGCTCTCTTCATGTTGATGCCCCTGCAAATATTACAGGCCCTGCAAGAGTGAATGTCTCAGTCTCTCTTGATACAGATGCGAACATTTCAAACGCTTCAATAAAATTATCAGGCCCGGAAGGGACAGACGAGTTCAGCATGCAGGATACAATCCCATTAAAGATCCCAGCTGTAAGGAGAACCACTACTTATACATATTACATAAACGTTGATTTCGAGGACCAATACAGCAGCTATCAGCGTGAAGAGGAATTCAACATAACAATAAACCCCCTGGAGGAACTCTACATTGAAAAGAACATCACAAACCAGACCCTCCATATAAAGGTTGTAAACCCCCTGGAAGAACCAGTGTCAGTACTAGTTAAAGAAGAGAATGTTTTTTATACAAAGCGAAAAGAACTTACCATAGAGGATGTATCCACAGTATTTTCCCTTCCATTAAGAGAAGGAGGGATGATGCTGTCAAACACCACTTTGAGCTATAATTACAAAGGCCTTAACATGACTGTATCAGAACCCATGATGATTGACCTGGAATCCATCTTCCCAGAGGAGACCAATACAACAAAGGAACCAGAGGATGAGGAAGGCTCATCATTTTTCTTCCCTCTTTTGCTGGTAATTGCAGTATCCATTTCATCGCTTTTCATATGGAAAAGGCACAAATCCCATGCAGGAAATTCTGCTCAGGAAAATACGCCCTCCGAAGCTACATCTGAGGAACAGAAGCCCTCAAAAGAACCTGTTGAAAAACCAGAAGAACCTGCTGAAAAACCAAAAGAACCTGCTGAAAAACCAGAAGAATCTTTAGAAAAACCAAAAGACTATCCAGAGAAACCAGAAGAATCTACAGAGAAAAAACAGAATCTCATAAGGCGCATATTAAACTTCTTTTTCCCCAGGAAAAAGGAAGAGGAGGTCTCTGTGAAGGAAAAGCCTCAAAGGCCCCATGACAGGGAGGGACTGATCAACCTCAAGCAAAAGCTTGATAGCGAGATAACAGAACTCCTCGAAGAAGTCAATCCTTCAATGAACGAGAAGGCCTACCTGGAGGAACAGGAATACCTGGAGGTCAGTAAAGAATTAGAAGAGCTTGATTCTGGAAAAACTGAAGAAAAATCTGAAAGCCCCAAAGAAGATAAACGAGTTTTTCGAAAAAATGACTAGCATCATTATTACGAAGGCCAATCAGCTATCCCTATATAAGGTGACAGGGGGAGGTCCCTTACGGGGATGTCACCTCTTTTTAAAAAGGAATTCAAGCCGAAGTCGATGCGGGAATTATTCGAAAAACTCAAGATAAACAAAATCTTTAAAAACAGGTTCTCCTCACATTATAGCATGAGATGGGTAATCCTGGTCTTGCTTGTGTCTGCTTTTGCAGCAGCCGACTTTTCAGAATCCGAGACAATTCTTGTAAACTCTGAGAACTGGCAGGATGTCTATTCAGCAACCCTTGCAGCTGAACTCACCGGAAAAGAACCTTTTTTTGTGACTAGCCCGGACACTGTAAGTAACCTTGTAGATAAGCTTCCGGAAAATATCCTCCTTATCCAGTCAGATGATCCTGTCTATCAAGGCCTTGAGTCCCTACTTCGTTCAAAAGGTATTCAGTATGATACCTATTCAAGATATAATATAAACACTGAACTTTTTCATGAGCTTGAGACCCAGGATGCGATTGTCATTGATGGTGCTTATGGATATGATGCAATCTCTGTTGCACCCTACGCCCTTCTGAATGATGCATACGTCCTTTTCGAGGATGACGTCCCTGGTGATGCAAACATTATCATGACCTATGGATTTGTAGATGGTTTTGAAGCCCCTATAAAGATAAATAAAGGGAACAGGTTTGATAATAACCTTGAGATTGTTGACCTGTTCCTTGAGAAGAAACCAACAAATTCACTAAAAATTACAAACGGAGAATTCATCGAGAAGAGTCTTTTCACCCCTGATTATCCTGCTCTTTTCATGGGAAAGACCAACGTGCCTGCAAATGTAGAGGAGTATCTTGCAGAGTCAGATTTCAACATAGCAACCCTTGTCGGAAACGATCTTGCGCCTCTTGCAAAGAACCTCAAGGACAAGCTTAAGGATACACATGATAAGAAACTCACAGTCATTGCTATGATAGGTAAGAGCGGTTCAGGCGGGGAGAACAGCATTGAAGCACTTGATACTTTTCCTATCCCTGTCTATGATGCACAGCTGAGCATAAACTCAGTAAGGTATAACCAGGTGGCACAGCAGCTGGAAGTGACCTATGAGAATGAAAATGACCTGAGAGTCTATTTCCTGCCTACAATCACAATCAACGTGGACGGGGAAAGAAAGACACCAGACAGCTCCCTTGAATTTCTTGAGGGTGAGCATACAAAGACAATCGCTTATCCGATGGAAATACAAGGAGACTCAGTATCAGGCCAGATAAGCGTCTTATTCGGAAGGGCTAACAATAGTCTTGAACGGCGTTTGAATTATCCGATTGAATCCCTGGATATGGTAGAAGTCATTGACCGTTCAAACATCTCAATTGAGAAAGCAGTTTATGATCGCTTGAACAAGGCCTTCAAGATCAAGGTCAAGAACACAGGTTCAGTCAAAGCATACGTGGATATTGAACTTCTTGATGTATTGATTGGAGGAGAAGAGACAAGACTCGCTTCCAGGAATACAAAAGAGATACCAGAAGGAAAGACTGAAAACCTGATTGTACGTGCAGACCTGTCATCATTGGACCTGGAAGAGAATAGCCAGGTTGAGGCAAAAGCCTATTTCGGCCAGCAAAAAGGGATACTCTTCAAGACACAATCAAGAACCCTGCCATTGGAAGTAAGCATGAATCCAGGTATCTATGCTGCAGCTGTGGCAGTTGTAGTGATAATCATAATCTTCCTGTCCCTCCGGAAAAAGAAAAAAAGCATTGAAAAAGGTTAATGCTTGCTACTATCGTCAGTCCGAGCTTTTGGATAAACCTCCTAAAGCCGTCGCGAGGGGTTGCACCCTACGGGGACGCAGGCTCTTTAAGTGTAGATGATTAATGACGAGGAAGATAGTAGCTTTCGAAGCGGTTTCACATTACCCTCGAAAAAGGTTAATTTTTTATATTCTTACGATTTGTCCGGTCTTATGCTTGCCAGAGGATATATCTATTTTGATGATGCCGACAAAGAAGCCCTAAAGCAAAAAAACCTTGTCAGGGCAGTGTTTGAGTTTGACGGCCGTCCAGGTGTCTTTATCCATGGCGATACAAACCTCTCAGCAAAAGAACTGGTTGACCAATTCAGGGAATTTGGCAAACTTCATGCAGATGTCTCAGTTGAACCTGAGGATACGGTTATCCATTTGAAAGAAGGCTCTTTCACAGGGACTTATCGTGGGATAAGGCTTTCTGATTATGACATCGAGGACCTCAAGTCCAGACTAAATGATTATGATGGAGATGTTGTTCTTAGGACAGTAGAAAAGAAAGATGGCAAACCCTTGCTATGCATTGATCTTATCGGAAAAGAAGTCCCCGAGATTGGCCTTGCAGTCCAGCAGATAGGCTTTACACTTGAGTAGAACATGGAAGTCTTATGTTTAGGGAACGAATTCATCGAGGATGACAAGCTTTGCCTTGAACTGGCAGATGAGCTTGAGATTCCCGGAATCACATTCACGAAGTGCACCATAGATCATTTTCTGGACGCTGCGCAGACAGAAAGGAAACTGATAATCTTGGATGTTGCAGACATAGATTCCATCAGGCGCATAACAGACCCTTCCTATCTTAGTAATCGTAACATGATGACCAATCATGACCTTGATCTGTCTTTCTACATCAAGCTTCTCCATGAACTTGATAAGCTTCCAGAGATCGAGATAATAGCTGTGCCAAAAGACATTGCAAAGGATAAGGTAAGAAAAGATATAATCAGATATCTTCAATATTCAAGATCTCATACCCATGGCTCTCCTTCTTGAGTGCGCTTGGAGAGCTTCCACCATGCCAGGTAAATCTTGGCCGCACCCGCATGGGATAGATCCTTTCGTTAGCATCATCCACTATAAGTGCAGATCCTTTCTCTCTTGGAAGATTGTTCAGGTATTTGTCCAGCCCTTCCCTCATGTAGGACTGCATAAGCATCCCAAGCGCGTCAGTATCAAGCTTTGCAGTTATCCTGTGGCTTATAAGAATATCAGATTGGGTCATCACATCAGTATGGATCTTTCCAGGTTGCTGTGTTGCAAGTATAAGGGATATTCCAGGCTGTCTTCCCTCCCTCATTATTGTCACTAAGGAGTCTGTTGCAGTGGTCTTTCCTTTTACAGGCAAGAATTCATGCGCTTCATCTATGACAAGCCATACAAGAGGCATATCCCCCTTTTTTTTCTTTTCATCCTGTGTCACGTATTGGACAGAGCTATGGATCTGCTGGTATTCCTCTTTCTTTCGGGCAACCATCCTGTTGACAAAAAGCCTTTGTGATACGATACCTATAACAAGAGACTTGATCTTCCATCCTCCAGGCATGGTAGCATAGCAGCTCACATCAAGTACAGTAACCTGTCCAGGCACAGCAAGGTCTTTTAATTTTGTCCCTTCCTTATCAAACACACCCCATTCTTTTGTTGACAGGAACCTGTTTTCCACAGCATCCTTGGTTTTCTGGTCAGCCTTAGGATCCTTTTGCACAGCATCGATTATGTCATCAATATCATAATTGAAGTCCTGCTTCTTCATCCTCAGGATAGTCCTTTCTATCAATACACCCATCGGATCGTTCTCAGTGACATCAAATGACAGGAACCAATCCTCTGGAGTCAGTTCAGAAGGTTTTATCGAGAAAGGATAATCAGTTGGGATGCCTTCCTTTCGGTATTGGTGAAAATAACCTTTCGGTGTGAATATTACAGGATTTAATGCATGCGGTTTGAATCCCCAGTCCCTAAGAAGCATATCGTCTGTCTGGTTTGCATAGCGCATCGTCCAGTAGATGCCCATGGTATCAAGCATGATGATTGACAGGTTTTCCTTTACCTCCTCCTCAAGATCAGCAAGCCCTTCAGCAATGACTCCCATGGTATAACTCTTACCGCCACCTCTCTTTCCGCATATGAATACAACGTGAGCCCCCGAGATATCAAGGTGTATATTGTTTGCAAGGCTTGTCACCTGCCCCATTGTCACGTACTGTCGACCTAGCAGGATTGTCCCTTTAGTTCCGTACTTCTTCCTGTCAGGCTCAAGTCTGCCCAGAATAATATCATACATAAGGACAAAGCATGTTTTGTCCTATAAATAATTAACGGAATTTATCCTGTCAAGGATATCATCAACCTTGTATATCTCAAGAAGGTTAGTAGTTCCTGCTTCATGAAGCTTGTGACCTGCTGTCATCACGAACATTTCTCCTTTCTTCAAAAAATTCATGTCCCTTCCCATCACAACAAGATCATTAACATAGCTTTCCACGTTGGAATACTCAGTAGGCTCAAAAACAGGATATACCCCCCATACAAGATTGAGTTGCCTTGATACAGTCTTATCCCTCGTGATTGCAAGGATTGGGCATTTTGGCCTGAACCTTGCCACCTTTCTTGCAGTATACCCGCTCTCAGTAGGAGTAAGGATTGCAGACACATTTATTGTTTTTGATGCAAGATAAGCTGCCTTTGTAATGAAAAGTGTTATCTCATTGAGATTATCGTGATCCATCTCACCCAGTGGCTCATGGAAGACATTTTGTATTTTAGTATCATAAACACCTGCAATCCTTGCCATTGTCTGGACAGCTTCAACCGGATGTTTCCCCTGGGCTGTCTCTCCACTGAGCATGATTGCATCAGCCCCTTGAAGTATCGCATGGGACACATCACTCACCTCTGCCCTCGTTGGACGGGGAGAATGTGTCATTGACTCAAGCATCTGTGTTGCAACAATAACAGGCTTTCCTATGAGATTGCATTCCTTTGTTATCTTCCTCTGGATGGATGGCACCTTTTCAAGATCCATTTCCACACCAAGATCCCCTCTTGCAACCATTATCCCATCAGCCAATTCTATGATCTCACCAATGTTTCTTACACTATTGCAATGCTCAATCTTTGCGATGATCCCCATCCTTGATTCTGCACTTTCAAGAATTGAACGTAGCTCTCTTATATCCTCTGCATTCCTTACATAAGATGCCGCAACAAAATCAAGACCTTTGCTTATGCCAAACCTGATATCCTCCTTGTCTTTCTCTGTCAGGAAAGGCAGTTTTGCATCATGTTCCTTGAATGTGACACTCTTCTTATTTCCCAGGAATCCATCATTAAGAACTTTGATCTGCCCGTTATTTACTTTTGCCGAGATCAGCCCATCATCAAGATACACGATCGTCCCATCAGCGATCTCACCTACAGG
>JAWOGQ010000063.1:0-15920 GCA_046496745.1 Candidatus Woesearchaeota archaeon | reverse complement strand
GAAATTCGTGGTTTTGCAAACCCTCGATCATCCTGCTTTATCTTTCAACCATCTGAACTTAACAGTTAATGCTAAATTCATAAGAAAATAAAAAGATTCCAAGAGTGAATCGAAATAATCAGGGATTGAGTATCTTGAGGATGCGTTCCTTGTTGGTCCCGTTGGTTGCGATAAGTCCTGTCGGCATGTGCCTTTTCCTTGATTCATAGGTGAGCGGAGCTCCATTGATATCATAGACCTCGCCACCTGCCTCTTCAAGGATTACCTGGGGTGCGCAACAATCCCATTTTCCCATGAATTCATGGCGGTTGAAATACAGCTCTGCTTTTCCTTCTGCAACAAGACCAACCTTTACACCGGCGCTCCCCACCTTCTCTGAGGATGCAACTCCCAACCTGTCTATGCACGCCTGATCGTCCTTATCGAAATGGAACTTTGAGGTCACCACACGGAACTGGTTCAACTGGTCCCTGTCAGACACATGGATTGGCTTTCCATTGAGGAATGCTCCTTCTCCTTTCTTGGCGGTATAAAGCTTTTTGAGTGCTGGTGCATAGACCACTCCAAGTACGGGCTTATTCTTATAGAGAAGCCCTACCATGACTGCGAACTCGCCTGTCTTTTCAACAAAATCTTTTGTGCCGTCAAGGGGGTCGATAACCCAGATATAATCATGATCAAGTTTGTCCTCTGGCGTTTCCTCACAGATGCAGCCATAGCCATAGCATGCCAGGCCTTTCTTTATTGTATCCTCTGCTCTTGTATCAGCAAGGGTCACAGGAGACTGGTCATCCTTGTAGGTGACATCAATCATACCCTTATAGTAGTCCATGATCTGTTCTCCTGCCTGCTTTACAACCTTTACTACATGATCTAATTCCATGTGTATGCCTCATAGGTGCTTTTTACCATCTCGCGAATCCCATATTCAGGCTTGAATCCGATGGATCCTGCTTTTTTGGTTGACGCGACAAGAGATGCAGGATCCCCTTCTCTTCTTGGTCCTATCTCATAGGCAACAGATTTTCCAGTGATCTCTTCAGTCATCCTTATGAGTTCCATGACTGTTGTTCCTGATTCAGAACCAAGGTTTATCATATGATTACCTTTGAGGTCAAGAGCCATCATGTGAGCCCGGGCAAGGTCAGAAACGTGGATGTAATCCCTAAGCCCTGTCCCGTCACGGGTATCATAGTCATCTCCAAAGACAGTTAGCTTATCCCTTTTTTTGGTGACAACCTCCATTATAAGTGGCAGGATGTTTTCTGCGTTGGGGTCGATATACTTAAGGCCTCCGTCACCTGCAACATTGAAATAGCGGAATGCAACATAGCTTATTCCATGGATCTGTCCATACCATCGGATGAGGTCCTCACAGGCAAGCTTTGTATACCCGTAATAGTTTATGGGATTTAAGGCTGCAGATTCATCGACCTTCTTGGTTTCAGGTATTCCGTATACAGCTGCGCTTGAAGAATAGATCATCCTTTTCACACCAGCATGAACCATTGCATCAAGGAGGTTTATAGTACCTCTTATGTTATGTGAATACTTGGGAGCATCATGCATGGATTCGCCTGCTGCTTTGTATGCTGCAAAATGCATGACTGCATCCTGGTCTTTCATCACTTCAGATATCCGGGAATCCGTAAGGTCATAATTGTAGAATGCAGCCTTTTCTGGAACAAGCTTTTTTAGGCCTTTAGAAAGATTATCGATGACAACAACCTGGTGGCCGTTTTGCAATAGTTCATGTGCGGCAACGCTTCCGATGTAGCCTGCGCCGCCGGTGACAAGTATTTTCATTCTATGTTAAATATGCTAGGGCTTTAAAGTTTTTTTGGAAAATCTGGCGCAAATCTTTTCCTGGATCGGTTTTATGTAGGGCCTCAGCATGACCTGGTTCCAGTTTGCTTCCAGAAAGGGTATCATGTCAGAAAACAAGGCAATGTGTCCTATCCGGGGGTCACCTTCTTTGCCGCTGGGCTCCTGGGAGAAGAGGAAAAGGTCCATATACCTGCTGAAATAAGCGGGATTATCCCTTCGCAATGGATTGAAATAATTGAGTTTTCTTACGCTACCATCTTCTTTGAGTTTGTTCTTGAGCCTGGCCATCTTTCTCCTTATCTTTCTTCTGTCATTGCTGTGCTCTGGCCCTCTCAATTTCCATCTCCAAGATACCTCAAATAGCTCATTCTCTACCTGATCAAACTCTTTCTTGTCTTTTATTGATTCCTGATGAAGCTTCCTGAGATATCCTATATGATCATCTTCTGAAAAAACATAATCCTTATCCGGCGATGTATTCTCATAGCTTGCACGTGCTTTTATCTGAGGCATCAGATCGGGTGTAAAGGATTGCTCTATCATCTCATGAAGTTCAAGTGGCGCATCACTGTAACGTGGATGTTTTCTTATATCCTTTATCTGGCGCTTGAAAGCAAAATAATCCTTGCAACGCAGCTGTGCAACCTTTTTGGGATTTACAAGATTGCTCCATGTGGCATCCTGTGTCATGTAGAACTCAAGATCAACTTTTTCTTTCCTGCCTTTGCTGTCAAAGTAGTGATGGGCAAAGATTGCCTTATCCTGGAGAAGCTCGTGGGGTATGTAAAGTCTTGTGGAGACACAGTTTTCCTGAGCATCGTAACCTATGTTCAGATGGATGTTTATGCCTTTAACACGCTCATCATGAAAAATCATCTGGTTGCACACAAGCATGTCAAGGGAACCTGCAGGATCCTTCAAGTGTTCCATCATGCCGGCAAATTCTGAGACACTAATCTCTGTGAGGTTCCTGTATTTCCTGTTCACATTCTCAAAGCCCTTTACACCCCTTATCTGCAAGGAATCCTCCTCCCAACTGAGGGGGCCGAAAACATTCCAGAAAGGGTCAACCATGTATTCCCTACCTTTATGTTCAAAAGTAAGGGAGAAATGAGGGGCTGGGTCCCATTCTTCGTGCTGCACAGACCTGCGGGTGTCAGCAAAATCCTCAAACTGCCATATACGTGGTCCTTTATTGAAATATTCACATAAGAGGTAAAGGGTAGGGATTATTGTGGTGCAATTATATCCGTTTATATTAAGCCTTTCCTTCTCGTGATCATACAAGGCGTAATTTCCTGTATAAAGCAGGGTGCGGAAATTGTACATGTCCTTAAATCCGCGTACACTATTAGCTAAAATCTCAATGGGATCTACAGCATTCTGCATCTCTGCCATCCTGTCAAGGCGTTCATAGACAAGCTGGCGGGTCTCCTGTGGAAAATCCATCAGAAAAGGTTTGTTATGTCAGATGTCTTGTACTGCTTCATGCAGCTTCCTGCAGCTTTTGCTTTTCCGTGCTGATACATACCTCTTGCAAGGACTTCAATCCCATCAGAAGGTACCTCATCACGGCTTATCCCTGCGCTTTGGGTTGCTGAGACATATGCTTTCTCAAAGTCTTTTGAGTGGTCACCTTCATACAACTGCTTATCAAGAGTCAATCTTACCTGGTAAGTAACCTGGAGAGGTGTCTTGTATCCATCTTCCTTTGCATGCTCATGCATATGTTGTCTTGCAATATCCGCAGTTGAACCTGTCCCTTCAAAATACACTCCTTTTTTGCTTTCCTTTGACATTGTTATCACCTGTCACTCAAGAGTTAACATTTATTTTTAAAGTTTACGTGGAAATTGAGTTTTTCGAATAATTCCGGCATCGACTTCGGCTTGAATTCCTTTTTTAAAAAAGGTGACATCCCCGTAAGGGACAACCCCCTGTCACCTTATATAGAGACACTAATCGGCCTTCGTAATAATGATGCTTATTTTTTCGAAAAACTCGTGGAAATTCTAAAACTATCTCTAAAACAATCCCCTGAGTTATTAATCATAAATCCTCCAAGAATAGCAAGATCCAAAAAGATAACAGGGCTAATACTAAGAATGTTGCAGAAACTCTGATACCAGAGAAAATGTGTAGCAGGCTCAAATAAAATTTGAAAGCTTAGTCATGAACCATACAAGTCCAAGCATCAGCAACACCGAGAATTATTCGGACAAGCATTATCGTGTTCAACTCAAAAGAAGCTTTCCATTGAGGGTTTTATGATCTTTTCATTAATATGGTTTTCTCATTTGTTAAATCATTTACATCAAGAATATTGCTTTCAGATAATGCAGGGATTTAGGAAAGATATAAAAAGCAAGATTGGGTTCATAATTATATGGCGATCTGGATCCATTCATATGCACCAAAGAATGCAGGAGAGGTTATAGGCCAGGATACAGGGGTAAGCCGGCTTTCTAAGTTTGTCAAGGACTTCAAGAAGGAAAAGAAGAATGCGATCATACTCTATGGACCTCCAGGGAGCGGAAAGACCTCATCTGCATATGCTGTGGCAGGGGAGCTGGGGCTGGAGCTTATCGAGGTGAACGCATCTGATTTCCGGACAAAAGACATGATCAATGAGCGTGTTGGAAAGGCAGTGTCCCAGATGAGTCTTTTTGCTCAAGGAAAGATAATCCTTATTGACGAGATAGAGGGATTGTCAGGAACAAAAGACAGGGGAGGGATCCCTGCGGTTGCGGCAATCATCAAAAAAAGCACTTTTCCTATCATCATCACCACCAATGATCCTTATGACAAGAAATTCAAGAGCCTGAGGAAGGAAAGCGAATTGTGCGAGTTCCAGGCACTTTCGTATACTGCCATTACTGAGATATTGAAGAATATCCTTGACAGGGAGAACCTGACCTATGATGAAAGCGCGCTCAAGAGTCTTGCAAGGCATGCTGGAGGTGACGCACGGGCAGCAGTCAATGATCTTCAACTTATACTATCTGGTCATGGAAGCCTTACTAAGGAGGGGCTTGGTTTCCTGTCAGACAGGAACAGGACAGAAGGGATTCAACAGGCCCTGATGAGGGTATTTAAGACTACAGATCCTGAGGTTGCAAGAAATGCATTCGACACATGCACTGAGGACCTTGATGAGGTATTCTTATGGGTTGACCAGAACCTTCCAAAGGAATATACCAAAGGAGCTGATCTTGCTAGGGCATATGAGAAACTTAGCAGGGCAGATGTATTCAAGGGAAGGATCCGGCGAAAGCAGCACTGGAGGTTCATGGTCTATATATACTATCTATTGTCTGTAGGGATTGCTGTATCAAAGGATGAGCGGTATAAGGAGGCTGTCAAATATGAGCAGACAAAAAGGATTCTCATGCTCTGGCAGGCTAAGATGAAGTACCAGAAAAGGGTGGCAATAGCTGAGAAGCTTGCAGAGCTGACCCATTGTTCCAGAAGAGTAGCAACACGAGATGTTCTTCCGTACCTTCATAAGACCATTGTAGAGGATAAGGGGCTTGCTGAAGAGCTAGACCTTACAAATGATGAGCTTGCATGGCTCCAGAAGCTCATATGAAATCTTTTCTATATACATAAAACACTTGTTTTGTATCGTATATGTTAACACATTTGTCTTGTTAACAACAAATATATTTAAATGAGGGAGTTCAGGAAACCAATACGGCCAACCCCTAGATATAGTAATTGGGGAAAGGTGGTAACACTACATGTAGGGGTTGTTGACGCTAAAAATGTTATGTCCTTTTTGCAATAAAGACACCATCAGAACGCTGGAAACAAGGGATTGCCATAACAATTCCATCAAGCGTCGCAAGGAATGTGTCACTTGTAAGAAGCGATTCAACACCTTTGAAAATATTGACCTTAAACCGGTCATGGTCATCAAGAGTGATGGCAGCCTGCAAAGCTTCTCTGAAGAGAAGGTGCGCAAGGGTATCGAGGTTGCCTGTGAAAAAAGAGGGATACCTCAGGAAGAGATTCATGAGCTTGCCTGCGAGGTTATTCGCAAGGTGCATTCAAAGGAAGAGCGCCAGATAACCAGCAGGAAAGTCGGCCTTTATATCTTGAACCGGCTGAAAAAGCTTGACAAGGTTGCCTATATGCGTTTCGCCTCAGTTTATAGGGGATTCCAGGACATAGGTCATTTTGAAAGCGAGCTCAACAAGTTACAGAAGTGATAGTATGGTTAAAATCGAAAAAATACGGAAACGATCGGGGGAACTGGTGCCTTTTGATCAGCGACGGATATCAAATGCGATATTCAGGGCTGCAAAAGCTGTCGGGGGTAAGAACCGGAGACGAGCAGAGAATCTATCAGTCAAGGTAAGGCAATATCTGGAAGATAATCATGAAGAGCCTCCTAGTGTAGAAGATGTACAGGATGCAGTAGAGAAGATACTCATAGAAAATGGCCACGCAAAGACTTCAAAGGCTTATATCCTTTACAGGAACAAGCACCAGGACCTGAGGCGTTTCGGGAATATCCTCAATCACGTAGAGACAGTTGACAGTTATATCGCAAAGCTTGACTGGCGGGTAAAGGAGAATTCCAATATGGCATATTCCCTGCAGGGACTTAATAATTTCATCGCTTCAAAGGTCACTACTGATTTCTGGCTAAACAAGGTATATAACCAGGACATCGAACAGGCTCATTTTGACGGGGACCTGCATATCCATGATCTTTCAATCCTGGGGACTTACTGTGTGGGCTGGGACCTGAAGGACCTCCTGGTAAGGGGATTCGGAGGGGTACCTGGAAAGATATATTCGTGTCCTCCAAAACATTTCCGTCCTGCACTCGGGCAGGCAGTGAATTTCTTCTATACACTGCAGGGGGAATCAGCTGGAGCACAGGCTTTTGCAAATTTTGACACGCTTCTTGCACCTTTCATCAAGTATGATGGTTTATCTTACAAGGAGGTCAAGCAAGGCCTGCAGGAATTCCTGTATAACATGAATGTCCCGACGAGAGTGGGATTCCAGACACCTTTCACAAATGTGACAATGGATCTCAAGGTCCCATCTATATTTGCTGATGAACCAGTCATAATAGGCGGAGAACCTCAAAAGGAGACCTACAAGGAATTCCAGAAGGAGATGGACATGTTCAACAAGGCATTCGCTGAACTGATGATAGAGGGGGATGCAAGCGGAAGGGTTTTCTCTTTTCCTATCCCAACATACAACATCACAAAGAACTTTGACTGGGACAACCCTGAATACGATCCAATATGGGAGATGACATCCAAATACGGGATCCCGTATTTCTCAAACTTTGTCAACTCAGACATGAATCCAGAAGATGCAAGGAGCATGTGCTGCAGGCTAAGGCTGGATAACCGTACCCTGAGAAAGAGGGGAGGAGGACTTTTCGGAGCTAATCCTCTCACCGGGTCCATAGGAGTAGTCACAGTGAATCTTCCAAGGATAGGTTATCTTGCAAAGGATCTCAGGGAATTCAAGGAGAGGCTTGGTGAATTGATGGATCTTGCAAGGGATTCGCTGGAACTCAAGAGAGAGATCCTGGAGAAGTTTACTGCAAAAGGGCTTTATCCATACAGTAAGGTTTACCTGGACAATATCTACCAGCAGCACAATAAGTACTGGGTCAATCATTTCTCAACCATCGGGCTTGTGGGGATGAATGAGGCTCTACGAAACCTCAAGGGCAAGGAGATAACTTCAAAAGAAGGAAAGAAGATTGCACTCGAGATCATGGATTTCATGAGGGACAGGATCATGGAATACCAGGATGAGACAGGCAACCTCTACAACCTGGAAGCTACGCCTGCTGAAGGAACGACCTATAGGCTTGCACGCCTTGACAAGGCAAGGTACTCTGATCTTGCAGTATCAAACGAGGAACAGTATAAGGAAGGCGGTGCGCCGTATTATACAAACTCAAGCCAACTGCCTGTGGATTATACCGAAGACCTGTTTGAAGCATTGGATCTGCAGGACGACATCCAATGCAAATACACAGGAGGGACAGTGTTTCACATTTTCCTTGGGGAGAAGATGCCTTCTATAGAGGCTACAAAGAATCTTATCCGCAGGATATCTGAGAATTATAAGCTGCCATATTACACCTTGTCCCCAACATTCAGTATATGTCCTAAACATGGATATATACCAGGGGAGCATCAGTACTGTCCAAAGTGCGATGAGGAAAAAGGTGTGGAAAAAACTGTTGAGGTGAATTAAATGGAAGGAAGAACCAAATGTGAAGTATATAGTCGTGTTGTCGGGTATCTGCGCCCGGTGGACCAATGGAACAACGGCAAGCAGGCTGAATACGAGAACCGGAAGACCTTTAATCCATAATTTTTTTTATTATGAAGATTGCAGGATACCAAAAGACCTCTCTGCAGGATTTCCCGGGAAAGATTGCATCGATCGTATTTACACAAGGATGTAATTTCTCCTGCGGATATTGCCATAACTCAGACCTGATACCAAGGGATTCTGAAAACCTGATGAGAGAGGGAGATATATTCGAACATATAGCCCAGAGAAAGCATATTCTGGACGGGGTAGTCATTACAGGCGGAGAACCTACAATCCAGGAAGGGATTATTGATTTTATCAGGAAACTACGCAAGTATGGCATGCTGGTAAAGCTTGACACCAACGGGTCGAATCCAGATATATTAAAGGCCTTGATTGAAGGGGAACTGGTAGATTACGTGGCCATGGACTATAAATTCCCTCTTGAGGAATACAGGTTTCTGACAGCATACTCAGGGGAAGGGATTGCAGAGAGCAGGGACCTTCTGATAAGTTCAGATATTGCGCATGAATTCAGGATTACCCTGATAGAAGACCTCTTCTCTGAGGAAAGGCTTCAAAAGATTGCAAATGAACTTGAAGGAGCACGCCTGATCTGTCTTCAGAGATTCCATAATGAGCATACCAATTCAAAAGAATACGCTAAATACAAGCCTACAACCCACCAATTCATGGACTATGCAAGAGAATTTTTTGGAGGGGAAGTCTTACTTCGCTAAAGGCTTGCCTGAAATACTGTACCGAAGTGATAGGTCTCGTCAAATCCTACGATAAACACATCAAAATCAAGAACACCTTCTTTCAGGAAAGGGCTGAGAAGTTCTTCCTTTGATACATCTGTACCTTCAGTGACCTGGTTGAAGGAGGGCAGGACTATCAGGTTATAACCTTCATACCTTCCGAAAAGAAAGCATTTATAGAGTTCACGCCTGATATTGTCACCAATGGAGATTGCCGGATGCTCGTGGCCGATAACGATCGTCTCTACCTCATTTGGGATATCAGGTATCTTGTGCCCGTGGGTTATGAGCGTATTCCCGAGCAGAAATTGCTCTTCCATATCAGGGGTCATCGTATCATGATTGCCTCTTACCAAAACAACCTCGTACTTTCTTTTAAGAAGATCAAGGAGCTTTTTGGTGTCTTTTCTTTCCTGGCGAGAGACCCTCGAAAACTCGTGGGTAAGATCTCCGGCGATGACAATCTTTTTTACTGGAGCTTTCTCAAGTATGTCAAGAATTCGCTTGACAGTTTCGCTGAACTGGTAACGGGGAATCATGTAACCATTTCTTGCCATGGCTTCCTCATAGCCGAGATGAAGGTCTGCAATAATCAAGGTGTCGCCGATGATTAATCCAAGGTCATGTATTTGTGCATTCTCAAGGAGGTGCATTTTTGACGTGAAATTCCCAGGCCTTATAAAGATATTGAAAGAACCCGGGTTTTTCTGGCATCAGGCTATTGTAGCAGGAGATTCACATTAACCAAAGAGACCGAGTTTTTCGAAGAAATAAGCATCAGTGCTACGAAGGCCAATCAGCTATCCCTACATAAGGTGAAAGGGGGTTGTCCCTTACGGGGATGTCACCTCTTTTTAAAAAAGAGATCAGGCCGAAGTCGATGCTAAAGGGATTATTCGAAAAACTCAAAGAGACCAAAAACCTTTTAAAGAGAGGAGAATTTGTCATATGCGGAGAGAGAACGGAGGATGCATATTTTCTCACTATGGCTAAATTAAAGCGGCTATCGCCCACATTAAGGGAAAAGAAAAGGTACCTGGTATTCAAGATCGTATCAAAAGAGCCTCTGGCTGACATAAGCCGGGATCTCATGAAAGGATTACAACAGCAACTGGGTGCTTTCGGACTTGCACGTGCCGGAATCTCTATTCTGCCAGATATGTATCAAAAACAAGTGGGTATCCTGCGCATCAGCAATGCAATGCTTGATGAAGGAAGGGCAGCTCTCGCTTGTATCAGCTCCCTAAACAGGATCCCTGTTGTCATACACACGATAGGGGTGAGCGGGATCCTAAAAAAAGCAAAAAGTAAATTCATGGAGGTATAAAAATGCAACAACCAATGCCACACCAAGTAATGGGTTACGACAGAGCAATAACAATGTTCAGCCCTGACGGACGGCTTTTGCAGGTAGAATATGCAAAGAAGACTGTCAAGCAGGGATCCACGGCAATCGGGATAACATACAAGGAGGGTGTACTCCTGGTAACAGATAAACGCATAGTAGATAAGCTTATCATACCTGATTCAGTGGAAAAGATATTCCAGATAGATGACCATATAATTGCAACAGCAGCAGGTATACTTTCTGATGCGCGTGTCCTGGTGGAAAGATCCCAGACGCATACACAGCAGCACAAGGTAACCTATGACACTAATGCAGACGTGGGGTCAGTAGTCAGGGATATTGCTAATCTCAAGCAGATGTGCACACAGTCTGGGGGACTCAGGCCATTCGGAGTGAGCCTTCTGATTGCAGGAATCGACAGGAAAGGACCTGTATTGTATGAGACAGATCCAACAGGAATCTTCTTCCAATACAAGGCAAGCGTCATAGGAGAAGGCCAGCAGGAGATTGAAGAGGTCATCAGTGCAGAATACAAGGATAATATGAGTTTTGATAATGCACTAAAACTAGGTCTTAAGGCAATGCACAAGTTCCTTGGCGATGAATTGACAACTGAAAGGATCGATGCTGCTTTCGTATCTTCTGAAACAGAAAAGATGGAAAGGTTGACCAACGATAAGCTTTCAAAGTTCATGAAGGAGATCAAGAAGTGATTAAAATGTCTGATATGCATCTTGCTCGGCTAAAAAAGGGGGAAAACACTTTCGAGGTAGTCGTGGATCCGGATCTTGCCATGGAGTTCCGAAAGAATAAGGAAATATCCTTGCGGGAGGTACTCAAGAATGATAAGGTCTGGTTTGATGCCAAGAAAGGACAGGAAGCATCACATGAAAAGCTCCAGGCACTTTTTGAGACGGATGATACAGATACTATCGTAAAAGAGATCATCCTAAAAGGTGACATTCAGCTATCTACTGAATACAGGGAGAGAAAGAGACAGGAGAAGTACAATTCCGTGGTATCATTGATCCAGCGCCATGGTGTCGATCCCAAAACCAAGATTCCTCATCCCAGAAACAGGGTAGAGGCTGCCTTAGAAGAGGCGAGGGTAAAGATTGATGAGCATCAGAGTGCTGAAGAACAGATACAGGGAATACTGCGAAAGCTTCAGCCAATACTGCCAATAAAGTTTGTTACAAAGAAGATAGAGATTCATCTTCTGGCAGAATTTGCAAACAAGGTTTATGGAACCCTTATGGGATTTGGCAAGATTGTGCAGGAGGAATGGCAGTCTGATGGCGGATGGAAAGGCGTAATAGAGATCCCCGGAGGACTTGAGCCTGAACTGTACGAGACATTGAGCAAGAAATGCCATTGTGAAGTTCAAACAAGAGTAATTGAAACAAGGTGAAAAAATGACAGTTGCACAAAACGAAGTAGCTGTACCAGGAGAGGTCCTTGCCACAGGCATGGATTATCTCCCTAGTTATGGTACATACCGAAACGGTGAAAATATACATGCAAAGATTGTCGGCCTGGCAAAGGTCGACGGCAAAGTTATCAAACTGATACCTTTGAACGGACAGTATTATCCAAAGAAAGATGATACTGTGATAGGAAGGGTTTTTGATATCCTCATATCAGGATGGAGACTTGACCTTCGAAGCGGACATTCTGCTGTACTTCCACTACAGGAAGCAAGCAATGACTTCATCAAGCGAAACGCAAGGCTTGACCAGTATTTTGACATTGATGAATGGGTTGTATGCCAGATAACAAATGTTACCAGCCAGAAACTGATAGATGTCTCAACAAAAGGGCCTGGCCTCCGGAAGCTGAATGGTGGACGGATAATAACAGTTGTCCCTTACAAGGTCCCACGAATCATCGGGAAAGGGGGATCAATGGTCAGCCTGATCAAGGAGAAGACCGGATCAAAGGTAATAGTCGGACAAAACGGTGTAATCTGGATTGCGAACGAGACTCCGGAAATGGAACTGAAAACCGTGGAAGCCATAAAGTTTGTCGAATCTAATGCGCATACTGAGGGGCTTACAGACAGGGTTAAGGAATTACTAGGTGATGAAGAATGAGTTTCCAGAGACCAGATGGAAGAAAGATCGATGAGCTTCGGCCAATGGAAGCGAAAGTCGGTGTGATAAAGAGCGCGATTGGCTCAGCATGGTTCAAGATAGGAAATACTGAAGCATATGCTGCGGTCTACGGGCCAAGGGAAGTATTCCCAAGATCAAAAAAGGATGTCCGGAAAGGAATCCTTCAATGCCATTATAACATGATGCCTTTCTCAGGAATGGGTGACCGTGTACGTCCAGGCGGAAACAGGAGATCAAAGGAGATATCTTATGTCATGGAAAAATCTCTTGAACCTGTGCTTGACCTGACAAATTTTCCAAACCTGAGCGTAGATATCTTCGTAGAGCTTCCCCAGACAGATGCAGGAAGCAGGTGCGCAAGTATCTGTGCAGCATCCATGGCACTTGCTGATGCAGGATTTGCTATGAAAGACCTGGTTGTTGCTGTAGCTGTAGGATGTATCGATGGAAATATAATAGCGGACCTTGATTATGCTGAGGAAAGCTTTGACGGCGAGGTATCGGATATCCCGATTGCACTTATTCCAAGCACTGAGGAGATCACACTCCTGCAGATGGATGGGCGCATCACGAAGGAACTGATGAGTGAAGCTATCGAGCTTGGCAAGAAAGTAGCACCTAAGCTATATGAGGTCCAAAAAGAGGCATTGAAAAAGAAGTATGAGGTGCAAAATGAGTAATCATATCGATCAGATGCTAACAAAGGGCTTCCGGTTTGACAGGAGGCAATTTGACGAGTTCAGGGAAGTAAAAATTGAAAAAGGCGCAACACCAAATGCAGAAGGTTCAGCGCGTGTCCTCATAGGAGAAACAGAGGTCATTGCAGGAGTCAAGATGTCTGTTGAAAGACCTTATCCTGACACCCCTGATAATGGGAATATTGCGGTGAACGTGGAACTGCTTCCGCTTTCAAACCCGCGATTCGAACCAGGTCCTCCTCAGATCCAGGCTGTTGAGCTTGCAAGAGTAGTTGACAGGGGAATCAGGGAAAGCGGTGTGATAGACACCAAAAAATTATGCATCACGAAAGGTGAAAAGGTCTGGATGATCTTTATTGACATCTGCAGCATAAATGATGCAGGCAATCTACGCGATGCTGCTGCACTGGCTGCTATTGCCGCACTCCAGGATGCAAGATTCCCGACATATAATGAGGATGGCATAGATTACAAGCACAAGACAGATGAGAAGATCCCACTTGATGGCCTTCCCATTGAAGTGACTGTGATCAAGATTGGTGACAATTTCATCATAGATCCAACTCTCGAGGAAGAGGCTGTCCTTGAAAAGAGGCTCACTGTGGCTACACTGGAAGATGGCAGGATCTGCGCTCTGCAGAAGGGTGGAGATGGTGCTTTGTCCAGCGAAGACATAGAGTTCATGCTTACTAAAGCAACTGAGAAATGCCAGGAACTCAGAGCCAAGCTGGAGGAATAGAATGGAATTTACCAAGTATGAAAAAGCCAGAATGGTCGGGTCAAGGGCATTGCAGATCGCAATGGGCTCTCCCCTGCTGCTTGATTTCTCAGAGGAAGAACTTGAGGCTCTCAAGTATAATCCTATTGAGATTGCAAAGCGGGAATTTGCAGAGGGAGTCATACCCATGGAAGTGCGACGAACCATGCCAGAACCCAAAGGTTTTTAAATACCCCTTTTTTCTTTTTTATTGCGGGCCCATGGTCTAGTGGCTATGACAGTGCCCTTACAAGGTAGCGATTGCCGCTATACTCAGAAAGGCATTGATCCCCGGTTCGAGTCCGGGTGGGCCCATGCGTCGGTGGTTGAATGGTACAATTGGCCCCTGCCACGGGCCGGGTCCGGGTTCGATTCCCGGCCGACGCATTATTACTTTATGTTATTTTTTGGCGAATTTTGAAAAATCCATTACTTATGGCCTTTATTTTCTTTAATTTTACTTGTTTTTTACAAGATTTTATTTATAAATTACTTACTCTTATCTATTACTTTCCCGACGAGAGGGGATAAGAATACTAGAAATAAGCCTATCTTCTAAGATGAAATAACCCAGATATATGAAATAATCAATATCATCAGAACACCATAGACTGCATTACTATGGGGCTAATCAATGACATAGGCAGAAAATTTTGGCCGGTAACCTTCTTCTACTATCTGGACATCTCCTATGCCATCATCGTACCAGACCGGACAGACTGCTTTGTGAATCAGGGGAGCCACTGTCTGTGTCTTACCAAGGTGCTTAGCAAGTCCTCCTTCAGCAAATCTTGCAGGGATGATTAAAGGAACACCTACTTTTTGTGCGTATTGTGTGAAATGGTCGAGCCAGGCTTTATTGATATCACACATAGTACTCTCATAAGGATTGTATGTGACAATACCCATATCTGTCAACACTGCCAGTGTTCTTCCTACTTTTGTGCCATTCTCGTCTGCCATGTACACTACTTTCTTATTGTCATCAATCGTATTGACAAAGGCTGCAAAGCTTTTTGCCCCGTCTATCAGTTTAGTGCATGAACCTGTGACATTGCCCATCTGCAGGGATTCCATGAAATCTTTTGAATCATAGAAAGTGATCTGGTTTCCTTTATGGAGCGCTCCTGTACCCTGCTTTATCTTGGTCAGATGATTCTTTGCTTCCTGTGCGATATTTCTTTGTTCTTTGCCTATCTGCCTGATAGCATCTTTATAGATTGTTTCAGCCTCTTTTGCATTGTCGGGTATCTGGTGCTTGTCAGTTATTGCATGTATGCATCTTGAAAATTCTTTGTACTCATGTTCAAGGTCAGATTCCAGTTTTCTCTTGAGATCAGGTTTTCTGGGACAATGATGGGTAGAAGTGTGACCTTCTTTCCACAGATGAATCTTTGACCCCAACTTCTCTTCCAAGGTGGAATTGCCTTCCAGAGAGAGATTGTCCTCATTGAACATGTAATGTCTCATTACCTTGCTTACAATTCGTGCAAGTTCCATATCCTCGATGCTGTAGTAGGCTGTAACTGTATTGATAAGGTCCTCTGTCCATGTGATTGAATCCACTTTCTCTCCAATCATCTCTTCGAGAGGCTCAAGAAACAAATCGTCGACTGTGTTAGTAAATGTTTCATACCTGGCAAACCTTGCCTTGTACCTGAGCTCTTCTACTACTTTTTGTTCTCCCTTTCTGCTAAGGATAGGTTTTGCTTCCACGGGATCTTCCTTCTTTAGTAACCTGCTCTTATAGGTACCATCCCTGAACTTATACAGTGCACCCATATTTGTGAGGATCTCACCTGCATCAACATTCTGATGTCGAACCAAAAAATTTGCCATTTGTCTAGCACTATCAGTGAATTGTGGTAAATCATAATTGACGATGTCAATCAGAGCCCAAACTCTTTTCTTTTGCCCTAACTGCTCGAGCAGTTTATGCAGGTTATTCACTTTTCCAAGTGTTTTCAGTTGATGTTTCCTACCAATGCTGAGGGTATTATCCAGATCTGCAATATATTCAATTATACTGGTACTATCGATCTTACAACGCTTTAGCCTGCGTGAATAATTCAGATCCTGCAATAGAATGTCAGCAAACTGAAGACGTTTAGT
>JAWOGQ010000039.1:0-23313 GCA_046496745.1 Candidatus Woesearchaeota archaeon | reverse complement strand
CTAGTCAAAAGGTTTGCAACATCACTCATCTGGATTGGTCCTTTCAGTATATAGCTCATGGATCAAAGAAGAATAGCAATTTATTTATGGATTATGATAAAAAAACCGGACGTTGTCCGGCTAAATGATGTATTCGATGTTCACAGAATATGTCACATCCTGTGACTCAGGCCTGAAATCTGCACTTTCAGCGCGGGCAGCACTATCATACATAGGATAGTAGTTCCCGTTTTGCGGTTGTATCCGCTTTACACCTTTTATGCGTTCGCCGCTCAGGCTTGCAAGCTCTTCAGCCTTTCCCTTAGCATCCTCTACAGCTTCAGCCATGAGTGAATCCTGGACAGATTCCCTCATTTCATCAGACAGTTCATACCTCACGCTTTGGACTTCATTTGCGCCAAGATCCAAGACACCTGAGAGAGTTTCTCCAAGTTTGTCTATCTCTGAAGTTCGGATTTTTATAGTATTTCTCACAACATACTCTGTGCTGTTCTGCAATCCCTTTTCATAATCATACGGCCTTGATATCTGGTAATTGCTTGTGGTTGCATTATAAGTTTCCATTATCCTGTTGTTTATCTCTGTATTTCTCTTTTCTGCCAGGCTCACATTGGAATCACGCGTGACAACCGAAAATGTCAGGACTCCTGTATCAGGCATGACCTCCTTTTCAGCACTACCTGTCAAAGTGATAGTGTTCTCTTCCTTTTCCTGCAGCATGAAAATGCTTGCAAGTATTATTACGCCGATGAAAAGATTCAGCACCAGCAAAGTCTTATCATTTTTCATATTTTCACCTCATAGATTTTGATCAGGTAACCAGCACAGATGCCTATCAGTAGCAGAGCAATAAAAAAGACATAACCCCATAACATATCCGGTCCAGCAGGCACAGCACGCGCCATCATCATCTCTTGCTGCGGTTCCGAGAAGAATTGCCTCAGGAACATGTAACCACTCCACGATCCCATGAGAAGCAATGCAAACAAAGCGAATATCACGCTTCTTTCCCTGGGTTCCACTATATCCTTCCCCTTTCGTGTCAGAGCGTAATACTTCCACTTCCTTTTTGTCTCTTCCTTCTCGATAAGACCCGCATTCTGAAGTTTTGAAAGGTGCTCGTGAAGTGTTGCAGTTGAAAGCGACAACTCTTCTGCAAGCTCTGATTGGGTCATCTTTTTCGAACCCAAAGCCTTGAGCACAGAGAGCCGCGCATCAACACTCAATGCCTTTAACGTGTCCATATCGATTGTCACGCTTCGCTCACGCATATCTATCACCATGAGCATACAGGTACGCATTGCATGGTGCAAAATTCAGCGTCAGGATCATTCCTGCATGCTGAAGCGCAGCCATCAAAGCTACCTCCATTGGCTGTGCAGGCACTCTCAGGTATTCCTTCGCATTCCTGATATTCATCAAGCCATTTTCCATCGTTCTCCCTGCACAGTTCTGCATTGCTTGTGTTATCGCTTTCTGTTTCATTAGTACCAGAGCCAACTTCACAGACAAATACACATTGTTTGGTGCATATCTCAGCATCCGGGTCATGCCTGCATGCAGAGGCGCAATCATCGAAGCTTCCTCCAAGCTCCTGGCATTGATTTTCGCTTATGCCTTCACATTCCTGGTGCTCATCAAGCCATTCCCCTTCATAGAGGTTTTCACACCTCTCTTCGAAAGAGAGATTTTCAACAAAGACCTCTCCGTTTGCCTCGCATTGCCTGGGATAACTCTCCATCACAGGGTTTCCTGCCTGTACGCATTCATCAAAACTGCTGATTGGACATTCATCATTCATGTAAGCCCACTCTTCACATTCAGTGCCATCAGGCAAGATACAGATACCAACCTGACCATCTTCAGTATCCCTTATGTCAAGGCTACCGCCCTGCTCAATACAGTATTCAGATGCAGGGTTTGGCAATTCAGTGTCTTGTTCAGAGTCTTGCTGACACCCGATAAGGGTGATGCTTATAACCAGTAAAAGTAATATCCTTTTCATTTTTGACCTCCTTTCCAACGATAATTCTTTTAATACTTTAAAAATATAATGCTTTACTTAGGTCTCCCCCTAACAACAATTATGAATGTTCGACCAATGCTAATAGTGAATGTATCAGCTCAAATCTGATCCAGAAGTTCATATCCTGGCTGAATAGATTTTTCGGTTAATTAAGCCCCAGTTCCTCGACAAAATTGGAAAATATCTTATAGCGTTCCAGAAAGGTATAGCCCTTATCTGTGATCGTGTACATCTTCTTTTTTTCTTCTTTTATCTCAAGCAAACCGCTTTTTACAAGCTCATTCATGTATTCCCTGAACATCTGGGGTGAAAGATTGGAAAGCTGGAGCAACCTGGTAGGGCCTATCTCTCCCTTATCCTGTACAGTACTAAGGATGTCATGTATTACCTCAAGCCGTTCCCTTTTTCTTTTCATCTGAATTCACGCGTAAGTTTTCTTGTTACGTAAACAAATATGGCGCATGCCGAGATTGTAAGGAGATATGCGTATATACGCATCAACGGAAATGATGCGATGGTGTATTGGGCAACAAAATTTATGATCCAAATCAACAGTAGAAGTACAAGCGTAATGAAATAGAGCTGTTGGTAATTACTCTTTTTCTTGCGGTACTTGCTAAGACTTATGACTGCTGCTACTCCGAACAATAGAATCTGGCTGCCATAAAGGAAAAACATGTCCTGCATATACCAGTCCAGTGCTGCAATTCCTGCAGCCAATAGATATATTAGCCAATACCCAATATTGTGCTTTAGGATCCTTCGCCATATGAGGCTGTACAAGAGAAAAAAACCAGGCAATACCAAAGAAAGCTCCATCAACCAAGTCAGGATTCCGAATGTACTGATGGTGGGATCACCCTGAATTATTCTTATAAGCATCAGACCGTATCTGAATATGAATCCTATTCCAAGATAGAGGAAAGCAAGTCCCATGTACTTTATTCCGTCGTGTTTGCTGAAAGAGTAAAGGCGCCCGTTCTGGTAAGCAATATAAAAAGCACAACTTACCACAAATAGTACATATGCAGTTTCAATTATGATGGCAGTTAACATTGAACGGTCACATGATTTTTGGTTATTAAATGATATGGAGGAATCCTATATAAGAATGCTTCTGTTTATTTATAAATATATGTCTCTTATTCAAACCAATGACATTTGTGATGTTAATGCTGGGATTCCCATTGATTACAGTAATTGTAAGTGGTATTGGGGCCTTGTTGACTGAAAGGCTCTATGCTACACCTCTCTCGATAGCGACACTATACCTTATTCTATCATTTACTGTGTTCAATCCCAGCTTCCTTCCCTGGGTGCTTATTTATTCAGCACTCAGTTTGATGACTGTTTTGGTCATAAAAAGAAAAGAAAAGGTGATAAAATGAACATATTTGCATTTTCCATGGCATTGACCCTTTCCTTGCTGGCAAGTCTTCTTGTCTTGGGAGCATGGATCTGGGCTTTAGTGGATGTTATCAAATCCAATAAGGAGACCAACGAAAAGATTATCTGGATATTGATACTTGTTCTTCTCAACATAGTGGGAGTCTTGATCTACTACATCATGAAAGACAAGAAGGTTAAAAACAAGCAACTGAAGAAAAGCAAGGATAATAAGGTCCTGGCAGGAGTCTGCGGTGGACTTGGTGAATACTTTGAGATTGATCCAACCATTATAAGGCTTTTATGGGTGCTTCTTACAGTCTTTAGTATAGGGACCGGCATATTCCTGTATATAGTAGCAGCCATTATCATACCAGGACACCCCCAACAGAAGACTCAGGAGAAAACCCAAAAGAATGGTGCTGTCGCAATCATTCTTGCAATAGCAGCAGTCTTTATTGTCTTAATAATATCAGTCTCAATTGTTGCAATAGTAGGCTTCAACCATTATTGGGGTGGAGCCAGTGTGAGTCAGACTGTTCAGAAGAGCATAAGCTTCGAGAATGAGATAGCAGAAAAGGTAGCTCGCGACTTCATAACATCCCACCACAACTACCTGAATCACTCAGGGAACAACCTGTTCTGCCACACCATCATGGAAACTGATGAAGAGATATGTGATCAGTACAATGACCCCTACGGTGTACAGATCAGGAACCCAGAGTGCTTTGAGGTTCTCTGTAAATTCGATTCAGCAGAGGACGGCATACGAGGCTATGCAGTTGAAGCGATAGTGGTAGGAGACAGGGTCAAGCGCGTCGGTTTTCATGAAGTGACTGAACAGAAGTTGCCCGAAGAGCTCAGTCAGATAACAAAAGAAAAAATGCCTGAAGAGCGAGAAAAGATAACCCACGAGATCAGCACAGAAAGCGACTGTGAAAATGCAGGATACGAAGTCCTCTACCCTGATCTGAAAGGAGGACCTTTGCAATGCCACACAGATGATGGTGTGATCAACATCTCATCCGATATCTGCGTGGACATGTGCGGGGATGGGACTTGCCAGGCCATTGTATGTACCGGTTCAGGATGTCCCTGCGCTGAGACGTCAAGCAACTGCCCTGCAGACTGCAAATGAAACGCATATTGTTTGCCTTGGTTGGAGGATTGATTGGCGGTATTGTAGTCACCGAGATCCTTCGCCATTACATTTTCTTTTCCCTATTCATAGGAATCCCTCTTGGTATTGCGCTTATGATAATAATCTACCTGATTCTCGGGTTTGAATAAAAAAGTTTATATACTAGTTATGTTATCTATTTCTAACATAAAGTTAAATATACTTAACAGGTGATACGATGATTGGCAAAGCTGAATGGTTTCAGAGGAGAAAATACGGTGGATGGGGCATCTCCCCCAAAACCTGGCAGGGATGGCTGTACGTAGCCGTGGTAATTCTCCCTTTCATAAGCTTTCAGGCACTTCCCTACTGGACCAATGAAACCCGGTTGATGGTAACCGGCTTATGGGCAGCATTCCTTTTAGTGGATGTGACACACATAATGATAACATTGAAGCGCGATGAGCGCGAGTTCAAGATTGAGGCCTTGGCAGAAAGAAATGCCAGCTGGTTCATGTCTATCGTATTGGCCATAGGCATTGCCTACCAGATAATAACCTCTGCACTCGCACAAAATCTTGAGATAAACTGGTTCATGGCCCTAGCCCTTTTTGGCGGCGCCATCGTGAAATCAATCTCAAATCTGAAACTTGAGAGGGAGGCACTATGATATTTACATTCAACACATTGATAGTAGGTAAAATCAACTTTAAATAGGTGAGACTTATGGAGAATAAGCAGAATATGATAATCATAATAGCTGGGGTAATCATCATGATGATTGGTATCCTGATGACTGCTTTTGACATCTATGCTGAAAAGATTGCTCAGGGTGGAATCATAACAATAGGTATGATTATGATTGTAATCGGTGTAGTCAACACAATAAAGAAAAAGCAGGGTCCGGCAAAGGATGAGCTGACACGAAAGATTGCTGATCGTGCAGCAGCTTATAGTTGGGTAATTACTCTTATAACCCTTCTCCTGATCTTTTGGCTCAACCATTTCGAGATAGTGGTATTTAGCGTCAACGCGGTAATAACAATAATCTATGTAATAATGGTTGCAACGATGATCTTTTATCAAAAAAGATATTGGAAACGAGGGATAGAATGAACAAAGCAAGATTATTTGGACTGTTTGGTTTTCTGGGACTTCTCGGCCTATTTACAGACAATCCTGGGCTCTTTGGTTTTTTTGGCTTTTTTGCGTTCTTTGCAATCGGAGCGCCCAGTGATGAGAGACTGGCACAGAATGCATATAAGGCAGGATTCAATGGCTTTGTAGCAGCACTACTGGGGCTAAGTGTGTTGATAACAGCACACCTTATGCTGGACAACCACTCAACAATAGCATTGATTACCGCAGCAGTCTTTGTTGTGACCATTGTGACATTTGTGATATCCATGGCAATATTCGAAAGAAGATGAAAACAAGAATAAAGGAGTTCAGGGCAAAGCATGATCTGACACAAAACGACCTTGCAGAGAAAGTCGGGGTTAGAAGGGAGACCATTGTATTCCTTGAGAAAGGAAAATACAATCCCTCCCTCAAGCTTGCCCATGATGTCGCAAAAGCTTTAGAAACAACTATCGAAGAACTGTTCTTGCTTGATTAGTCTTCTGATTCTTTGAAAAAAGAACTCAGGTCAGCCTGGCGATAATCCTCACCCTTCACCATCTTGTACTTATGGTAGCTCTTGCTCATGTTAGAGCGATGCACCTCTTCAAATATCTCATCCATCTTATCCTGGAGACCATGCTCAAGGATGGTTCCATACACAACATATAATATGTCTGCAAGTTCCTTTGCAACATTCTCAATATCCCTGTTCTCCACGCCATCAAGATATTCTTTTACTTCCTCCTGCATCAGGTTGAACCTAAGCTTCGCCCGGTCTGCGGAGATCAGAGAAGGTTTTGACAGCACCGGCACCTCAAATTTCTCATGAAATGCCTTTACCAGATTAAGGTCATGTATCATGAGATTATTTATTTGGACTTGATTTAAATTATTTTCTCAAAACCCTTTTATACATGTTATCACAATCTTCTCCCATGAAAGTGAAAGTCTCTTCAGTTCTTGAAGCATCGCCAGAAAATGTATTTCCTCTCCTGCAAAAGATCTCAATTCTCCAGCAGGTGAGTGCCCCTTTGGTGTCTTTCAAGCCAGTCAAAAGGATAGATGACGAATGGAAGGTTGGTAAGGAATATGAGTTTTATCTTTATCTGTTAGGTATTCCCTTGGGTAAGCATACCATAAGACTAAAAGACATTGATGCCAAAAACAGGATTCTAATTTCTGAGGAATCCGGCACGATCGCTAAGGTGTGGAACCATCGCATAGAATTGCAAGAATATGAAGGAAAAACCCTTTATACTGACGAAGTTGATATACATGCAGGTTTTCTCACTTTTTTCGTATGGGTGTTTGCAAATATTTTCTACAGGCACAGGCAAAGAAACTGGAAATCAAAGGATATCCTCTAGTCTCATGTATTCTGCAGGTTTGACCTCGTCAAAAGGTTTGACTACAATTCCCCTGTCTTCTTTCTTTGTAACATAGACTCCAGAATCAAGTTCAGCAGATACAGGCTTGCCATATGTGACCAATGTATCAAAGAAACCTATGAGTTTTGGATGCATGACCTCCAGAAGCCTTCCGAGTCTTCGCATCTCCCCATAATCAACCCTTGCCTGCAGCTCATTGTTGAACAGGAAGCCCTCATTTGGGATCACTTGTCTGAAAGGTTCATAAGGTTTCCATTTCCGGCTTTTCTTACGTTCTGTCATCCAGTAATTCTCGATGAGATCCACGTATCCGTTTAAAGCTGCAAATGGCTCAGTAGTATACCTTACTTCATACATTTTGTCCAGAGTATTCTCTGGGATTCGAACGTTTTCTGTCATATCCGGAAGAGTTCGGGGGTCCGTTAAAAAGATTTCGTCAAAAATAAGTTTTCCAAAAAATCATTAAAATGAGAAAAAGAAACTAGTTCTCTCAGAGATCAGGCCAGAATATCCAGCAATTCAGTGGGTTTCTCTATCACATGATCAGCTTTCTCATCACCTGTCGGATGTCCTCCTTTCAGAAAGATGGTTTTTGCACCAAGTTCTCCTGCAGGTTCAAGATCACTTTGCTTATCTCCTATGATATGGCTTACCGGTTCCTCTAACATACCCAGCAAACCGGAATTATCCCGGCTGAGCACAGGATCCTGGCCAAGGATCTGATCGAATTTAATAGGACACTTAGTGATTGAAAGCATACCCGTTATGATGTCGGTTCGGATTCCGGATACTATCGCAAGCTTATAGCCTCGGTTGACCAATTCCTGCAATGCGGCAAGCATACCCTCTCGAAAGATGGAGATTCCATGTTTTTTTGCAACAAGATACATTGCATTCCTGAAAAGGTCAGTCATCATAATAGTTTTCACATCCTTCCCAGAAAGCGTGATCTCATCACCATAATTCTGCACATAATCAATGCCCATATCATCCGTTATTCCATAATCCTTAGCAATTCGTTCCTTTATGACATCATAATGCCCTTTGGTTGCATGCAAACGCTTATGCTCATCCTCAGTTGGTTCAGGGAGGCCAAGCAGTGAATACCTCATGAGATTGGCTTCTTCAACAACTGATGCATCAATAAGTGTCCCGGAAAAATCAACGACTATCATGTGTTGGTAAAATATCCTTTCCTATATAAAAATTGCTTATATATATGATCAGCCATAAGATGCCGCATGCAAGAAGTGCAGCGCCCATATCATCAAGCACTATTCCACCAGGAAGCAACTCAAGATAAGAGATACCAAGCGGTTTAAGCCAGTCAAGCAAACCGAACAAGCCGATCCCTCCAATACCAAGCAGAAGAGAGGTAATATCCTTTCTTAGACGAATGCCAAGGAATATCAGGGGAATGACCGCAAACTCATCTATGATTATGAGAGGAGAATCCCCCATTGCAGCCATCTCAGATACTTGGAAAGCTATAACCAAAACTATTCCAAAAACCCAGTACTTGAATCGGTATTGCGATACGATAAAGAACCAGATCACACCAATTATCATAGCAAAGAGCTGTTGCAAAGGCAGATAATTCCCAACAAACCCGAAGGTTGCAATCTGTTCGAGCATAAGAAAAAGTATCAAGGTAACGTATTTAAGCTTATCCCAACAGGTCGCTGTCTATTTCCTTATATATCTCATCAACGAGCCTTTTTTGTATCTTCATCTCTCTCTTCGCGATTTTCTTTGATACCTCAAGGTTCATAACTTCCTTTGTTCGGTCATCTCCCTTGATGAATCTGATAGAATCAATGATTGATTGCTTGTTGAATTTTCCGCAAAAAAGAAAAGGCCTTATGAAGCCTGCAAACCCAACATCTGCTATTATATCAGCATCCTGAATGACCTGCAATTCCACGCTGCGATAATCCATCTTATCGCCCCGCATGTCATGATGCTCTATAAGATAGCAAACCTCGTCGATAAACTCCTTTGAATGGCCTTGCTTTTTCAGGTACTGCCTTGCCATTGGAACACTCAGGATAGCATGCCTATGCCATTCTTCTCCCATTCCTGAGAGGCAATGACCATTGCCAAACATGCGTGATGCACGAAGTTTCACCTTTCCTATATCATGCAGGATCGCAGCAACAAGGACCTGCTCTCGCTTCGCATCAACATGCTCCAAAAGTTCCTTTGCGCATTCATAGACACGCATGGTGTAGAAAGTCTCATCAAATGGTCCATGCTTGAAATGCCTGGTCCTGTCAAACCTTCCCTTGACATACGCATACATCGCTTTATAGTCAGGGTTCTTATCTTTACAATTCATACTAAGACGACAGAAGAACTATTTAAAAAAGTTTCCAGGAAATGACCGGAAATCTATCCAAAAGCCTGTTTCAGCATCTGCTGGACATGTTCCATCATCAGGTGCTCATTATTGATCTCATCATAGACCTCTTTCAAGGCTTTATTCAGATCCTTAGTCTTTTCAGTCACCAGATTATTGAAATCAGTCCTGAACTGCTCTGCCCCGATAGCTTGCTTCTTATCAGGCAGTTTTTCTATAACAGTGCTCAGGTTCGTTATGATCATACGTGTCTTGGCCTGGGCGATATCAAGTTTATCGTGGCTGAGCTTTTTGGTCTTCTTTCCTTTCTCCAGGGATTTCTCAAGGTCTTTGACGTTTCTGGACAATGTGTTCAGGTTTGATCTTAGGGTTGTTGTTTCCGGCCAGTATTTCATATGGTTATCTATACTTCTTACAGCAACATCCAGCTGTTTTCGATAGCTTCCTATCTTATCAGAAATATCTTTTAGTATATTTTTCAGTTGATAATCCACTTGCGCAACCACATTTTTAACATCTTTGTCAGTTTCCATTATAATACCTCATTCTAACGTTCTTAAATATTTTTCTGTTTGGGTATGTACAAAATCCCGCATGATAGAATCCCTTGTATCATAAGTGCCTGTTTGGATATCAACGATGCCTGCCCCATGGACATTTATGATCCCGTGTTCCTCTTCAAGCTCTATAAAAGCAGCATACACTTTATATGAAAACCCTCTTTTGACATCATAGAATCTGCTTTCAGCGGTATTTTCTCCCTCATAAGAAAAGATTATCAGGCCGTTTCCCAGCATCAGGTTCCCTCGAAGATCAGCACTATCATGCATATGGAAAAGATTCAACTTGTGCTTTTCCTCAAGCTGTCTCAGGGTCTCATCAAGAGAATTGCACTCCTTCCCGAAATTTTTGATGGCATCTTTTAGCCCATCATCATTTAACCCATCATCCATGTTCCTCCCCTCTGAAGGTAATAGACCAATCTATAAAAAAGTAAGGATTTTGGACACTAGATTTGACTTTGCATTGTGCCGATCCGTCATTAAGGAGTTTCAAAAAAGGACTATGTTTTCTAATACGGTTGAAATTGTTTAATATTTATAATCTGAAATTAGAATACCACTAACAGGCAGTAACTTTTATAAGTCTCATATGATTAAACACCCCCATGCTTGAGTCAATCATTCGAAAATTCACAGAGCTGAAGTATAAAAAGTATACCCCTGACGCACTCGAACAACTGGCAACAGATTATGCAACCGCGGGCAACGAAAAAAAAGGAATACGAATCCGGGAGAATGCCATTCGTATAGAAAAGACAACTCCTCATACATATTTCAATCTGGCCAAGACCTACTATGATATGGAAAAGCCCGACCAGAGCATACGAGTCCTCAAAGAGGCGACAAGAACTGGCCAGGAAAACTACAAGATCTATAGTTTTCTTGCTGCCCTTCTCTCCGATAATGACCAGCCAGAAGAAACCGTGGAAACAATAATGACCATTGACAAGCAATATGGCATTGACCAAGAATTGCTCAATATATTCCTCAGAAATTATCTTAAACCTGAAAATGAAATCTGGTCGCCCACTGGTTTTCCCTCTTCGATAGAACAATCGTTGACAATGGATGACGCTCATCTTGGGATATCTTATCTGTCCACTTTCAAGGACAAAAAAAACACAAAAGAGGTATGGGGTCTCTTAGAGCGAGCCATGGATAATGGCATCTACGACCAAAAAAACATATTCCTAGCATTTACACTGATTGCAACTGCAGAATCCCCAGAAATAGAGTCCATTGCCAAGAAAGTGTATGCTGTGGCTTGTCGCGAGAATCTTACACATCCATTGATACATTTAATTATGGCCGATAGACTGAAGGATGATTCATATCTTTTCGAAGCCATCAGAAGGAATGAAACAAGTGCAATGATTTACGGTACCCTAGGGAATAATGCATTAAATCAGGATAAGCCGGATGAAGCGCAACACTACATTGAGAAAGCACTAGAATATGAGCAAGGTGAATTAATAGGGTCCATCTTATACATTAATCTTTCGCAGGTTTACTCAGAAAAAGGACAATCTGAGAAGGCCATAAAGGTTTTACAGGACTGTATAGGGCGAGGTATTCATAACAGAATCATTTATGATGAATTAATAGGTCTCTGCCAGAAGCAGGATAGGTTTCCTGAAGCATTCGAAGCCGCATATCACGCCTACAAAAACCAATGCCCTAGCGCATTAGCAGCTACAATTCTAACTAAACAACCGGAAAGGAACAAGGATTTCCTCAACGTAGCAAAGCTATTTCAAGCATCCTACGATTATCTGAAGAGCAAGGTAATACCCAACGATACCCTAAGAACTGATTGCGAATTTTTCCAATTCGAATACGAAAGATACATGGTAATTTCCCAGCACCTTGCTTTAGCTTACTACAGTTGTAGTAAATGGGAATTGGCGAAGCAATACTTTGAGGAAAGTTACTTTGCAGGCGAGATCCAGAAGGGCCCGCTTGCAAGACTCATCAGTATCTATCTCGAAGAATCTGAAAGTGCAAAGCTGCAGAACGCAGTCCAGTACGCAATAGACAATAATCTTGATGCACCACTTATGTACAGCATCCTCTATAAGGGTGCAATGATAGACAAAAGTAAATATCATGAAGCACTTGCACATAAGACTGAAGATACAGGAAACAGGGAAAGCGCTCTTGCAATGCTTGTCCAGGAATCAATAAACGAAGGTACCCTTTTCAATAAAAGACCCGTGGACTATCTCCGCGAGCTCATCAACACAGCGAAAGAGAACAATACATTGGAATCCAGGGTCCGGCCTTTTGTGGAATCTGGTGGTCACGTAGATCTCTACACTTTTGATGAACACCATCTTAATATAATCCTCAAGCAAAGTGATAGTCTTCAGACATTGAAAGATGAGGAGCAAAATCTGAATCATATCAGGACCCTCCTTCAAGGAGTGGCACGCACACCTGACTCAATTAACTGCTTTGAATATTATGGTAAACAATATTTTGCCATGACATACGAGCATGCCATGTCCTTGACCCAGTTGATCAAGACAGGACAAATCCAGGAGCAGGAGTATCGTTTTGCCCTGGATACACTGGCAACTCTTCACGCCAAGATGCCTCATAATCAATCCCGTTATGATTTCAGGGGTAAGGTAGGAACATACATAGATAACTCAGGACTGCAGATCGATCCTAGCCAGATGTTAAGAATCCTGCCCTTACTTGAAGAATCAGATCATTGGGGATTCAGTAAGGATGCTTTCACTGATAACTGGCTGTTTGCAGATGATATGGAGCTTATAGTGGTGGACACAGAAAACAAAGGTCTGGTTCCCTATGCCCTGGATCTTGCTTCATTTCTCAATTTCGTCCCTTTTTATCAGTATATGGAAGATAGGGTTTACACCGCAAAACAGTATGTAGAACGAATAAACCAGCTGCAGGACAACCCTCTCGATTGGGATAGCTTCATGCAGGAGTTTATGGTAGGGACCATATATCGTTCGGTAGAGAAAGCAGGTTATTTCAGGTATTTAAGTCGGTATGAAGATATGATCTCTGCTATAGGGACCGGTGTCGTTGCAATCGAGTACGCCCTTGATAATAATCTATTGGAGAAAGATCCTTTGGAGAAGATAAGGCCTGCTTTCATGCAAGCTTTACCGTAAAACCCTTTTCTTCCAAAAACATGCAAAAACCAAAACCTTTATAAGTAACCCCCTGTTTCGAAGCAATTAACCGATGACTAATGATGATTCCTAGGAATCTGAGAGAGGTTTTTTTTGTTCTCTCCAGTCGGTATAATACGGGGTAATTAAAAATGGCTGAAAAAGATAATGTTAATACAGCATATGAAGCAGTTGAAGTAGCAAAAGCAACAGGCGCAATCAAGAAAGGCGTCAATGAAGTTACTAAGACGGTTGAGAAAGGCACTGCAAAACTTGTACTCTATGCAAATGATGTGAATCCAAAAGAGATTGTCATGCACCTGGCTCCTCTCTGTAAGGAAAAAGGAGTTCCTTGTGTTGAGGTTGGTACCAAAGAAGAACTCGGTGCAGCAGCAGGTCTTCCCCTTGGAACCGCTGCAGTTTCCATAACTAAGGAAGGAGAAGCAAAGAATATAATCAAGAACATTTCTGAAGCTGAATAAAAATGGCAAAGAAAGAAGAACAAAAGAAAACCGGAGCAACCTTTTCCCAGGCTGTGCCCGCAAGTGTCGAGGAGATAATCGGCAGGACCGGCACCCGGGGCGAAGCTACCCAGGTACGTTGCAAGGTCCTGGAAGGACGCGACGCTAACAAGATCCTGCGGCGCAATGTAAAAGGTCCGGTACAGGTAGGAGATATTCTCATGTTAAGAGAGACAGAATTCGAAGCCAGGCAACTTTCACGAGGTGGAAGAGGTGGCAATTTCAACTAAGGTGTTTTACAATGGTCAAATGTAGTTTTTGCGGGGAAGAGATCCCGTCAGGATTCGGTAAGATGTACGTAAAAAAGGATGCGAAAGTCCTTTATTTTTGTTCCAACAAGTGCGAGAAGAACATGCTCAAACTCGGCAGGAAAGCAAGGGAGCAGAAATGGACAAAACGATATATAAAAGGTGAGACACATGATTGAGCGCACACTAGTCCTCATAAAGCCAGACGGTGTCAAGAGAGGCATTGCTGGAAAGATAATAACCCGGTTTGAAGATGCAGGCTTCAAGATTATAGGGATGAAGATGTTTTGGGCAGACGAAGAGTTTGCAAAGAAACATTACACTGAAGATATTTCTGAAAGAAGAGGAGAAAAAGTGCGTACACTGCTCACCGGTTTCCTCAAAGAAGGTCCAGTCATCGCATTTGCAATCGAAGGAGTCAACGCTATCGAGAATGTCAGGAAGATGGTAGGTGCAACTGAACCAAAGGCTGCTCAACCCGGTACAATCAGGGGAGACTTTGCCCATGTCAGTTTCGCACAGGCAGATAAGAATGACCGCCCAGTCGCAAACCTTATCCACGCTTCATCTGATAAGGATGATGCAAAATCTGAACTTGAACTATGGTTCTCGCCCAGGGAGCTCCACTCCTACAAGACTGTACATGACTATTATATCATGCACGAAAAAGAAGGCGACGAATTTGATACGGAGGAGGAGTAAGAATGGCAAAGATGATTGACAGGATCAAGAAGACCATGGATAAGCAGGAATATATCCGAAATATTGCGATCTGTGCTCATATCGACCATGGAAAGACAACTTTCTCAGATAACCTACTTGCAGGAGCAGGAATGATGTCAGATGAGCTTGCTGGAAAAGCATGTCAGCTTGACTTCCACTCAGACGAGCAGGAAAGAGGGATTACTATCGATTCAGCAAGCGTCAACATGGTTCATACCTACAAGGAAAAGGATTTCCTGGTAAACCTTATTGATACGCCAGGGCACGTGGACTTCGGTGGAGACGTCACCCGGGCAATGCGTGCTGTTGATGGTGCGATTGTCCTCTGCTGCGCAAGCGAGGGAATCATGCCGCAGACAGAGACTGTCCTGAGGCAGGCACTAAAGGAACGTGTCAAGCCTGTATTGTTCATCAACAAGGTTGACCGGATGATAAAGGAGCTTCAGCTTAGCCCTGAACAGATGCAGGAGAAATTTGTAAGCATTATCAAGGACGTGAACAAGCTGATCCGCGAGATCTCTCCAGATTATGGTGAGAGATGGCAGGTAAATGTTGCTGACGGTTCTGTCGCATTCGGTTCCGCATTCCACAACTGGGCAATGAGTGTCCCTTACATGAAGGAGAATGAGATCAGCTTCAAGGACATAATCGATGCATACGAGAGTGGTGACCACAAGCCTTTGGCAAAGAGAGCACCTCTTCACGAAGTAACCCTTAACATGGTTATCGAGCACCTCCCTAACCCTGTAAAGGGACAGGAATACCGGATCCAGAAGATCTGGCGAGGAGACGCAGATTCAGTAGAAGGGAAATCACTTGTGAAGTGCGATTCAAAAGGACCTTTATTCTTTATCGTAGTAAAGATCGTCATCGATCCACAGGCAGGTGAGATTGCATTCGGCCGTCTGTTCTCAGGAACTATGATAAAAGGGACAACTGTCAACCTGGTGAACGAGAAGACCAAAGGGCGGATCCAGCAGGTATTTACCACCAATGGTGCAAAAAGGGAGATTGTTGACAATGTTCCTGCAGGAAACATCATTGCGATAGCTGGTCTGAAGACCCAGGTCGGAGAGACTATAACAACAGCAGATGACATGACCCCTTTCGAGGAGATCTCACATATCTTTGATCCGGTCATAACCAAGGCAATTGAAGCAAGCAGGCCTTCTGACCTTCCAAAACTTGTTGAAGTCTTGAGACAGGTGGCAAAAGAGGATCCGACAATCGTGATTGAGATCAATGAAGAGACCGGCGAGCACCTGTTGCATGGTATGGGTGAACTTCATCTGGAGATCATAGAGAACAGGATCAAATCAGAGAAGAACGTTGAAGTCAAGACCAGCCCTCCTATTGTAGTCTACAGGGAAACTGTTACAAAAGAAGGAGAGCAGGCAGAAGGAAAGACTCCAAACAAGCACAACAAGTTCTATTTTGTGGCCGAACCCCTAGAGCCCGAGATAATGAAACTTGTCCAGCGAAAAGAGCTTCCTGAAGGCAGGGTCAAGAAAAAAGACGACGATCTGATCCAGCAGCTCGTGAACGCAGGCTATGATACCAAGATTGCAAATAAGGTAAAAAACATCTACAACGGCAATCTTCTCATAGACCAGACAAGAGGACAGGTACACATGCATGAGGTGATCGAGCTCATCAACGACATGTTCGAGAACGTCATGAATGCAGGTCCGCTTGGAAATGATCCATGCTTTGGTGTAAAGATAAAGCTGATGGATATGAAACTTCACGAGGATGCGATCCACAGGGGCCCGGCCCAGGTTTATCCTGCAGTAAGGGATGGTATAAGAGAGACTATCAGGACCTCAAAACCTGTACTCTACGAACCACTCCAGGTACTTCATATAGAAGCACCCCAGGAATACATGGGTGAGATCTCAAAACTTGTCTCGAATAAGAGAGGTCAGCTCCTTGAGATGAACCAGGAAGGAATAATGGTCATAGCAAAAGCAAAGATGCCTGTTGCAGAGATGTTTGGCTGGAGCTCAGATCTTAGGAGCGCCACCGGCGGACGCGGACAGTCTTCATTGATTGACCAGGTATTCGAGCGACTACCAGACGAATTACAGCAGAAAACACTAGAGCAGATCCGACAACGAAAAGGTCTAACAAAAGCAATGATGGGGGAATAATCCGATACATTTATAAAGAGACCTAATTTCCTCAAATAAAAACTAAGGAGGGTGAATAATGGCTAAAGACAAAAAGCACGTAAACATCGTATTTATTGGCCACGTAGATCATGGTAAATCAACAACCGTTGGCAGGTTACTATTCGATTCAAAATCGATCGACGAGCAGACCATGCGAAAGCTCAAGCAAAAGGCTGAAGAGCTAGGTAAAGGTGGATTCGAATTCGCATTCACTATGGACAAACTGAAAGAGGAGCAAGAGCGAGGAGTTACAATCGATCTTGCACACAAAGAGTTCAACAGTGATAAGTACTATTGGACAATCATCGACGCACCAGGTCACCGTGACTTCGTGAAGAACATGATTACCGGTGCATCACAAGCTGATGTAGGGGTACTTGTTGTTGCTGCAAACGACGGTGTGAACTCCCAGACCCGGGAACACACATTCCTTGCGCGAACCCTTGGTGTAAGCCAGCTGATGGTGGCTGTCAACAAGATGGATATCAGCGGAGTCGAGTACAGCGAAGAGAAGTTCAACAAGGTCAAAGAAGAGGTTACAACACTCCTGAAGAGCGTTGGTTACAAGGCAGATGAGATTCCATTCATCCCTGTTGCATCCCTTCAAGGAGATAATATTGTAAACAAGTCCGAGAACATGTCCTGGTACACAGGTCCAACCCTTCTTGAGGCTATGGATAATATAACTCCACCAGAGACCCCTGTAGACCTACCACTTAGGCTGCCTATCCAGGATGTTTATAACATCACAGGAATCGGCGTAGTCCCAGTTGGTCGTGTTGAGACAGGTGTCATGAAGGTTGGTGACAAGGTCGTCGCAGTTCCTGGCCGTGAAGGTAAGGGAGTGACCGGAGAAGTCAAGACAATCGAGATGCACCACGAACAGTACAAGGAAGCTAATCCAGGCGACAACGTAGGATTCAGCGTCCGGGGCTTTGGTAAGAAAGACCTTCAGCGTGGAGACGTTCTCGGTCATACCAACAATGTTCCAACAGTTGCAACTGAGTTCACAGCTCAGCTTGTCGTGCTAAACCACCCAAGTGTGATCACTGTAGGATACACACCTGTATTCCACATCCACACTGCTCAGGTAGCATGCCAGGTTATCGCAATCGAGAAAAAGCTGAACCCTGCAACCGGTGAAGTACTGGAAGAGAACCCTGACTTCATCAAGAATGGGGATGCTGCAATTGTGAAGCTGAAACCAGTTCAGCCACTGGTCATCGAGAAGCAAAAAGATATTCCGCAGATGTCACGGTTCGCAATCCGGGATTCCGGTTCAACTGTTGCTGCAGGAATGTGCATTGACTTGGTGAAAAAAGAATAAATTTTTTTTATTTAATTTCATGGTGAACTTGGTTCATCATGTGAAAAATATATAAGTGGTTACCATGCAAAAAGCAAGAATTAAGATAGCAAGCACTGAGATTAACAAGGTAAATGAGATCTGTTCCTATATTAAGGATATCTCAGAGAAGACAGGAGTAGAGATGAGGGGACCGATACCTCTTCCCACAAAGAAGATGAGAGTAACCACCCGGAAAAGCCCATGTGGCGATGGAAAAGCATCCTGGGAAAGGTTCGAGATGCGTGTACACAAGCGACTCATCGACCTCGGGATTGATGAAAGGGCATTGCGGCTTGTCATGCGTGTACCGATTCCAGAAGGACTCAACATCGAGATTGAGATGATGGAATAATAACCCTTATATATTACAACTTTTGAATTCTATTGATGGACATTCGTCAACACATTATTGATACAGTCCAGAAGAACGGAGGCCATCTGGCATCCAATCTCGGGACAATTGAGTTATCAGAGGCATTACATTCTGCATTTAAGACGCCTGAGGACAAGATAATATGGGACGTGGGCCACCAGGCATATGCTCACAAGATCCTTACTGGTCGCAGTCTTGAGACTCTCAGGCAGCTTGGAGGGATATCACCCTTTCCGAGTATAAATGAAAGCGAGCACGATGCTTTCGGCACTGGCCACAGCTCCACTTCAATATCTGCTGCCCTTGGCATAGCCTGCGCCCGTGACCTATCAGGTGAATCCTATGATGTCATAGCAGTCATTGGAGATGGTGCCCTTACAGGAGGGATGGCCTTTGAAGGCATCAACCATGCTGGTTATCTTCAAAAGGACATGATAATAATTCTCAATGACAACAAGATGTCTATCTCCCTCAACACAGGCGCGCTTGCAAAATACAGCAACCGCATAAGCAAGACCAAGCATTATGATGAAGTCAAAAAGACAATCAACCATCTTATCGAGAATTATGACCTGTCTGAATTAAAAGACCTCAAGACAAAACTCAAGCTTTTGGCAAGACCAGTCTTTGTTTTCGAAAAACTAGGATTGAATTACCTTGGCCCGGTCGACGGCCATGACATTGATGAGCTTATCTCAACCTTTAACAAAGCAAAGGTGATGAAAGGTCCAAAACTGATCCATGTGATGACCAAGAAAGGAAAAGGATATCCTGCGGCAGAAGAGAATGCAACAAAGTATCATGGAATACCACCCCATAAAAGCCACAGCACCAAAGAGACATACACAAGTCTTTTTTCGGATCACCTCTGCAAGCTTGCAGAACAGGATCCACGCATAGTCGCTATCACAGCAGCCATGCCTGATGGTACTGGCCTCACCAAATTTGCACGCAGGTTCCCTGACCGTTTTTTCGATGTAGGTATTGCTGAACAGCATGCAGTGACCTTTGCAGCAGGCCTTGCAAAACAAGGCTACAGGCCGATTGTTGCCATCTATTCGACCTTTCTCCAGCGCGCCTATGACCAGGTCATCCATGATGTATGTCTCCAGGATCTGCCTGTGACCTTTGCGATAGACAGGGCAGGCATAGTAGGCGAAGACGGCGCTACCCATCATGGCCAGTTTGATCTCTCCTATCTGCGCTGCATCCCTAACCTTGTTGTTTCAGCGCCAGGTTCACTTGCAGAATTGCCGGGTCTCCTTGACACTGCATTGCAGCATGATGGACCATTTGCAATACGTTATCCTCGCGGAACTGGACCCAAAGGAGAGACCTCTCAAATAGAGATTGGCACATCAACCACCTTGAGAGAAGGAAAAGACATCCTGATGATTTCCATAGGCAGTATGGTGCAGGAATGCTTGAAAGCAGCCGATATCCTGCAAAGGCAGGGGGTTGAAGCGACTGTCATTAACGCCCGTTTCCTGAAACCTATCGACCACAACATCCTCAATGCTATAAGATCCCATGACAGATATGTCATTGCAGAAGAGAACACTATCAAAGGCGGACTCTACTCAGAAATCCAGGAGCAGCTGGGGGCTGGGTCCATCTCCCTTCCTGACGCTTTCATCGAACACGGCACTTGTGAGGAACTGCGCTCTATTGCAGGACTTACTGCTAAAGACATTGCAGCAAATTTATATACTAATATTCTCTCCAAAGAAGAATGAAAACCCTGATAATCTATTTTTCCCGCACAGAAACCACCCGAAAGGTGGCAGAAGCACTTGCAAAAAGACTGAAGGCTGACATTGAAAGGATAACAGAACCAAAAGACAGGGAAGGAGCCTTGGGATACCTGCGTAGTGGAAAGGAAGCTTCACTCAAACAATTGCCAAGGATCAATCCTATAAAATCAAATCCTGGCCAATATGATTTGGTCATAATAGGAACTCCAGTCTGGGCATTCACCATGGCCAGTCCCATAAGAAGCTTTCTCACGCCAAACACATTAAAGAAAGTCGCTTTCTTCTGTACAATGAATGGGTCCGGAGCTAAAAGGACTTTCAAAGATATGCAGGCGCTTGCAGGACAACCCATTGCAGAAGCTTCATTCCTTACTAAGGATGTGCACAAAGGGAATTATTCGATTGACGAGTTTGTGAAAGCCATAAACAAGTGAGTTGTGAAGATTTTCCCAAAAACATGCACTATTGCTGATTTTCTTTTTCGTGTTTCACTTCACAAGTGCATTTATAAGGCACAACTTTCCCACCTAATTTAACAACATAGGAGGGATAATTATGAAATTTAATCCATTATTATTTTTGATGTCTCTTGGAGCAGGAGGTGTGGCAATCATGCCCTTTGTCCTGATGCAGTATACCATCGAGCACGGTGCAGGCCTCATAACCCGCTCCCAGCTCTGGCAGCTTAAATCCGGCGCATTGTACTTTGGCTTTGAAGCCATCATGGTAGTTTTTGCAGCATTGCACATTGCACTGACAATCTACCTTTTAGGAAAGCTGATCAGCTGGATGCGAGAGGGCGGACACAAAAAGGTCATGGTTGACCCACTGCGGAACGCAACCCTTCTTGCACCATTCATCTCGATCATTATGACAATGAACGTGATGATCGGGCCTGTCCGTTATTTCCTGCCATTCATGCAGGATAATTTCCAGGCAATGATGCTTCCGGCCTTCCTTTTCTGGACAGCAATCTTCGTCGCCCTGATGTGGACCGAGATCAGACTATTGACAATCTCTTTCCAGAAAGGCTTTGATATAGACAAGATAAATTTCGGTTGGCTTCTCCATCCCTTTGCACTAGGCATGCTTACAGTGGTTGGGACAGGGATTGCAGCAATGGCACAGGATCTTACAATAGCAAGCACCGCAGCATTCCTGTCACTTATCTCAGGTTCCATGGGTGTCTTCCTCTTGGCAGTCAAGCTCTTCGTGCTATTCAAGAGCCACTTCAAGAAAGATGGGCTTCCAGAAAAACAGTTCCTTCCAAGCTTCCTGATAGTGATACCAAACATTACCCTGTTTGCTATCAGCGCATTCAGGTTAAGTCATTACATGGGACATCATCTGGGCTTTGAGATGGGCGCCTTCAACTACCTGGTGATGGGACTTGCATTTGCCTTTGAGATATGGTACTTGGCTTTTGGTATAAGCCTGCTTGTGGACTATTTCAAAAAGCACCATTTTTCAGAGTTCTACGTGACTCAGTGGGGCTTCATATGTCCATTGGTGGCCTTTGTCGTACTGGGAAGCTTTGCCCATAAAATTGTGCTTGCAAGCCCGATCCTATACTGGATACTGGTAGTATCAATGGGAATAACCGTAGTATTTTACATCGAATTGCTTATCAAGCAGTTCCAATGCGCAACAGACAGTGCCAGGGTAACCTGCACTGGCTAATTTTTTTTATTATCCACCATAACAAGAGCGATATCCGCAAGATTATTAAATCATTTCTGAAGCCTTTATTATGTGAAAAAAGTCAGGCCAATAAAGATAATAAAAAGAATAGGAGTTACGATAATAGGTATAACCATCATTCTTTTCGGACTTATCCTCACAGTAACTCCTGGTCCTGCGATAGTTGTTATTCCAATAGGCATAATGGTCTTGGCTTCAGAATACGTTCTCATACGCAACTTGATCTACAAGTTTAAGAACGGCCTCGAAAAGAAAGGCCACGAGGGCCGCATCACCCGTTACCTGGGTGAGGCCCTGCGTAGGATGGAAAAATAATCAAAAGATCTCTGTCCCCTCTTGCTTGAGTTCAGGGATGTATATCTTTCTTGCCATCTGCATGACCCTTACCTGATCATCCTGCTGGCAAAGATACAACTGGTCTATTGGAAACACCTTGTTATGAAGACCTGAATAAACCCTGTCCAGGCATATGTCAGGCCTTTCCTTTTGCATCTTTCTTGCAACCAACCGCGAACCATCTAATGAAAGTCCACTCAGATATTCATCTCCTGACTTAACATAAAGCATGTTCCCCTTGTCATCAGTATGTATTGATTCAGCGATATAGGGCTTTCCTTTATACAGGACAGGTGTTTCTCCAATTTCAATCTTAGCCTTTTCCCTCACCTTTGCCCATGGCTTGAAGAAAAGCTGTGATCTTTTCAGGCTGTCTAGAAAAGCATGATCCTGCCTGTACTGGATATCGTCTGGAAAATGATGCCTTGGTTCAAATCTCGAATTCAGTGGTTCAAGTATGTCATCCACGTACCTGCTTTCAAAAGCCTGCTTCAGTATATCGACGATTGGTTCAAGCTCGAAAGCGGCTTCACTGAAAATTATCTTGTGTCCTGCAAATTGCTTAGATCCTTCAGTAAGGCATTCAATGACATGGTCTGAATATCTGCTATCGCTTCCAAGAGCACAGGCAAAAATTCTGTCAGCACTAGTGCTGCCCTCTTCAATCTCAATTGTATCCTTTCTTGAATCATACCATCTATTGACTAATGATTCAGGTGCATGCAACAAATCAGCCAATGCTTCACGTCTTAAAGGATAAGCCAGGAACTCCTGGTGGCTTTCCACTAATTTTTGTATCTGCTCTTCGAGTACCATTTCAAGTAAGATATATTACTAGTTTTTAATCTTTTGGCACAAATAATAAAAACCACCGAGGCATACTATATATATGCGCCCATTTGTATTGATCGTCCAGGGATATTTTATTTCATCATTATACGTTACAACTTCCCACATACTAGCATCTTCTACACACTCAAAAGCACTATTGTTATTTACCTGATATTCTGCTTCTTCTCTTGTTAAAT
>JAWOGQ010000029.1:0-16989 GCA_046496745.1 Candidatus Woesearchaeota archaeon | reverse complement strand
GAGGCAGGGTACCAGGCCGCAGCATCATTCGCATCACTCTACGGCCTTGGTTTCAAGCGCATAGAACTCAGGCTTGCTGAACTCTTCAGGTCAGACCCTCCGGTATATGATGATTTCCGTGCACTATCAAAAAGGACATACCGCTGGCAGGATGAGCTTGAAAAAAAGAGGATACTGACACCGGATAAGATTGATGGTTTCTTTTCCATGCCATGCATAAACAACCTGAAAGGAGACATCCGTGGTTCAGAGTTCTCCCTCAGTGCAAACCCTCACTTCACCAGGAAATGGTTATCAGATTTCAGGAATGGGACTATCGACATAGGCTGCACAATCGAGAAGCTTATCTCAGACATGCCTGAAGAAGAATTCCTGCAGATACTAAAAGCCAATGCTCCTCCTGACTCCTTGATATGGCAACATTATCATCCAGAGACCATGACACCTATACCCGCAATAAGAGGCAGTTTCATACACGCCCTCTCATCTGATCCAAAAGAAAGCCTTGTGCATTACCAGACATTAGAGCAAGCAGGGATAGAACCAACCTCCTCGGACAACTACACTGAAACCCCTTTTTCACATACCCATAAGAACATAAGATTATCTTATCACCCTGATTGCTATCTCTTCCTTGAAAAATCAGACAGTTACGATCTCCTTATCCTTGACACCAAGACAAACCGCGTCACCCCTTATCCCGAGCACAAGTATCTACTCCAGACCTTCTTTTACGGCTGGGCAATCAAGCAATCAGTTGAAGAACATCTTGACCTTTCCATAGACAACATATATTGCGTCCTCAACAAATGCGCATTCTACAAGGGATTCAATGGCGAGCTCCCGGACCATACCGTAAGTTACCGTCAGCAGCAGTATTCTCCCATAACCCGGTTTGCACCAGACCATTTCCTCCATGAGGCAATGCCCCTTATCATAGAGACAGTAGCACACGAGAAGGATAAGCTGCAAGACTCATCCTATTTCCAACAGTATAAGAAAGGTTGCAGCCGCAACTGTTTTGAGAGCAACAGGATCGTATGCGATTACCTTACCACCAAAGATTGAGTAACCACCACTTTTATAAACTTTCAAGTATTTTAACCCTAAATCAGGCATAGCCTGAATATAAATTAGGTGAAATTAAGAAATGAGACAAGACTTTGGAGATACGGATTTCCGGCCAGTTTTAGAAGGCCAGACTCTGAATGTGGAAATAGAAGCCGTAGGAGAAAAAGGCGACGGCATCTGCAAGCGCAAGGGTTTTGTAATCTTTGTACCAGATACCAAGAAAGGCGACAACGTCAAGATCAGGATAAACAAAGTATTGCGTAAGATGGCTTTTGCAGAGAAGGTTGGCGACGCAGACGGCCCCATAAAATCAGATAAAGCCTACATAGAAGTTTCAAAAGATGAGGTTAACGCTCCTTCCGAAGAACCAGCTCCAGAAGATTCTGAGGACTTCGGTGATGATGATCCAGAAGCATACGGATCAAATTAATTTTTTTATTTTTATCAACTATCATTCTTCGCACCTGAGTGCATCGACAGGATTCTGGTTTGCAGCCTGCCGCGCAGGAAGCACTCCTGCAAGAGCACCAACACCTGTTGCAAATGCTATGCAGCCGATGATAAGAGCTGGTGGGAAAACCGGGCTCAATAGCGCATAACCTGCACTTGCAGCAAAACCTCCTCCGATGCTTGCGATAACATAACCTAATCCTATCCCTAGTAATCCACCTATAAAACCCAGGAATGCAGATTCAAAAAGGAATATTATGAGTATTGAACTGTTCCTCGCACCTATAGCCTTCATTATGCCTATCTCATTTGTCCTTTCGATGACCGCAGTATACATGGTGTTCATGATATTCACAAAAGCAACAATCATTGATATGAATGCAATAAGGAAAAGTATCGCGTTAAGCACATCGATTATTGTCCTGAATGTTTCCAGTGCATCGCTGAATGTCTGGACATAAAATTCCTCTTCTCCTTCTTCAATCCCCTTCGCATCCCTGAGTTCCTCTTCGATTGTCTCGGCGATCTTATCCATGTCAACATTCTCTTTTGCCTTTCCTATAACATAAGAATATTTTATCTCAGGGTCCAATTCCTCCATTGCAGCATGGGTCATGTACACCATCTCATCATCCTGCGCGTTTCCTATCTCTTCATAGAACCCTACTACATCGAATCTTTTTCCCTGGATATTTATCTTGTCTCCTTCATACACAGGTTCATCAAACAGCTTTTCCCTGTAATTATACCCCAGGACAACCTTGCTCTTCTGCCCTTCCCTTAATCTCCTTCCCTCCAGGAGATCTATAGTGAACGCTTCCTCTATCAAGTCAAGTTTGTCAGGATCAACCCCTGCTATGAACTTGTAAATCGTTTCATCATCATATTCTATCTCAGCAACCTTCATGTAAAGCCCTGCAATCTCTTCCACTTCACTTACACCTGACACTATCTCCAGGTCTTGTTCTGATATGCTAAAACTGTCATCTGTCCCCGGAGCTCCCATCCCTCTTGCCTGTATGAAGAACTTGTCGGTTCCAGCCTCTGTTGCAAGCTCGTTTATGTATGACTGCAGGCCAAGCCCAAAAGAAAGTATCGCAAATATTGATGCGATGCCGATTACTATCGAAAGCGTTGTAAGAACGCTTCGCATCTTTCGCGTTGCCACATTCTTCAATGAGTATTTGAATAAGTCCATCATTTTGCAAATCTCAATGCATCCACAGGATTCTTTTTTGAAGCCTGGTACGCCGGCAGCACACCTGATATTGTCCCGATCAAAAATGAGAACAGTAATGCTCCCCCTATCAGCAGCAAGGAAACCTGTGCCTGTATCATATCTACACCAAGCGCCACTCTTGCAATCCCTGCAAGTCCGTAAGCAAGCGAAAGCCCCAGAATTATTCCGATTATCCCCCCCATCATTCCCAGGAATCCTGATTCCATGAGAAAGATTGTGAATACAGTTGAATTCCGTGCACCTATGGATTTCAATATCCCTATCTCTTTTGTCCTCTCAAGTACTGATGTATACATCGTATTGGTTATGCCGATCCCTCCAACCAGGATTGAGATCAGCGCTATGATCGTAACAAATAACTGCACTGCAAAAAGTGTGGAATTAAGCGTCTCAAGGGTTCCTTCAGGCGTCTGCACCTCGAAATTTTCATTCCCCTCATCAACATCCCTTTCTTTTCGTAATACCCTCTCTATGTCCTCTTTTATCTCAGGAATATCATCAACATCTTGTGCTTGGGCCACAATAATATCTACCTTGTTTTCGATATTGAAAAGCTCCTTCATTGCATCCTCATTCATGAAGATTATTGAATCAACAGTAAAGCTTCCCTTTTTCTCTATGAAACCGACAATCTCGAACTCTTTTTCATTGATGGTTATGTCATCACCAACCCGCAGCTGTATCGGGTCATCACCTGATCCCATGAAATTATTCCCGAGCATTACTTTGTTTGATTCATCATCCTCAAGCAGTCTGCCCTTTTCTGCCTCCAGGTTGAACATGCGCTCAAACGTGCGCCGATTCTCATCAAGAGGTACAGATCCAACAAAGGTGATAAAATTACTGTCATCCATCTCTATCTTTGCCGAGGTAAGGTATCTCCCAAAAACTGCCTTTAGCCCATCAACATCTTCAATGCTTTCCACCAGGTCCTGCTCAAGAGGAGTGGCTGCTCCTGTCCCTGGAGCTCCGGCAGTAACACCTTTAGCCTGTATTGTAAGCATGTCTGTTCCAAGAAAACCGAACTGGCTGGTTATTGCTGTACGCAGCCCTTCGCCAAGTCCGATGAGGGAAACCACTGCTGCAATGCCGATGAAGATCCCAATCATTGTAAGGTATGACCGGGTCCTTCGCCTGGCAAGGTTTCGCAGTGAAACCCTGAAGAGGTCCAGTATCATTTTTTCCGTTTCTTGCGATACCTATAAATGACAAAACCTACCACAACAATGGCAATCACAATCAGCACGCCAAGAGTATTATTCTTTGGTACTAATCCCTGCTCCACTGCTTCCTGTTGCGTGAATACCCTGTTCTTCACGGTGTAGGTATCAGAATACTGGTTATTGTTCTCATCTGCATATTCAACATCCACTGTAAATGTAGCTTCCTTATCCTCGCATTTGATGCATCTTATATCGTATTCTGCTGTCTCATAGTCATCTGAATCAATGTTCCCCACATATTCTGTGCTTGAAGAGATTATCTCATACTCATCACTTTCCCTCAAGGTTGCAGTAAGAAACCGCACATCCTCTGTGTCCTTATTGACGAAACGTATCTCTAGTTCGTTTGTGGAACCTATTATGAATGGCTCATTATTGTCAAGCTGCACCATCAGCTCTGGTTCTTTTCCTACCTGCAGGCTGATTATCTGCTGGGTGGTCCTTATCTCCCCGCTGTCATCAGTGAATGTGATGGTTGTAGGTATCTTGTATATCCCTGAATCCGCTTCCGCATCAGCGGTCATGATGAAATCAACGGATTTTTGTGCATTCCCGCCAAGGATCTCGATAGTCTTCTCGTTTGAGCTTCCTATCGGTGAGAATGGTAATTCTTCCAGCCCCATCTTAATGCTTATCCTTCTGAAGAAAGTCTCAGCCATGTTCTTGAGCCCGATGCTCACATTCACATCATTTCCCGGGCTGACCTGTTCAGGTTCGGTTATCACGCTATCTATAGCAAGGATAGGGTCTTCAGTTTTCACCCTTATATTGTAAGGGTTAAGGTATTTGTATGTCTTTCCTTCATCAAATGATATCCTCATGTCAAGGTCATAGATCCCGCTTGTGGCCTGCTCAGAAACATGAAGCTTGAAGAATACCACATAAGATTCTTCTCCTATCTGTCTTGCATTTATTGTCCCCAGAATCTTTTGCATCTCTCCTGCCTTTGAGAACGGGAATTCAGGAGTCATTTCAATCATAGCTCCTTTTATGCTTTCAGTTCCGATATTATTGACCTGGAACCTGACATCAACGATTGAGCCGGGCCCGACCGGATCAGGATCCTGGCTCAAGAGATCCACATTTATCCGTGCAGTGTCAGGTACTTGCGCAAAAGCAAAAGGTAACAGTAAAAGTATTAGTAAAAACCTTTTCATTTTTTCTTCCTCCTAGTCTTGATAATCTGTCCATCATGAAGGGATTCAACCCTCTCAGCAAATTTTGCTGTATCAGGATCATGGGTGACCATGATGATTGTTGTTTTCTTGTTCTTGTGAAGGTCCTTTAGGAACTCCATCACTATATTGCTTGTCTTTGAATCCAGGTTACCGGTAGGTTCATCCGCAAGAATCACCTCTGGCTCATTCACAAGAGACCTTGCGATAGCAACCCTTTGTTGCTGTCCTCCGCTCATTTCATAAGGCTTGTGATCAAGCCTTTCACCAAGTTCCACCATCTCAAGCAACTCTTTTGCTCTTTTCTCACGTTTCTCTTTTGAAGCTCCCTGGAACATCATGGGAAGCGCCACATTCTCAAGCGCGCTCATCGTTGGTATGAGATTGAACTGCTGGAAGATGAACCCTATCTTTTTCCCCCTTATCTGCGCAAGGTCAGATTCGCTCATTGTGGATATGTCCTTGTTATCAAGATATATCTTTCCCTTTGTTGGAAGGTCAAGCGCTCCTACCATGTTCATTGCCGTTGACTTGCCGCTTCCGCTCGGCCCCTGGATCGAAACGAACTCCCCTTTCTTGATCGAGAGGTTGAGGCCTCTGAGTGCATGCACCTCTACATCACCCATGCGATAAGTCTTCCATACATCCTTCAGGGTTATTATCTCTTCTTTCATCATAAATCCTCTAAGGTCTTTTTCAGGACAGCTTCAACATGCTTCACATCCCTCACCATTTTTTCCAGGGTTTGGAGTTTTTGCTTCTGGGATTCGTCTTTAGATGCAAGGATAATCGGTTTATGCTTCTTGATTATTTCCGGCAGTTTTCTTTTCAGAGGACTAATCTCCCTGTCCAACGATAATTGAAGCTTATGGCGGATAAGTTCAGTAATATCCATGTCCATGCTGAAATAGACTTTCTTTGATCCAGGTTTTCGTGTTTTTTTTGCAAGATCTGTCTGTTCAAAGAAACGCATTTTTGTGCTTACGCTTGAAAGGCTATAGCCTGTCTTTTTTGCAAGATCTTCCAGGGCAATCTCGTCTGGTGCCAGAAATAGGGTTAGAAATATTCTGCCGCTGAGCGCATCCAGGCCAAAATCCTGCATGATGCCTTCAACAACGCCATAGACCTCCTTTTCGAATTTTTTCATCTTTCAGTATTTACTGAAAGTTAGTATATAAATCTTATGTATTCTTCCTAGTTATCCTTACTACTTGAATTCAGAAATCTCTTTCTTAGTGAGATGCGCATACTCTCCTGTTGCAAGATTGCCAAGCCCGATCTTTCCGATCTGTGTCCTGTGAAGTTTTTTCACACTATATCCACAGGCATGAAGCATCCTTCTTATTATCCTGTTCCTTCCCTCATGTATGATTATCTCATATACATCTCCTTTCTTCTTCACTGTTGCAGGTGTCGTGCGTTTTCCCTCAATATTTATACCTTTCTCGATACGCGCTATGTCATCTTCTGTTAGGGGTTTGTTCGGTGTGACCTCATACCTTTTTTTTGTCTCGTATCTCGGATGCATCACCCTGTTAGCAAAATCACCATCATTTGTCAGGATAAGCAACCCAGAAGTATTGTAATCCAGCCTTCCCACAGGGAAAACACGCTCTTTCAGATCTATGTAATCCATCACCGTGGGCTTCTTTTCATCCCTGAGTGCAGTCACGCATCCAGCCGGCTTATTTAGTTTGATATACACTCGTTTTTGGCTGCTGACAGGCTTGTCATCCACCCTTATCTCATCCTCTTCTCCTGCCTTGTCTCCTATGGTGATTATCTTTCCATTTACTGCTACTCTTCCCTCATCAATGAGTTCTTCAGCCTTCCTGCGTGAGCAATAGCCCCTCTGCGATAATATCTTCTGGACTCTGTGCATATCTGATAAGGTTCTTCCTGCTTTCTTAAATCTATCGCGAAAAGAATCCCAAAAATATATAAAGTCCTGCATCAATCATATCCCATAATGAGTCAATACAAGATTCTTATAATCGATGACGAGGAAGACACCCTTTCTCTTCTTAAAGACGTCTTTGAGACAGAAGGCTACGAGGTGAATGTAGCTCGTGACGGCCCTGAAAGCCTTGAGACCCTGAAGGAATTCACCCCTGATATAATTCTTCTTGATATCATGATGCCTAAGATGAATGGCTGGGTGGTTTTCATGAACCTGCAAAAAGACGAGCGCCTCCGCAAGATACCTGTCATGGTTGTAAGCGCAAAGCCACTCTCAAAAGAAAGCAAGGACAAGGTCCAGCTTTTGGGTGTCAAGGATTACATAATAAAGCCTTTTGATCTATCCTCTCTATCAGAGAAGGTACGGGCAGTAATCGAGAAATCAGAAAACATTTAAATAGTAGACTTCTTATGTCAGAGAAGATGCCTGAGACCGAAAAATTGCAGACCAGGATTCCTGGTCTTGATGAAGTATTTCAAGGAGGTATACCCCAGGGTTCATCCATCCTGCTTATAGCTCCTCCCATAATTGAAGCACGTCTTTTCTGCCTTGAGTTCCTTAATAAGGGTCTTTTGAATAATGAGGCAGCTGTCATGCTGACCACAGATGATGCTCCTGAGAATCTCAAGGAGAAGGGTGGCGAAGGATTCAGCAAGGCTGAAGAAGAGAACAGGATGTTTTGGGTGGACACGTATTCCATTAATGCCAGTAAGGATGTCCAGGATACTGCAAACATAAAGCGTATCGGCGGCCCTGTTGCCCTCTCTGATATGGCGATCGCACTCTCAGATGTCCAGATAGCATTCAACAAGAGCAATTTCAATTCATTCCGCTTTGTATTCGATTCACTGTCTACACTTCTTATGTACAGCAGTCCTGACACAGTCTATTATTTTCTCCAGTCCATAATCCCCAAGATGAGCCGGGCAGGTGGGGTTGGGCTTTTTGTGCTTTCAAGCGGAATGCATGATCCTAAGGTTGAGATGACAGTGCGCCATCTGATGGGTGGAGCATTGCAGCTTGATGAGAACCTGAACCTGAAGATCCTCAATTTCCCCACCGTCCTTCCCAAGAAAGAAGTCCATCTGACCTTGCAGAACAACGAGTTTAGTGTCGACCGATAATTATAAATAGGGGGAGGGGGTCGTATGGTGTATGATTAAAAAAAAAGGGATGTCTCCATTACTTGCAACTCTCCTTCTCATTGCTTTCGCTATATCCCTTGGAATCCTCATAATGAGCCTCGGAGACCAGATGCGTGAGAGCAGCGGGCATGGAGAAATAAACATGACTGAAGTTTGCAAGGGAGTGGCCTTTGATATAGTCTCTGTTGATAACATAAGCTCTCTTTGTTATGACAATGAAGCAGGAGAGATATCCCTTATAGGCGTAAACCGCGGAAAGCCCATCCAGTCAATGCAGGTATGGGTGATCGGAAAGCGCCTTTACAAGGCAGAATTGCTTGATGAGCCTTTATCCTCTGGGATGACGATTGAGAAGCAGGTGCCTTATGATGTTTCAAAATATGGTGAGATTGACAATATCAAGCTCATACCAAGGATAAATGACCTTTCCATGGATAAACCGGTCCTTTGTGCCGATTATCCGATTGAGATAAATAAGATTAATAAGTGTTGAACATGGGATTTGGTCCGGAAGGAAATAACACTCAACCTGAAACAGACCCTTCAAATAGTTATATCGCCCGTGTCCCTTCTGGGATTTCCGGTCTTGACAACCTGCTTGAAGGGGGAATCCCTAAAAGTACTGCCACTCTCGTAAGCGGAACCCCTGGAAGCGGTAAAAGCACCTTCGGGCTTCAGTTCCTGGCAAACGGCGCGCTCAAGTATGGTGAGAGAGGGATCTACATCACTTTAGAGGAAGATGTTGACAGCCTGATTCTCCAGGCAAAGCGCTATGGCTTTGACCTCCAGAAACTTATTGATGAGGGGATGCTTCTCATGCTCAAGCTGGACGTGGACTATACCCAGGGAGAAGAAGCTCTCCTGAAACTCATAGACAATGCCTTCCTGAACGAGATCAAGTCATTCGGCGCCCAGCGCATGTGCCTTGATTCCATCTCACTGGTCCTCCATCTCTCCCACAGCAAGCTGGGTGATCGTGGCGCCACAGCTGAACTCATAAAGCACATGAAACAACTTAAGCTTACCACACTCCTATTGCACGAGCGTGAAGAAGGCCAGATGTCTGATATAAAATACAGTTTTCATGACTTTGTCTGTGATGGTACAATCTATCTTCAGATGGTAAGAAGAAAGGATGTCGCTGAATTCTTCAGGGCACTTACGATACTGAAGATGCGTAAGACCAACCATCAGAAAGGGGTCTACCCTGTACATCTTGAACCCACAGGATTCAAGGTATATTCAAACCAGAAAATATTTTGAAAAAATAAAATCAATATCGATAATGCTCAGGCTTGAAAGGTCCTTCTTTTGGCACTCCGATATATTCAGCCTGCTTTTCAGAAAGGCTTGTCAGCTGCGCTCCCAGTTTCCTGATATGCAGTGCAGCAACCTCCTCATCTAGCTTCTTTGGAAGACGCATGACAGATATCTCTGATTCCTGCTTCCAAAGCTCAATCTGCGCAAGCACCTGGTTTGTGAATGAGGTTGACATCACAAAGCTTGGATGCCCTGTAGCGCATCCCAGGTTCACAAGCCGTCCTTCAGCCAGGACATAGATAGAGTTTCCTTCCGGAAAAGTGTACTTGTCCACCTGTGGCTTGATCTCTTCCTTTTGCACATGAGAATTGAGTTCAGCAACCTGGATCTCGCTGTCAAAATGACCTATATTGCAGACTATTGCCTGGTCCTTCATCTGCCTCATATGTTCGTATTTTATGACATCACAGTTTCCTGTTGCAGTAACATAGATATCCCCTTCACCCAGGACCTCTTCAAGGAAACGCACTTCATACCCCTCCATCAGAGCCTGCAATGCACAGATTGGATCAATCTCTGTAACAATGACGCGTGCCCCGTAAGACCTCATTGACTGGCAGCACCCCTTGCCCACGTCACCGTATCCGAGCACAACAACAGTCTTTCCTGCGACCATCACATCAGTTGCCCTCTTGATGCCATCAGCAAGGCTTTCCCTGCATCCGTAAAGGTTATCGAATTTTGATTTGGTGACAGAATCATTCACATTATATGCCGGGAAAAGAAGGGTCTTGTTCTCCATCATCTGGTAAAGACGGTGCACTCCTGTTGTTGTCTCTTCAGAGACACCTTTCATCTTTTCTGCAACCCTTGACCAGTAAGTCGGATCCTCTTGGTATATCTCCTTGAGCTTTTTCATGAGTTCCTGGAAGTCACCCTCTTCATGCTCTTCATCAAGCAAAGCAGGGTTCTTCTCGACCTCTACCCCCTTGTGTACCATGAGTGTCGCATCTCCCCCATCATCTACGATAAGGTCAGGCAGGTCCTCAAAAGCAAGTGAGTTGTATACATACTCCCAGTATTCTGCAAGGCTCTCTCCCTTATAGGCAAAGACTGGAATCCCTGATTTGGCGATTGCAGCAGCAGCATGGTCCTGTGTTGAGAATATGTTGCATGATGACCATCGTACATTTGCTCCCAGTTCTACCAGGGTTTCAATAAGTACTGCTGTCTGTATTGTCATGTGAAGGCATCCTGTGATATTTGCTCCAGTTAGCGGTTTTTCAGTACCATACTTCTCCCTCAGTGCCATCAGGCCGGGCATCTCTTTTTCAGCTATCTCGATCTCTTTGCGTCCCCATTCTGCAAGGTTTATATCTTTGATTTTGTAATCCATATTTTTTCTCCTCCTCCGGCCATTAATATAATTTTCTAAAATGATTTAAAGAATCTTTTAGCCCTTTTCTGTAATGGTAAGATTCGAAAGAGCCTTGTTTCTGAGCTGGTATTGTTCAAGAAGGGATTGCACCTTCTGTTACATGTCCACACTGAAAACCTCTCCTAAGAAATCCCGCAGGAGAAAAGAATCAGTATATGCAGAAGCTATGATCTCTCATAAGTGCAACTGGCCCATAGAATTCATCTCGGGTGGTTATGATTCATATGATCTTGATGAATTGATAGAGATTACCAGGGGCATCCATGCAATAACAGGTGAAAAGCAATGGCTGAATATGGGAGCTCTTTCAGAAGAGGAACTATCTTCTTTTCTTCCTCACATATGCGGTGTTGCAGGGACCCTTGAATGCGCAAATCCTGAACTCAGAGAAAAGGTGTGTCCCTCAAAACCTCTTGAAGAGATTGAAAACATGTTTAGGGCATGCGACATTCTCGGCCTTAAAAAAGCAGTGACCCTTATCATAGGTCTTGGTGAGACAAGAGATGATCTTGAATATCTTCTAAGGTATCTGAAGACCTATTCAATAGATAAGATTACTTTCTATGCGCTTAACCCTCACCCAGGTACACCCTTCAGATCCTCCCCTTCCATAGATTATTATGAATGGTGGATCAGCTCAGTGAGAAAAGCATTCCCTCATATAGATATCGTGGCAGGCGCCTGGTCTGACAAGATAAGTTACTATTCCCGTCTTATTACTGCAGGCGCAGACAATATCACCAAGCTTCCTGCATTAAAGATTCTTGGCACCGATACCGGCAGGTTGGTGAAAGAGGAAATCGAGAAAGTTGCAGAGTTCCACAGTATTCTCACTCAAAGGCCTGATTTCACAAGAAAAGAGATTGAAGACCTCCCCTTTGACCAAAAAACCCGTGACCTAATAGCCAAAAAGATTACAACCTACGGTTCAAAAATTATTTAAGCAGACCTTTCTTAGCCAATCCTATGGGCATCGAATACATCCCTGTTCTCAGGGCTTTCACAGATCTTCCTTTCAACGTCGGGAAAAAGCTTTTGATCGACTATTTGCGGGGCATAGATTCAAACCCTTCAATAAAAAGGAACAGGCTTGACAAGCGCCGGACCTTCGGTTATTTTGAACTCTACCAGCCCCAGGAGGTTGAAGAGATAATAGACCTGCTCCTGAAACACAAGCTTGTTGAGGTAACAACAATAGAAGGCACCCATTATCGTGTTCTGACCCGCACCAAGAAGGGCGACTACGAGCTTGTTGATCCAAAGATGGCAGAAGCCCTGAACAAGCAGCCCGCAAGTATGCGCACCTTTACAACTAACATAACAGATGAAGAACGCCAGTGCTTCACTGCCCTTGAACCCTATCTTTCCTATTACAACGATTCCCAGAAAAAAGCAATCATCTCCAACGCACAAAACATCCTGTGCGTTGCAGGCGCAGGTACAGGAAAGACAACCGTCCTTACCAAGAGGATTGATTTCCTGATGCGCTACCGCTCTGTAAAGCCCCGCAGGATTCTTGCAATAACCTTCACCCGAAAGGCAAGAGAAGAGATGCAGAACCGTGTTGATTCAGACAAGGTAGCTATCCACACATTCAATTCTTTCTGCGAGAAATACCTCTCCACATTTGAGGATGTCATCTACAAGCAAAAGACAGCAGTCATATCATTCAAGGACAAGATCAGGCTTCTTAACCATGTCCTGCAAAAGCAAAACATCAGCATGGACTATGTCCTCAACAATTATTTCAGCAAGACAAAACTAAAGCAGGGTAAAGACAAGCTTTCCATGATCTTTCTCAATGATTGTTTTTCAGTGATTGACCTCTGCAAGCTTGAGAATGTTCCCTTTGATGAGCTTCATCAGCAGGAATACGGATTCATGATGCCCATCTGCAAAGAGATGCACGACACCATGCAAAAGAGAGGCCTTCGCGATTACACTGATCAGCTCCTGGACTGCATAAATTTCTTCAGGTCTTATCCCTCCTATGTTCCTTCTTTTGATCACATCCTGGTAGACGAGTTCCAGGACGTCAATTCACAGCAGATGGAATTGCTTGACATACTAGCTCCCAGTAACCTCTTCTGTGTTGGCGACCCCCGGCAGTCCATCTATGGCTGGCGCGGTTCAAAGATAAAATACATACTTGAGTTTCCGGAGCGCTATGAAGATTCAGAAGTGATAAGCCTGACCGACAATTACCGTTCAAGAGAGCGCATAGTCAACGCCATAAACTCAGCAATAAAACCCATGAAACTTCCAGATCTCAAGAGCACGAGAAACGGCGGAACAACCAGCATGAAAAAGTTCGATACCCAGGAAGAAGAGTTTGACTTTGTCATAAAGACCCTCCTGAAGAAAGAATGCCCTAGAAACCAGATCTTCATCCTTGCAAGGACAAACAAGCAGCTAAAAGACCTTTCAGATTACCTGAAGCAAAGGAACATCAGGCACCTTCACAAATCAGAGGATGGCAACGAGATCCCTTCACCTGACCAGGTTGTACTTTCAACAGTCCATTCCATAAAAGGCCTTGAGGCAGAAGTCGTATTTGCCATAGGCTGCAGTTTCCTCAACTATCCCTGCAAGGCATCAGACCACCCTATACTTGACGCAATCAAGGTAGAGGATTATGATAAGGATGAGGAAGAACGCCGTCTCCTCTATGTTGCTTTGAGCCGGGCTCACAAAGAGCTTCACGTTACTTATACCGGCCAGAAGACAAGATTCATAACACCTGGTGTTGAAAAGTTACTTAAGTGATGAAAGGCAGATAACGCTTGAGCTGCTTATGATATGATAATTGCTTTTTAGTTCTGAAAGAAATGTGCTGAATTCAGAGATATCTTTGACATGCACCTTCATTACAAGATCGTATTCCCCTGAGACTGAGAAAGCCTCGGTTATCCTCTTGTCCTGCAAGGCCTGCTTTGGAAGCGGTTTTTCAACACCTAAAAAAAGGAGTATCTTCTGTTCACTGAACTCAGGGCTTAAGGTTACGCTGAACCTCTCGATGACACCTTCTCTTATTAGCCTTTGCATCCTTTGATGCACGGTTGATTGCTTGATCCCGGTCTTGTGGGAAATCCATTTAATGGTAGCTCTTGCATCCTCTTGCAGTGCTTCGATTATCCGAAGGTCTTTCTCATCCAATTCCATTGTAGGGGTAGGAAATGGCCCCCAAAGAACGAATATCCTGGGGGGGTAGCGTCAGGAGGCCATTCCCTGCGAGTGTAATACCAGCACAAATTCTCCTTTTGGCTTTATCTTGTCTTGTAATTCAGCTGCTGTGCCTATTGCATATTCCTCAAATCTCTTTGAGATCTCCCTGCATACGCATACCTGCCATCCCGGCAAGTGCTTCTCTATGATCGCAAGGGTCTTTTGTATTCTATATGGTGATTCATAACATGTGATTGTTTCCTGCCTGTCCTTCAGGGATCGAAAGAACTCCTCTCGCCTTCCCTGTTTTTTTGGAACAAACCCATAAAAACTTACTGCATGGGTCGGAAACCCTGATCCTGAAATCGCTGTGACAAAAGCGCTTGGTCCCGGCAGTGCGCTAACCTCAATACCCTCTTTCCTGCATGCGCGTACCAGCGTTACTCCCGGGTCTGATATAGATGGCATCCCTGAATCCGTCACAAGCGCGATCGTCTTTTTTTCTCTCAATAGCTCCATGAGTCTTGGAATCTTTCTCTTCTCGTTGTGCTCATGGAATGACTCAAGCTTGTTTTTTATTCCGTGATGTTTCAGGAGCAATCCTGTCCTCCTTGTATCCTCGCATGCAACAAGGTCTGCTTCTCCCATGATCCTTACAGCCCTATAGGTGATATCCTCCCTGTTGCCGATGGGTGTAGGTACCAGGTAAAGCATGTGAATAATTTTATCCTAAGAATATAAAAGCTTTTCTACAATTTCTAATATTGCCTTTAGAATATAGATAAAATCAAAAATAACTAAAAATTTAATAAAAATTAAACGTATAACTCTAAGAAATCCAATGATTTACATAAAAAACTTAAAAAAACAGAAAATATACAAAAATAATTCTAAAAAATAGAATTTAACTTTACTTTCAAACCTTTCTTTTGACTGTCCAGCATAGAAAATTATTTAAACACAGTGAATACCTAAAATTCAGCAGTGGTGGTTATATGATCAAAACATTTAGGCGATTGATGAATAAATTCATGCTAAATATCTTCAAGAAGAAGAAACACGTCAAGCTAGGTCTATATGGTCCTCCTAATGGTGGGAAGACAACCCTTGCAAACCAGATCTGTAAGGACTGGCTTGGTGAAGAGATGGGTTCAACATCCAATGTAGCCCACGAGACCCGTGAGATACAGATAAAAGAACAGGTCAGCATCAAGTCAAAGGGACGAGAGCTGACATTCAATCTTGTTGATACCCCTGGTATTGCAACCCGTATAGACTATGAGGACTTCGTGAAGAAAGGCATGGACGAGGACGAGTCCAAGGCCCGTGCAAAGGAAGCCACCAAGGGAATAATCGACGCCATCAAGTGGCTTGACAACATGGACCTTGTCATAATTGTCCTGGACGCCACCATAGACCCTATGAGCCAGGTTAACATAACGATCATAGGAAACCTGCAGGCCCGTGACATCCCAGTCCTGATAGTTGCAAACAAGGTCGACCTGAAGAAAGCAAAGCTTGAAAGGGTTAAGGACGCCTTTCCCCAATACGAAGTGGTGGGTGTTTCAGCCAAGTACGGGAATCACATGAATGATTTCTATGAGACCCTTTTCAAGATCGCGAGATGAAGACCATGATTACTTTACAAATCGTACCATACAGTGAGATCGAACATTTGAGTTCAGTAGGCCGCATACGTAAACTCCTGACTATCTCCAAGGAAGATAAGATCGTTCTTCTCCAGGGAAGGCTTAAGCGTGATGAGGAAAAAGAGCTGATCAAGGCCACAATGGAAGAGATAAATGCAGATTTCACAGGTATCGAGATTGCAACCATCGACCCGGGTGATTCCACGGGAGCATTCAGGAAATTGCTGAGCAATCTTCTTCTGGGAGATCGCCAGGGCATGACAATAATAGGTCCGGCCTCAGTCGTCAAGGAGATAAAGAAAGATCCCTCCAAGATTGAGCTCCTGACACAGGAAAAAAAGAAAAAATAAAATGCCGCATCAATGTGTACGCTGTTCACGGATGTATGATGATGGAGCAAAAGAGATTCTCCAGGGCTGTAGTTGCGGCTGCAAGATGTTTTTCTTCGTCAAGAAAGAGAAGCTTGAGGAAGCAAAGAAAGTCGCTGACAGCATCAAGCTAAGTGATAATGAGAAGAAACAGATAGAAGAAGACATCTATGATCTCATAGGCAATCAGATCGATTCAGATGCACCAGTAATTCTTGATCTTGAAGCAATAAGAGTTCTTAAGCCCGGCAAGTACGAGCTTGATCTTTCCCATCTTTTCAAGCGCGAGCCGCTTGTTTTCAGGCTTGAGGATGGCAAGTATTACGTTGACATATCAAAGAGTTTCAGGTCTTGATTTCCAGGATATCTCTATGTTTTAGCACCTGATCTTTTGCAACAGGTTTCTTTGTTCTCACATCAAGAGCCTTGATAAAGTTCTTCCCGAAATCCGTGTGCAGCCTGTATGCAAAATCAAGAGCGGTTGTATCTGCAGGCATCAGGAAGCAATCCGGCAAGACATTTCCGTCAGAATCAGTCAGGCGGTTGACACCTCCCGGAAAGATTGCAATATATTCCAGTACCTCAAAAACTGCAGCATCAAGGATTTTCTGGACACCAGTCTCACCCTGGTCTTCAAGCATTGATTTTATGAATTCAAGCCCTTTCTTCTGGGCATCTGTCAACTCTCCTTTCTCACTGAAAGATCTGTCTCCTGGCACGTACTCTATCATTCCATGCTTTGCAGCTTCCTTCAGTGCCAGTTCAGATTCAGCTGAACACCCGATTATATTATGTTCGGGAAACCTTTCTTTCAGGCTTTTCAGGTTCTTTTTTCCTGTATCTGT